>JBJXGH010000186.1:0-19585 GCA_046153685.1 Alphaproteobacteria bacterium
CGAAGCCCGCGAAGTCCGGATAGAAAATTGCCGTCTTGCGCGCGGCGGCGGCCAAGCGCACGCGGTAGTCCTCGCGCGCTATCTCGATCGTGCCGAAGCGCCTCAGATGTTCGGTCATGAATTGGCAATCGAGCAGCCCAAAAGCGCCGCGCCGGAGATGGCCGACCAGGGCGACGAGCGCCACCTTGCTCGCGTCGCGCGCGCGGGTGAACATGCTTTCGCCGAAGAACGCGGCGCCGAGCGCCACGCCGTAGAGCCCTCCGACCAGCGTACCGTCGCGCCAGCACTCCACGCTGTGCGCGTGCCCGCGGTCGTGCAACGCCTCGAACAATTCGACAATTTCGTCGTTGATCCAGGATTCTTCACGCGCCGCCGTGGCCTCGCGGCAGGCGCGAATGACGGCGCCGAACGCCGAGTCGATGTGAATTTCGAAGGCGCCGCGGCGGATGGTCTTACGCAGACTGCGCGGCAAATGCAGGCCGTCCAGAGGCAGAATGCCGCGCTCTTGCGGATCGACCCAGAACACCGCCCGGTCTTTGCGGGCCTTGGCCATGGGAAACAGGCCGACGGCATAGGCCTGAAGCAGGATATCCGGCGTGACCCGGTTCATTCGGTGCGGGCCGGGCGCGCGGGGCGCACCTCGGCCATATGGCGCTCCAGCCAGTGGATGTCATAGTTGCCGTCGATGAAATCCGGCGCGTCGGTCAGGCGGCGGAGCAGCGGAATGGTGGTCTCGATGCCGCCGATCACGCACTCGTCGAGCGAACGGCGCAGGCGTAGCAGGCATTCGTTACGCGTGCGGCCGTGGACGATCAGCTTCGCCACGAGGCTGTCGTAGTGCGGCGGCACGGTGCAGCCTGCATAGAGTGCCGAATCGACGCGCACGCCCAGCCCGCCCGCTGGGTGATATTCGACCACCCGGCCGGGCGAGGGCGCGAAGGTGTCGGGATTTTCGGCATTGATTCGGCACTCGATCGCATGGCCCGAAAGGGTAATGTCGGATTGCTCGAGGTCGAGCGGCGCGCCAGCGGCGATGCGAATCTGCTCGCGCACGATGTCGATGCCGCTGATCATCTCGGTCACGGGGTGTTCGACCTGAAGGCGCGTATTCATCTCGAGGAAGAAGAATTTTCCGTCTTCGTAGAGAAATTCGAGCGTGCCCGCGCTCTTGTAGGCAATGGCGCGCATGGCACGGGTCGCGATTTCGCCAAGCTCCTCGCGCTGGTGGGCGTTCAAGGCCGGGCTCGGCGCCTCCTCGATGATTTTTTGACGATTGCGTTGGATGGAACAGTCGCGCTCGCCCATGTGGACGACATGGCCGAGGCCGTCGCCTAGGATTTGCATCTCAATATGGCGAGGGCGTTCGAGGAAACGCTCGATATAGACCGTGGGATTGCCGAACGCGGCCTGCGCTTCGCGCCGCGCCATCGCGAGCTGGTCGGCGAGCTCGTTGCGCGAGGCAGCCTTGCGGATGCCCTTGCCGCCGCCTCCGCCCGCAGCCTTGACCAGCAAGGGAAATCCGATGCGCTCGGCCAGCGCGTAGGCCTGTTCCTCGTCGGTCAGCGGTCCGTCCGACCCCGGCACGACTGGTACGCCGAGCGATTGCATCTGGGCGCGCGCGGCCAGCTTGTCGCCCATGAGCGCAATGTGCTCCGCCGACGGGCCGATGAAGGTAAAACCGTGCTCCTCGACGATGGCGGCGAAGTTGGCGTTCTCCGACAAAAATCCATAACCCGGGTGCACCGCGTCCACGCCCGCGATGGTGGCGGCCGTGATGATGGCCGGAATGTTGAGATAGCTGTCGCGCGCCGGGGGCGGGCCGATGCACACGCTTTCATCCGCGAGGCGTACATGCATGGCGTCGGCATCGGCTGTCGAATGGACGGCGACTGTCTTGATGCCCATCTCGCGGCAGGCGCGGTGGATGCGCAGCGCGACCTCGCCTCGGTTCGCGATCAGGATCTTTTCGAACATGAAGCGCCGGCTATTCGAGAATCAACAGCGTCTCGCCGAATTCGACGGGCGTGCCGTCGCCGACGAGGATGCGCGCAACCTTGCCCGCGCGCGGCGCGCGAACCTCGTTGTAGGTCTTCATGGCCTCGATCAGCAAAAGGGTTTCGCCCTCGCGCACGGCTTGGCCGATTTTCACGAAGGGCGCCGAGCCCGGCTCGCGGGCGAGAAAGGCGGTGCCCACCATGGGTGAGGGGACGGCGCCGGGATGGCTGGCATCGGGCACGGCGTCCCTCACGGGAAGCGCGGCGGGCGCCGGTGTCGGAGCCGGCGCAACGGCGATGGCCGCCGCGTGCCGGGCCAGACGCACACGCCAATCGCCCTGGGCATATTCGATTTCGGTAAGGCCTGTTTCCTCGAGTAGGGCCGCGAGTTCGAGAACAAGCGCGCGTTCGATCCGGCTCATCGGCGCGCTCCTTTGCGTATCGGCTTGACGAGCTCGACCATGGCGTCGAGAGCCAAAAGATAGCCGCGCGGCCCGAAACCACAGATGATGCCCGTCGCCGCGGCCGAGATATACGAGTGGTGGCGGAAGCTCTCGCGGCGATAAATGTTCGACAAATGCACCTCGACCACGGGCAGCTCGGCCGCCGTCAGCGCATCGAGGAGCGCCACCGAGGTATGCGTCAGCGCGGCGGCGTTGATGATAATGCCCGATGCCGAATTGCGCGCACCCTGAATCCAATCGACCAGCTCGCCCTCGTGATTGGACTGCTGGAAATCGATCTTCAGGCCCAATGTCTTCGCGTGGGCCGCGCAGCGCGCCTTGATATCGCGCAGAGTGTCTCGGCCATAAATCTCCGGCTCGCGCGTCCCCAAGAGGTTCAAATTGGGGCCGTTCAGTACCAAAATGGGTTTAATATCAGGCAATTAACCCTCCGAGGATGGCCTTTCCCCGACAGGCATAGCGCACGTGCATCCCCCATGCAATGGAAAGCGGCGGCCTTGGGACGGAGCTTGGGCTAGAATGGCGGACAGAGAGCGGGGGTGTTTCGTTTGGAATCGCCTCCGCCGAGCGAAACGTAAATCTCGCTCCGGCCATTCGATGGCGAGCATGCGATTGACGTTTCGGATGCGGGCGCCTGTCGCGCGCGCGGGATCGAGGCGACCATGGTCTAGGCATGGACGAGGGGAGAGGATCGATGCGGCGCACGGTGGCGGGCGCGGTTGGCCCGGGCGACATAGAGACTTACGAGCGCGATGGCATCGTGTGCCTGCGCGGCGTTTTCGACGCCGAATGGATCGAGATCTTGCGCGCCGGTGTCGCGGCGGCGCGCGCCCGGCCGGGCCCCTTCGCCCAGGATCACACGGTGTGCGGCGAGGGCGGCGGGTTTTTCAGCGACCTTCAAGTCCATTTGCGCGTACCGGCCTTTCGCGAATTTGCCGCGCGCTCGCCCTTGGGCGAGACGGCCGGACGGCTGATGCGCTCTTACCGCGTGAACTTCCTGCACGATGCGCTGTGGGTGAAGGAGCCCGGCACCTCGCGCCGGACGCCTTGGCATCACGATCAGCCGTTCTATTGCATGGAAGGCGAGAAGATGTGCGTCGTTTGGCTGCCGCTCGATCAGGTCGGCCGCGATGTGTGCTTGAACGCCATGGCCGGATCGCACCGCTGGGGCAAACGCTTTCGGCCCGAGCGGGTAAATGGCGGCTGGTACGAGGGCTATGGTGATGGCGATGGCTTCGCCGCGCCGCCCGAAGTCGAGGAATTGCGCCGCGACCGCCGCCGGCTGTCCTGGGACATGGCGCCGGGTGATTGCCTAGTGTTTCATGGCATGACGCTGCACGGCTCCGACGGCAACCAGACGAATGTGGCGCGTCGGGCGGTGTCGTTCGTGCTGGTGGGCGACGACGCGGTGTACGTCGAGCGCGGCAAGGAAATCCAGCCCGATTACGCAGGCAACGGACTCCACCACGGAGATCCGATCGACAACGGCTATTTCATGCGCCTGTGGACCAGGCCGTCTGGCGAAGCGCGTCCCGAGGCGCTTGGCTCCTAGCCTTTCCGGGCGCGTGCGATGAGCGCGCGCAAGGTTTCGGCATTGGCGGCGCCCGGCACGAGTTCCTTGCCGACGATGAAGGCGGGCGTTCCTTCGAGGCCGAGCGAGCGGGCGGTCTCGTGGTTGTTCTGTAATTCGCGGTCGATTCCGGGTGAGGACATGTCGCGCATGAGTTGAGCGATATTGATGCCGAGCTTGGCTGCGATCGAGAGAATTGCTTGCTCGTTCAACCGATTTTCCGCAGACATCATGGCATGGTGGATTTCGGCATATTTGCCTTGCTTGTGCGCGGCGAGCGCCACGCGCGCGGCGTACACGGAATCCGGGCCGAGAATCGGCCATTCCTTCATGATCAGGCGCACTTGGCCGTCGGCAGCTACGGTGTTGAGCAAACCGGGCGTCACGCGCCGGCAATAGGGACATTGATAGTCGAAGAACTCGACAATCGTGACGTTTCCATCGGGATTGCCGAGGACGGGCGAATCCGCGCCGCGGATCGCCTCGAGATTCGCGGCGATCGCGGCGCGCGCGCGCTGCTCGGCTTCGGCGCGTTCGCGAATCTCCGCGGCGCGTAGCGCATCGAATACGATTTGCGGCTTATCGCGCAATAGGGAAGCAAGCGCGTTCTCAAGCCCGGCATTTGCGCCACTGGGCGATCCGGCGGCACGGTCGGGGAGCGCGCGCAGTCCGAACAGAACGGTCAGGACGATGACCAGTGCCAGCAGCGCGGCGAGGGATTTTGGCATAGGAATCGACCTTTCGGGCTTTGCATCCGGCCCTTTCGAGCCGCCTGTCTTTCGGTATAACAATCTCACGATAGTGCGATCTTACGATAAGGCAATCATGGCAAGCGCGCGCTGGACGCTCAAGGCTTGACGCGCAACGATGATCTTGTGGGTCGCACTATTGATTATTGATTGGCCTTGCTGCGGCTTTCCGCTTGGCTTTTCAAATCCTGGGCGCGCAGCCAGGCGGGCGAGCCCGATTTCAGCCCCTGCAAGGCCTTGTCCGCCTGAACCTTGGCCTCGGAATTCCGGCCCGTCGCAAGGGCAAATTCCGCTTGCGACAAGGCGGCCATGGCCAATTGCCCATCGCGGCCATAGGCGATCGCGAGGAAGCGCACCGCGGAAAGATTGTCGTCCTCGATCTTGCGCGCCTCTTCGAGGTGAACGATGGCTTGCCGGATCGCGGCTTGATCATTCGTCTCGATCAGAACCTGGCTGAGCAGGACCTTGAGCAGTGCGTTGTCGGGCAGAAGACGCACGGCGGTTTGCAAGGGTTCCACGGCCTCGGCGGCCTTGCCGTTCTCGAACAGCATCTGGCCGCGCAATTCGTGGAAATAAGGATTTTTGGGTTCCTGCGCGAGCAGGCCGTCGATGGTCGCGAGTGCCGCGGGCAGGTCGGGCTTGCGATAGAGCCCGATCGCGCGCGCGTAGCGGTTGACGATGCTTGTGTCGCTCTCGGGGTGGCGTTGGAGCACGGTCGGAACGGGGTCGAGGAAGGCCGCAAGCTTGACGCGCATGCGCTTGTGCATCTCGACGATAGTGGGCGGCAATTTCGCGTCGGCATACGGCGAGCGCGCGACCTGGGCCTCGACCGTATCGATGCGTTGCCGGGTCACGGGGTGCGAGCGCATATAGGGGTCTTGGCGGCCGACGGCCAACAGTTCCTGGTTTTCGAGCACGCGCAGGAATTCGCCGAGGCCGCGCGCGGAGACGCCCGCCGCGTCCATGAATTTGAGCCCCGCCTGGTCCGCGGACGATTCCTGGGTTTGGCTGTATTGCAGGAAACTCGCCATCACCGCGTTTTGGCCACCCGCGATGACCGCTGCGGCGGCGTCGCCGCGCCCGGTGAGGATGGCCGCACCCGCCCCCAGCAGGAATGTCGCGATCGATTGGTTCTGCGCCTGCCGGATGCGGTCTTCGGTCCGCGCCAGATGTCCGCCCGTGATGTGACCCAATTCATGCGCCATCACGCCGATCACCTGGCTTGCGTCGTCGGCGCGCACCAGCAACCCGGTATGAAAATAAATATTGAGTCCGTTGGCGACGAAGGCGTTCAGCGATTTGTCGGCGATCAGATGCAGGCGAATGGCGTTCGGCTCGAAACCTGCCGCGCGAAAGAGCGGCGCGGCGTATACCCGGAGGATATTCTCCACTTCCGCGTCGCGAACGAAACCCGGGGCGCTTTGCTGAGAGCTCGCCGGACTCGCCAAAGCCGCTCCCAGCAGCGCGGCGGCGATCATAAACGGCTGGCGGATGCGCAAAATCGCCCTCATTGGGTTATAGTCCGAACGTAGGTATGCAACCGCCCCGCGTCAACGCGCGCGCGGCAATTTCTCGGGCCGGAGATCCGAATCATGACGCTTAAAATCTCGCGCCGGGCGGATGCCATTGCGCCGTTCATCGTTATGGACGTCATGCGCGCGGCCAATGAACGGGCGGCGTCGGGAAGGGATGTGCTTCATCTCGAAGTCGGCCAGCCCGGTGAAGGCGCGCCGCAAGCAGTGATCGAGGCGGCCCGCGCGGCGCTCGCCCGCGATAAGCTTGGCTATACCGAGGCGTTCGGCGTGCCGGAATTGCGCGCGGCGATCGCTCGGCATTACCGGGATGTCTATGCACTCGACGTGCCCGTTGACCGCATCGTCGTGACCACGGGTTCCTCGGGCGGATTTCTGTTGGCGTTTCTCGCGGCTTTCGACGTGGGCGACCGGGTGGCGATGGCGGCGCCGGGCTATCCCGCCTATCGTAACATCCTCAAGGCGCTCGGCATCGAGACGATCGAGATTCCGACTGGTGCGGCCAGCCGCTTTCAGCCGACCCCGGCGGCGCTCGATGCGCTTGGCGGTAAAATCGATGGCCTGATCGTGGCCAGTCCGTCGAATCCGGCCGGCACGATGCTTGGCGAATCGGAGTTGCGCGCGCTGACCGAATACTGCCGCGCGCGCGGGATCCGCCTGATTTCGGACGAGATTTATCATGGCATCGTTTACGGCCCGCGCGCCCATTCGAGTCTCGCCTTCAGCTCGGACAGCGTGGCGATAAACAGCTTTTCCAAGTACTTCTGCATGACCGGCTGGCGACTTGGCTGGATGGTTTTGCCCGCGGATCTCGTGCGTCCCGTCGAACGCCTGTCGCAGAACTTCTTCATCTCGCCGCCGAGTTTGTCGCAGCTCGCGGCCATCGCCGCCTTTGAGTGCCGCGCGGAACTCGATGCGCGCGTGAGAGGTTATGCCGAAAGCCGCGCCCTGTTACTTGAGGAGTTGCCGAAGGCCGGCTTCGGACCCTTGGCGCCCGCGGACGGCGCGTTCTACGTCTATGGCGATATCGCCGGCCTATCGAACGATTCGGGTCGGTATTGCCGCGAACTTCTGGCCGAAACCGGCATTGCAGCCACGCCCGGTACGGATTTTGATCTGACGGAAGGTCACAAATACGTGCGCCTGTCGTTCGCAGGCGACCGTGCCGATATTGCGGAAGCCGCGCGGCGCCTGGTCGCGCGCCGGGGCAGGCGAAAGCCCGAATAAAGTCCGGCCGGGTCCCGCATTGGCGATGACCTAGCTCGTCAGGCGATTCCACCAACCGCGTTTGGACGGGCCCGATGGCTCTTGTGCCGGCGCCTGGGGCGCTTCGGCGGCCCTGGGAGCTGGTCGTTCGGGCGCCGGCGTCAAAGCTTCGGCGACGCTGGATTCGCCTACTCTGGATTCGGCGGGAAGGATTTCGACGGAACGCGACGGTCGATACTCCTCGGCTGGTTCCCGCAACTGGGGTGCCGGGGTTTGAGCCGTGAGGTCGTCGCGGTCCACGTCGGTGATGGGCACGGCGTCGAGATCGCTGTCATCGGCATGGCGCGGCCGCCAGCCCTCGGGCGGCGGACCGGCATCGATCACGTCGTCGTCGGACTCGATGTCGCTCGCGACATTGCCGGGTGAGGCTTCGTCGTGCGTCTGGCCCATATCCAGGCGCGCTTCCGGCGCGCCTTCGGTGCCGTCGCGATTGCGCCGGCGGCGGCGCCCGCCGCGCCGACCGCGCCTGCGGCGACGCTTGCCATCTTGGGGCGCGTTCGGATCGTGCGGTTCTCCGGCACGGGGCAGGCCTTCGCTGTCCTGGCCGCTCTGAGCGTATTCGGAGCCTTCGCCCATGGCGATGGGCGCGGCGCCCTCGTCGTCGATCCCACCCGCGGCCACATCGCCGATCGCGTGCGGCTCGGCCGTCGGGGCGTCGCCCGGGACACCAGGCTGGCGGCTCCGGCCTTCGCCGGGTCGGTCGTCGCGACCGCGCCCGCCACGCCTGCGGCGGCGGCCTCTACGGGGGTGACGCTCGCTGGATGCACCGTCCTCGGCGCCCGCGGGCCGATCCTGGGTGCCTTCGGTCCGGCCCTCGCGCGGAGCGTCGGATACCGCGTCGTGAACCGTTTCCGCGCCTTCGGTTGCCCGATCGTCCGCGGCAAACGCGTCGTCCTCGGGAAATTCCGCGGTGTCGTCTTCGACAGACGGGGACGGCTGCCGCGTTATCCGTACCGGCTCGGGCGCGCCGGCCTCGCGCACGCGAGTGACTTCAACGCGGTAGGGCGGATCGACGAGATGGTCGTCGGTCGCCACCGTGACATCGAAAAGGCCACGTATTTCGACTTGGGCCAGGGCCTTGCGGCTCTGATTTAGCATGTGGAGCGCCACGCGCGTGGGCACCGTCAAGGTAATGGCGGCCGCGCGGCGTTTCAGACCCTCTTCCTCGACCGCGCGCATGATTTGCGACGCGCTCGAGGCCGCCGAACGCACGAGGCCCGTGCCATTACACGCCCGGCAACGCTCGGTCGAGGTTTCGACCACGCTTGAGCGCAGGCGCTGGCGCGACATTTCGAGGAGGCCGAATTGGCTGATGCGCCCGATTTGGATGCGCGCCCGGTCGTCCTTGACCGCGTCCTTGAGCTTGCGCTCGACCGCTTGGATGTTGCGGTTGTCCTCCATGTCGATGAAGTCGATGACGATGAGGCCCGCGAGATCGCGCAGTCGCAATTGGCGCCCGACCTCCTCGGCCGCTTCCAGATTGGTCTTGGTCGCGGTTTCCTCGATATTGCGCTCGCGTGTCGCGCGGCCGGAATTGACGTCGATGGCGACCAGGGCTTCGGTTTGATTGATGACGATCGAGCCGCCCGAGCGGAGCTGGACCACCGGCGTATAGATGGTGTCGAGCTGGCTTTCGACCTGATAGTGGTGGAAGAGGGGGGCCGAGGGGTCGTCGTGCAGGCGCACGCGCTTGACGTGACTTGGCATCATCGCGCGCATGAAGCCGCGCGCGGCCTTGTAGCCGTCTTCGCCCTCGACCACGACTTCATCGACGTCGCGGCCGTATAGATCGCGCACCGCGCGCTTCACCACATTGGCTTCTTCGTAGATCACCGCGGGCGCGGTCGAAACCAGCGTCTGCTCGCGAATGTCTTCCCACAGGCGTATCAGGTACTCGTAGTCGCGCTTGACCTCGGCCTTGGTGCGTTCCTGTCCCGCAGTGCGCAGGATCAGCGACATGCCTTCGGGGATTTCCAAATCTTCGACGACCTGCTTCAGGCGCTGGCGGTCTTTTTGGCTGGTGATCTTGCGCGAGATTCCGCCGCCCTTTCCGGTATTGGGCATGAGCACGCAATAGCGTCCCGCGAGCGACAGGTAGGTGGTCAGTGCCGCTCCCTTGGTGCCGCGCTCTTCCTTGGTCACCTGTACCAGCAGGATTTGGCGGCGCTTGATGACCTCTTGGATCTTGTAGCGCCGACGCAACTGGATGCGTCGGCGGCGCAGTTCCTCGCCGATTTCCTCGGCCGTCTCGTCGCGCTCGACGCGGGCAGGCTGCGCGCGGGGTATGCGGTCGCCAATTCCGGTCGGGTGGGTATTCTCATCCGCCGGCGCCGCGCCCGGCTCTTCGGCGGGCATTGCGGATTCGTCGCGCGCGCCGAAGGCCTCATTCGAATACTCGCCGTCGCGGGACTCGTGCGCGCCGGGCTCGATTGCAGTCTCGCTCGATGCGGCGTCATCGGCGCGCTCGGGGTCCTCGTCGCGCGCAATGCCGTCATTCGTCCAGTTTTCGTCCACGGGCCGCGCGTCTTGGCCGTGCATGTCATCGATGCGGGCAGCGTCGGGATGCTGCGCTTGGGTTGTCGAATCGTCCGGATTCGAATCGCCCAGTTCTGAATCGCTTAGGTCTGAATCGCGCGCGCCTGCGGCCTCACCGCGCTCATCGAGCCCAGCATCGTCGGAGGCTTTATCGCCGTTCTCGCCATAGCGGCTCTCGCTTTCGGGGGAATCGCCGTCTTGGGCTTCGTCGTCCCCGCGCGCGGCATGCGTAGGCCCGCCTTCGCCATTGGTGGGATCGCCCGATGGCCCGTCGCCGTTTTCGCGGGCTCCGGATTCGTCGCCGTTCCCGGCGCGGTGGCGGTTGGACAGCCGCTGCTCCTCGGCGATCAGCGCTTCGCGGTCTTCAATCGGGATCCGGTAGTAGTCGGGATGGATTTCGCTGAATGCGAGGAACCCGTGACGGTTGCCGCCGTATTCGATGAACGCCGCTTGTAGCGACGGCTCGACGCGCGTCACCTTGGCGAGATAGACATTGCCTTTAAGCGGTCTTCGAGTGACCGATTCGTGATCGTACTCTTCGATCCGGCCACGATTGACGACGACGACCCGGGTTTCGTCCGGGTGGGTCGCGTCGATAAGCAGTGTTTTTGACATCTAGGTAAATCTCCGTGATGGGTCGGGCGCGCCCGGATTCGGGTGCGCGCGCGAAACCGGCCGCGGCGCGCAAGCGCATGCGGCAAAACGGCATGCGCCGTCGCTCGCCAAATGCGGCGATCGCTTGGGCCGGCTTCGATAAACTCAAGTGCATCGTCATGTCCCGTGAGCGGCGCTCCCCGAAGGGCGCGCCAGCTAGAGAGCCGGGCAGCGTCCGTCGCCAGGTCCGCTAAAGTACGCGGCGGCAAACGGGCGCCAGCTATCGGCAGCGAGGAAGATAGCGACTCTTGCGGTCTTTCACAAAACGTTTCTCGGCTGGCCTCCCGGACAGCCCGGAGCCACCCGTCCAAGGATGCATGATTGGGCGCATTATGATAGTGATATCTTGGGGATATAGGATTGGGTACCCACTAGATGTGCCACGGCAACAAATTAACCCTGCGGCTTCTGACCCTCGCCGCTTGCCTTGTGGCGTGGGTTTTGCCCCTGGCGGCGGAGCCGGTGGCCAATTCTGTCCGGGTGGGGCCCCATCCCGACAAGACACGATTCGTGCTCGAATTCAGCGAACCGGTGACTTTCAACGTCTTCACCTTGTCGGACCCCTACCGTGTCGTCGTCGAACTGCCCGAAGTCGATTGGCGTCTGCCTGCCGATTCCGGTACACGCCCGGCTGGTCTGATCGCCGGGTTTCGCTATGGCAATTTCCAGCAGGGCGCCTCGCGGGTGGTCATCGACCTCAAGGGGCCGGTTCGCGTCAAGGCCGCGTTCCTGGCGGTACCCGAGGGCGAGCGCCAGCATCGCTTGGTCATCGATCTCGAGGCTGCGACGGCCGAGATTTTCGCCGAGGATCAGAAATCGCGCCAGCCCCTCCAGCAGGCGACAAGGCCCGCTGCGCCCGCGCCCGGGGAAAAAAAGAGAAAACCGGACGACAAGCGGGTGATCGCCATCGATGCCGGTCACGGCGGGGTCGATCCGGGCGCTATTGGCGTGTCGGGCGTTTACGAGAAGCACATCACCCTGGCCATGGCGCAGGAATTGCGCCGCCATCTCGAAAAGGGCGGACGGTACAAGGTTGTCATGACGCGCGATGACGACGTGTTCATTCGCCTGCGCGACCGCGTGGCGCTTGCGCGCGAGGGCGGCGCCGATCTGTTCATCTCGCTCCATGCCGATTCGATCGGCAGTTCGTCCGTGCGCGGCGCTTCGGTCTACACCCTGTCCGAGCAGGCTTCCGACAAGGAATCCGAAGCCCTGGCCGCCAAGGAGAACAAGGCGGACATAATCGCGGGCATCGATCTCTCGGACAAGAGCGCCGATGTGTCGAATATTCTCATCGATCTCGCCCAGCGCGAGAGCATGAATCAGGCCGTGAGGGTCGCTGGCAGCCTCGTCGAACACATGCGCATGACTGGCGCGGTGCTCGACCGCTCGCACCGATTCGCCGGCTTTGCCGTGCTCAAGGCGCCGGATATTCCCTCGATTTTGATCGAGCTCGGATATCTGTCCAATCGGGCCGACGAGCAGCGTCTTGTGTCCGAGGCTCATCGCACCAAGACCGCGGCCGCGATCAAGCGCGCGATCGACGCCTATTTCTTTCACCCCCAGGTAAAATCCAACTGATCGCGCCTAGCGGTTCTTGAAGCGCGCGTCGCGCTTCTCGGAAAAGACTTTCGGTCCCTCGAAGAAGTCCTCCGACGCCATCATGCGGCGATAGGCGGGAAGTTCGAGCTTGGTCAGTCCGGTGATGGCCTCGACGCCCATATCCGCTCGGCCCTAGGGCAGTTTAAACACCTTGGCGGCGGTGTCGTAGATGAGGGCGCGGCGCGCTTCGTCGCGAATTTTCAAGGCGTCGATTTGGTCAAGAGCTTCCTGGTGTTGGATGAGCGGGAAGTCGCTGCCCCACATCACCTTGCCGCGTCCGAACGAATTGAGGAAATGCACCATCTCGGGCTTCCAGTATCTCGGCTTGTACGCCGAGGTGCCGATATAGACGTTCGGGTGCTTCCACGCGACGGCAATGGCTTCCTCGACCCAGGGCCAGCCGGTATGGGTAATGACGATGGGTAGGTCCGGGAAATAGAGCGCGACCTCGTCGAGATGGACCGGCCGGCCATTCTCGATCGGCATGAGGTCGAGCGTGTGGCCCATCGATACCACGACCGCGATGCCGAGCTCCTGGCACTTGGCGTAAAAGGGAAAATAATACTTATGGTTCGGCGGATGGCCGAAGCCGTGCGGGTGTATGTGGATGCCGCGAAAGTCGTGCTCGCGCACGCACATCTCCAATTCGCGCACACCTGCCATGCGGGTGCGCGGATCGACGCCGTAAAGACCAAAGATTCGCTTGGGATACATTTTGCGAAGCGAGGTCACTTCCTCGACCGTC
This sequence comes from Alphaproteobacteria bacterium, assembly GCA_046153685.1. Lineage (GTDB taxonomy): Bacteria > Pseudomonadota > Alphaproteobacteria > CADEGL01 > CADEGL01 > CAMAPP01. Next base: position 13,112 of record JBJXGH010000186.1, read on the forward strand.
GTGCGTTCGACCGGATGATTTTCCCAGTACGACCAGGTGACGATCGACGGCACGAGCAAATATTCGATGCCGATATCGTCCATGTGCGCCATGAAAGCGTCAGGCGACAGCTCGCGCACCTTCGACAACACGCCCACTTGCTCGAAGCGTGCCGCCTCCTCGGGATTCTCGCTGACGTTCTTGCGGATGCTTTCCGGCGTGAAGTGATTGCACAGAATGTCGATCGCCTTGCGCTTCGCCATGGTCTCCGCTCCGCGGTTTCTCGCTGATAGGTCACGCGCCGCGCGGCGCGCTCATCCGAAGGGGCCGCCCGTGCGCGGCACGCCGTTCTTTTGCAGATAGCGGCCGATCAGAAGCTGCTGGATTTGGGTCGTGCCGTCGAAGACCTGAAATGGCTTGCAGTCGCGCATCATGCGTTCCAGTGGATTGTTGCGCGACAGGCCGTTCGCGCCCATGGCCTGCACGCACTCGGTGGTCACGTGCATCGCGGTTTCGGTCGCCACCAGCTTGGCCATGGCGCAATGCACGCCGGTCTCGGGCGAGCGCGAGGTTTCGAGCATGACGATGGCTTTTTCCCACAGCGCGCGTGCGGCCGACAATTCGGCCGCGAGGCGGGCGAGAAGAAACTCCAGGCCCTGGTGCTGGATGATCGGCTTGGCAAACTGCACGCGCTCCTTGGCGTAGGCGACGGCGAGGTCGAGCGCCGCGCTGGCCGTGCCCAGCGCCATCGCCGAGCAATTGAGCCGCGCTTCGTCGAGCGTGATCATGGCGATCTTGAAACCCTGACCTTCCTCGCCCAAACGCGCATCAAGCGGCACGCGCACGTCCTCGAACGACAGTTCCGTCGTCGGGCTGCCACGCAGGCCGATGATCGGCTCGTCGCGCCCAACCCGGATGCCCTGAGCGTCGCGCGGCACGACGAAGGCCGAGACGCCGCGATGGCCGGAATCGGGGTCGGTCTTGGCGAAGACGGTGTAAACGTGCGCGACCGAGCCGTTGGTGCACCACATTTTCTTTGCATTGATGACGTAGTGATCGCCGTCGCGCCGCGCCGTGGACTTGATCGAGGCGGCGTCCGAGCCCGATTGCGGTTCGGTCAACGAGAAGGCGGGTATGAACTCGCCGCGCGCGATTCCGGGCAGCCATTGCCGCTTCACCCGCTCGGTCCCCGCATGGACGATGGGCGTCACGGCATCGCCGCAATTGGAGAACGTCAGGGCGAAGGAGGCGCTGGCTTGCGCGATGCGCTCGGAGACGAGCAGAGGCGTCACCAAATCGGGGCCGATGCCGCCATACTCTTCGGGGATCCAAAGGCCGAACAGGCCGAGCTCGCCCGCGGCGCGGTACAGGTCCTCGGGGAATCGGTCGGCCGCGTCGATTTCGGCGGCGCGCGGCGCGATGCGCTCGCGGGCCAGTCGGTCGACGCCATCGAGAATTTGCCGCCGTGTTGCCGCATCGATTGCCACGCCGCGCCTCCCCGCGCATATCTGCGTTCAGGCAGGATGTTGTTCGACGTACCGCCGCATTGTCCAGCGATACTTTCCTCGCCTACCGGTTTTCCGGCGGAAGTCCGGATGCATGCATGGATTGGCGCTTGGAAGAAAGATAGTTTATCGGTTTCTGGTGGGCTGACCGGCGGAATTGAGTCCGCTGGCTGGGGGGAGGCCGTCATGGCGATGTCGATCGCATCCATCGAAGGCAAGCGCACGCTCAATTTTATCGACGGGGCGATGCGCCCGCCTAAATCGGGTCGCTATCTGCCGAGTTTCGATCCGACCAATGGCGAACCCTGGTACGAGGCGGCCGATTCGGACGCCGGTGACGTGGACGAGGCCGTGGCCGCGGCCAAGCGCGCCTTCCTTAGTCCGGACTGGCGGCGCATGACCCAAACCCAGCGCGGCAAGCTCGTCGCCAAACTCGCCGATCTCGTCGGCGCGCACGCGGCGGCAATCGGGGCGATCGAGACCCGCGATAACGGCAAGCTGCTCAAGGAAATGGTCGCGCAGGTGAGCTATACGCCCGAGACCTTCCGCTATTTCGCCGGCATGGCCGACAAGATCCAGGGCGACACGATTCCGATCAACAAGCTCGATATGTTCAATTTCACGCTGCGCGAGCCCATCGGCGTGGTCGGCATCATCGTGCCGTGGAATTCGCCGATGTACCTGATCGCGGGCAATTGCGCGCCCAATCTGGCGATCGGCAACACGGTGGTGCTCAAGCCGTCCGAACACACCTCGGCATCCGCGCTTGCTTTCGCCGAACTCGTGATCGAGGCGGGTTTTCCGAAGGGTGTCGTCAACGTGGTGACGGGGTACGGCCACGGCGCGGGAGACGCGCTGACACGCCATCCCGACATCGCCAAGATTGCCTTCACCGGCGGCACCGAGACAGGCAAGAAGGTCGCCGCCAACGCCGCCTCGCATCTGGCGCCCTGCAATATGGAACTTGGCGGCAAGTCTCCGCACATCGTGTTCGACGATGCCGATTTCGACCGTGCCGCGAACGGCATCGTTGCTGGCATTTTCGCCGCGGCCGGGCAGAGCTGCGTCGCCGGCAGCCGCGTTTTTGTTCACAAGCGCGCCTTCGACGAGGTCGTGCACAAGGTGATCGAGCGCGGCCGTGCCGTGCGCATCGGCCATCCGACCGACGAAGACACTCAGCTTGGCCCCCTCGCCCTCAAGACGCAGCTCGACAAGGTGCAGCGTTATGTCGGCTATGCCGTCGAGGACGGCGCGAAATGCGTGCTCGGCGGACGTCAGCCCCAGAACGCGGCTTTGGCGCGGGGCTGGTATTACGAGCCGACCCTGTTCGTGAATGTGCGCAACGACATGCGCCTGTGTCGCGACGAGATTTTCGGCCCCGTCGCTGGCGTGATGGCGTTCGAGGACGAGGCCGATTTGATGCGCCAGGCCAACGATACAGCCTACGGCCTTGCGGCCGGCATTTGGACGCGCGACATTGACCGCGCCATGCGATTTGCCCGCGATGTCGATGCGGGCCTGGTATGGATCAATTGCTACCGCACGGCCGCCTATACCTCGCCCTCGGGCGGATTCAAGTCCTCGGGTTACGGCAAGCACAACGGTTTCGAGGCTATCCGCGAGTACACCCGACTGAAGAACGTGATGATCGATTACTCGGGCGTGACGCACGATCCCTTCGTCATGCGCATGAAGTCGTAACTCCCAATCGCGCCGTTCGCCTCAACGCCTGCTGCTGCAACATTTTCGGAGAATCGCCATGAAATTTGCCCTTGCCGTCGATCTTCAGCGCTTCGATCCCGACAAGAAAATGACCAAGGTCCTTGACGAAGTCTTGGAGCTTGTCGGCATGGCGGACGAGGGCGGTTTCGAGTCGATTTGGTCGGCCGAGCATCATGCGGTCGAATTCACCATCGGGCCGAACCCGTTTTCGACCCTTTTGGTCTATGCCCAGGTGGCCAAGCGCGCGCGCCTCGGGACGGCCGTCGTCGTCGCGCCGTATTGGCATCCCATTCGCGTGGCGGGCGAGGCAGGCTTTCTCGACCTCGCGAGCGGCGGACGGCTCGAACTCGGCTTCGGCCGCGGCGCCTTCCAGCACGAATTCGACCGCATGGCGGGGGGCATACCCCAGGAGCGCGGCGGCGATTACATGCGAGAGATGATCCCGGCCGTTCTCAAGCTTTGGCAGGGTGATTACGAACACAAGGGCAAGCTATGGCAGTGGCCGAGCGCGACGTCCGCACCCAAGCCCATCCAGAAGCCCCGCCCGCCCATCTGGATCGCGGCTCGCGACCCGGCAAGCTTCGATTTCTCGATGCAGATCGGCGCGGACATCATGTCCAATCCGCTGTCGAGACCCTTCGAGGAGATGCATGCCCTGAGGGCGAAGTATGACAAGACCGTGGCCGATCACCCCGACAAGCCCAAGCCGCGCTGGATGATTCTGCGGCGCATGTGCGTGTACGAAAAGCCGGACGATTGGCGCGTGCCCGTCGAGGCATCGCGCAATTACAGCCGGCGTTTCGAGACTCTGTTCCGTAATTCGGGCGGCGTGATCAACGGTTTTCCCGAACCGGCGAATCTCGATTCGCTCGCCACGCGTTCCGATTTTGCGCCCGAAGCCGTTCGCGAGAATCTCGTCTTCGGCACGCCCGACGAAGTCATCAAGAAGCTCAAGATGTACGAGGCCGTCGGCACCGACATTATGCTTTACAGCATGAGCTTCGGTGCGCCGCACGAGGTGTCCAAGCGCTCGCTGCGCTTGCTGATCGACGAGGTCATGCCCAAATTCGCTCAAGGCCCCGCCAAGCGAGCGGCCGCACGCTAGCCATGGCCGGTTCGCTCCGAAGCGGTGAATTTGGCGCCAACGGCACCACCCTTAGTTACGTCCTCGAAGGCGAGGGGGCGGAGGTCGTGTTCATTCACGGGGTGGGTGCGAACAAGGAAAGTTGGGACGAATGCGTGGCCGCGCTCGGGCCTGGGTTCCGCTCGCTAAGGTTCGATTTGCGCGGTCACGGCCAATCGGCCAAGAGCAAGGGACCCTATAGCCTGGAGATGTTCGTCGAGGACATCGCGGGGCTGCTCGATCACGTTGGCTTCAAGCGACCGCACATGGTCGGCTTCTCGCTGGGTGGACTCATCGCGCAGGCCTTCGGCGTCCTCCGCGGCGACCGCGTCGATCGGCTGGTCATCCTATCGGCGATCGCCGGGCGCACCGAGGCCGAATGGGCCAACGTGCACAAGCGCCTGGCGACGCTCGAAACCGACGGAGCCGGCGCCCATTACGAAGCGGCGCTTGAACGCTGGTTCACGCCCGAATTCCGCGCGGCCCACCCCGACATCATCGAAAAACGCCGGATCGAGCTCGAAGGCAATCATCGGCCGAGCTATGCGGCGGCGTACCGCGTGTTTGCGCTGAGCGACATGGCCGACAGGCTGCATGTGATTAAGAACCGGACCTTGGTTATCACGGGAGAGGGCGATCCGGGGTCCAATCCGCGCATGTCGCGGCTCATGCACGAGCGCATTGCCAACTCGGAACTGGTCATCATGCCGAGATTGTGCCACAGCGTGCTCGTCGAGGGCCCGGAAGTCGTGGCCGGCCATCTGCACCGCTTTCTGACGGCACCTTAGGCTCGGTACGCGAAAGCCCCGCGGTTCGCGGCCACTCGACCTTCAACCAGCCGGGTCTTGCAGGCTCTCGGTGGCTTGCCTAAGTCTAAGCCATGATCAAACAAGCAACCGGATTCGCGCGTTTGGCGGCGGCGCTGCTGCTTACGGCGGCGCTATCTTCGTGTTCGGGAGCCGTATCGCCCGGGGCGGACCGTGTGCCGCCCGGCTCCGAAGATTTTCAAACCGGCTATATGCATGGCTGTGCCAGCGGATATTCCAATGCCTATCGCCCACGCCATGAGATGTCCTATCGGCGCGACGAAAAGCTCTTTGCCTCCGACGCCGAATACCGCGAAGGTTGGCTGAAGGGCTACGTCGCTTGTTATGAAGAGGAAATCCGGTTTCCCCATGGGGATTCCGGCAACCGGATGAATTAGGGGGAATCGTGAAGGACGTGATTTCCAAGGCCGAGGTGGCGCTCGACTATCCGGACAAGACCTATATCGGATTTTTCGATCGCCACAGCCGGTACGCAGTCGAGGCCAGCGGGAAAAGCATGATCATCAAGCTCGAGCATCGCGGCGAGGAACGCAAGGTCGTGGACATTCATTTCGAATATCCCCTGCTGGCCTCGATCGTCGAGGATTTCGGCGAGCTCCGGGATGCGCACGCGGAGATTCCGCAATTTGAGCGCGAACATCTGGTCCGCGCGTTCACGGCCGTCGCCGCCGCCATCGCCGCGGTGAAATAGGCCGCCCCTCGCGCCTCGTGCGCGCGCCATCGCGGCCGTGCTAGCTTGACCGCGATGGCCCACGCGAATCTCCAGTCCGGGAACGGCAATCCCCGCGCGATCTCGTGAGCGGAACACCCGCGCGCACCGACGGTGAGCCCGCGCCGCGCCGCGCGCTCATTCTCGCGACAACCATGCTGGCATCGAGCATGTATTCGCTCGATCTCACGGTCGTGAGCCTCGCTCTGCCGCACATGCAGGGTTCGTTTTCGGCGACGACCGACGAAATCGCCTGGGTCGTGACCGCGTTCATCGTCGGCGCGACGGTAACGATCACGCTCGTCGGCTGGCTTGCGGGGGCGATCGGCCGCCGCCGACTGTTCGCAAGCGCAGTCGCCGTTTACATGATTGTCTCGATTTTATCGTCCATGACCCATTTCCTCGATGAAATGGTGCTCTGGCGCTTCATCGCCGGACTCACGGGGGCGGCGATCATTCCGTTATCCCAGGTGGTGGCGGTCGATGCCTATCCGCGCGCGCAATATGGCCGCGCGCTCACGGTCTGGGGCGTGGGCGGCGTCGGCGGCTCGATCATCGCGCCGCCCTTCGCGGGACTGATCATCGAACACTACGGCTGGTCGTCTGTGT
>JBJXGH010000190.1:0-19572 GCA_046153685.1 Alphaproteobacteria bacterium
GTAGCGGCCGCGAAGGCCGATGCGGCCCCGCCGCCCGTCCGAATGATCGCGCCCGAAGCCGAGCCTGCGGCCGAATTCGAATCGCCCGCAGCGCCCACGATCTCGGCCAGAATGGAGACCCCCATGCCCGCCGAAAAGCCCGAGGCCGAGCGCCCAGCGGAGAACCGCGAGAGCTTGGTGTCGGCGGCGGCGGCTGAAGCCTCGGTCCGCGCCTTTGGCGCCCTCTCGGCCTCCCTTGATGCGGCGCGCGGTCCGGCCGGCCTGCCGCTTGGCCAGGGCAACCGCACGCTCGAGGATTTGGTGCGCGAGCTTTTGAAGCCGATGTTGCGCGACTGGCTCGAAGCCAATCTTCCAACGGTGGTTGACCGGCTGGTTCAGAAGGAAATTCGCGAACTCGTGCGCCGCGCCGACGACTGATGGACGGCCCCCGACGGGGTCGCTCGCGCGCCAGCATTGCCTTTGCGCCGTTCGCCGCCGATATTCCGCGCCATGTTGGATAAATCGTACCGGCCCCAAGAGGTCGAGGAGAAGCTTTACGCCGAATGGGAAGGCGAGGGCGCCTTTGCCTGCGACGTGGGCTCGAACAAGCAACCCTATTGCATTGTCATCCCGCCGCCCAATGTGACGGGCAGCTTGCACATGGGACATGCGCTCAATAACACGCTTCAGGACATTCTCATCCGCCGTGAACGGATGCGTGGGCGCGACACACTGTGGCAGCCAGGCAGCGACCATGCCGGGATCGCCACCCAGATGGTCGTCGAGCGCCAATTGGCCGAGCAAGGCAAGACGCGTCACGACCTGGGCCGCGAAGCCTTCATCGCGCGGGTCTGGGAGTGGAAGGCGGAATCAGGTGGCACGATCAACCGTCAATTACGCCGCCTTGGCGCCTCGGCGGATTGGAGCCGAGAGCGGTTCACGATGGACGACGGCCTGTCCGAGGCGGTGCGTACGGTTTTCGTGCGCCTGTACAAGGACGGTCTGATCTACCGCGCCAAGCGCCTGGTCAATTGGGATCCCAAATTGCATACCGCAATTTCGGATCTCGAAGTCGAGCAGCGCGAAATGAAGGGCCAGCTTTGGCACTTGAGATACCCAGTCGAAGGCGCGCCAGGCACGTACCTCACCGTTGCGACAACGCGCCCCGAAACCATGCTCGGCGACACGGCCGTTGCCGTAAATCCCGAGGACGCGCGTTACACGGCTCTTATCGGCAAATTTGTGCTTTTGCCGCTCGTGGGCCGGCGCATTCCGATCGTCGCCGACGGCTACGCCGATCCCGAGCACGGCTCAGGCGCCGTCAAGATCACGCCCGCGCACGATTTCAACGATTTCGAGGTCGGCCGCCGTCACGGCCTTGAAACCATCAATATCTTCGACCGCGATGCTGCGATGAACGATGCGGTGCCAGGGCCCTATCGCGGCCTCGAACGTTACGAGGCGCGCAAGCGCGTGGTCGCGGACCTCGAAGCACTGGGCCTGGTCGAGAAGATCGAGGACATCGTCCACATGGTGCCCTATGGCGACCGTTCGGGCGTGGCCATCGAACCCTGGCTGACCGATCAATGGTTCGTCGATGCGGCGACCCTGGCCAAGCCCGCGATCGCGGCGGTCGAGGAGGGGCGCACGCGCTTCGTGCCACAGCAATGGACGAATACCTATTACGAATGGATGCGTAATATCCAGCCTTGGTGTGTATCGCGGCAAATCTGGTGGGGCCATCGGATACCGGCTTGGTTCGGACCGGACGGCGCGATTTTCGTGGAAATGACCGAGGCAGAGGCCCAATCGGCAGCAGACGCGCATTACGGTCGAAGCGCGAGCTTGACGCGGGAATCCGACGTGCTCGACACTTGGTTTTCCTCGGCGCTCTGGCCGTTCTCGACTCTCGGTTGGCCGGAGAATACCCCCGAACTCGCGCGCTACTACCCGACCGACGTTCTGGTCACGGGATTCGACATCATCTTCTTCTGGGTCGCGCGAATGATGATGATGGGGCTGCATTTCCTCAAGAAGGCGCCGTTTCACACGGTCTACATCCACGCTCTGGTGCGCGACGAGCACGGGCAGAAAATGTCGAAATCCAAGGGCAATATCATCGATCCCTTGGTGCTGATCGAAAAATACGGCGCCGATGCCCTGCGCTTCACGCTTGCCGCACTCGCCGCGCAGGGACGTGACATCAAGCTGTCCGAGAAGCGGGTCGAGGGTTATCGGAACTTCACCACCAAGCTGTGGAACGCCGCGCGTTTCTGTCAGATGAACGGCGCCGTACCCCGGGACGGTTTCGACACTAGAAACGTGCGAGAAACCGTCAATCGCTGGATTCTGGGTGAACTCGCGCGCGCGGCGCGCGCTGCTGATCGCGCGCTCGACGATTATCGCTTCAATGAAGCCGCCAATGCTCTCTACCACTTCACCTGGGGCACGTTCTGCGATTGGTTTCTTGAATTCACCAAACCCATTCTGCTCGGCTCGGACGAAGCCGCGAAGGCGGAAACCCGTGCGGTCACGGGCCATGTGCTGCGAGAGCTTCTGAAGCTCATCCATCCATTCATGCCCTTCGTATCGGAGGAGTTATGGCGCCAATTGGGTCATGGTCCCGAGAAACTGATCCGTGCGCGGTGGCCCGATTTTCGCGACATGGACCAAGGCGACGGTTCGGGCACCGAGATGAATTTTGTTGTCGAGGTGATTTCGCTCATTCGCACGGTGCGAGCCGAGATGAACGTTCCGCCAGGCGCGCTCCTGCCCCTGATCGCAAACGGCGCCGACGCCGCGACGGCTCTGTGCCTAACCCGCCACGGCGAACTCATCCAACGCATGGCGCGTCTGTCGGGAATTGATCGCGACGTGCCTTCGCCCAAGGGCGCCATGCAGATCGTGCTGGGCGAGATGATTTTTGCCTTGCCCCTGGCCGGGGTCATCGACGTGGCCAAGGAGCGCGCAAGGCTTAAGCGCGAGGTTGAGCGCTTGGCGGGCGATATCGAGAAGATCGACCGCAAGCTTGGCGATCCGGGCTTTTTGGCTAAGGCGCCGCCGGAGGTCGTCGAGACCCAGCACGAACGGCGCGCCGAGGCCGTTGCGACCACCGCGCGGCTTGGCGAAGCGCTCGCGCGCCTCTCGGATTAGGCGCGCCCCGGGGCTCGGCTTCCACTTGGCCTTCTAGGCGCGGGACGGCTATTCTGGCGCGACATCACCCACCCGAGGGGAACCAGATGACGTCCAAGCCGAAATCCTTCGACAAGTCCAAGCTGCCGAGCCGTCACGTTTCGGTGGGACCCGCATCCGCGCCGCACCGGGCGTTCTATTACGCCATGGGCATGACGGAGCAGGAGATCGGCCAGCCCTTCATCGGGGTGGCAACCACCTGGAACGAGGCCGCGCCCTGCAATATCGCGCTCGCGCGTCAGGCCCAGGCAGCCAAGAAGGGCGTCAAGGCCGCGGGCGGCACGCCGCGCGAATTCACGACCATCACCGTGACCGACGGCATCGCCATGGGTCACCAGGGCATGAAATCGTCGCTCGTCAGCCGCGAGGTCATCGCGGACTCGGTCGAGCTCACGATGCGTGGCCATTGCTACGACGCACTCATCGGCATAGCGGGCTGCGACAAATCGCTGCCCGGCATGATGATGGTCATGGCGCGCCTCAACGTGCCCTCGGTGTTCCTCTACGGCGGCTCGATTCTGCCAGGGCGTTTTCGCAACAAGGACGTGACCATCGTCGATGTGTTCGAGGCGGTGGGCCAACACTCCGCCGGCATCATGAGCGACAAGGATTTGAAGGAAGTCGAAAGCGTCGCCTGTCCGACTTCAGGATCGTGCGGCGGCATGTTCACCGCCAACACCATGGCCTGCGTATCCGAGGCCATGGGCCTCGCGCTGCCAGGCTCCGCCGGCACACCCGCACCCTACGATTCGCGCGACGCCTTTGCGGAGCTTTCGGGTCACGCGGTCATGAATCTCTTGAAGCTCGGCATCCGGCCGCGCGACATCATCACGCGAAAATCGCTCGAAAACGCCGCCGTGGTCGTGGCAGCGACGGGCGGTTCGACGAATGCGGGCTTGCACCTGCCGGCGATCGCGCACGAAGTGGGCATCGATTTCGATCTTGACGATGTATGCAAGATCTTCCGCCGCACGCCCTATATCGCCGACATGAAGCCGGGCGGCAAATATGTGGCCAAGGATCTCTATCTTATCGGCGGAGTGCCGGTGGTGTTGAAGGCACTGCTCGATGGTGGCTATCTCCATGGCGACTGCATCACCGTGACGGGCAAGACGATCGCGGAAAACCTCCGCAATGTGCGCTTTCCCAAGGATCAAGACGTGGTCTATCCGACCTCGCGGCCGCTCTCGAAGACTGGCGGAGTCGTCGGACTCAAGGGCAATCTCGCTTCCGACGGCGCGATTGTGAAGGTCGCGGGCATGAAGCGGTTGCAGTTCAGCGGACCTGCGCGCGTGTTCGACAGCGAGGAGGATTGCTTCAAGGCCGTGCTGCGCCGCCAATACAAGGATGGCGAAGTTCTGGTCATTCGCTACGAAGGCCCGCGCGGCGGACCGGGCATGCGCGAGATGCTGGCGACGACGGCAGCGCTGTACGGGCAAGGCGTGGGCGAGAAAGTCGCGCTGATCACCGATGGCCGGTTCTCGGGCGGGACGCGCGGGTTCTGCATCGGTCATGTCGGCCCCGAGGCAGCGATCGGCGGCCCGATCGGCCTGCTGAAGAACGGCGACATGATCGATATCGACGCGACCAAGGGCACGCTCAACGTGCGCCTGACGGCGGCCGAACTCAAGGCTCGACGCGCCAAGTGGAAGCCCCGCGATCACGATTTTCAGGCGGGCGCGCTTTGGCGCTATTACATGACGGTGGGTCCGGCGAGCAAAGGCGCCGTCACCCATCCGGGTGCCGCGGGTGAAACCCACATCTACGGGGATATTTGACGATGGGACGCCGCGCGCGCGCAAAACCGGGCGCGCGGCGGGGGCGCGCTGGCAAGGCTGGGCTGCCGAGCCGTCACGTCTCGATTGGGGCCGCATCGGCGCCGCACCGGGCGTTCTATTACGCCATGGGCATGACCGAGGCGGAAATCGCCCAGCCCTTCATCGGGGTGGCGACGACCTGGAACGAGGCCGCGCCGTGCAATATCACGCTTCACCGCCAGGCCGAGGCGGTGAAGAAAGGCGTCAAGGCCGCGGGCGGCACGCCGCGCGAGTTCACCGCCATTACCGTGACCGATGCCATCGCCATGGGCCATCAGGGCATGAAGGCTTCGTTGGTCAGCCGCGAGGTAATCGCCGATTCGGTCGAACTCACCATGCGCGGGCATTGCTACGACGCGCTCGTGGGTCTCGCGGGCTGCGACAAATCGTTGCCGGGATTGATGATGGCCATGGTTCGGCTCAACGTGCCGTCCGTGTTCTTGTATGGCGGCACGAATCTTCCCGGTCGCCACGACGGGCAGGACATCACGCTGCTCGAAGTTTTCGAGGGCGTGGGAGCCTTGAGCAAGGGCACGATTTCGCGCGCTGAATTGACCGCTCGGGAGCGCGCTTCGGTTCCGACCTCGGGTTCCTGCGCGGGCCAGTACACGGCCAACACCATGGCCTGCGTGTCGGAGGCCATCGGTCTAGCGCTACCCGGTTCGGCGGGGCCGCCGGCGAGCTATGATTCGCGCGACGCCTACGGCGAGAATGCGGGACAGGTCGTCATGCGCTTGCTGTCGCAAGGATTGCGCCCGCGCGACATCGTCACGAAGAAGGCGCTTGAGAATGCGTGCGCCGTGGTCGCCGCGACCGGCGGCTCGACCAATGCGGGTCTCCATCTGCCGGCGATCGCCAACGAGGCGGGGATCAAGTTCGGCTTGGCCGATGCCTGCCGGATTTTCCGCCGCACACCCTATATCGGCGATCTGAAGCCGGGCGGGAAATATCTCATGGTCGATCTGTGGCGGGCGGGCGGCGTGCCGATCGTGCTGAAGGCCCTGCTCGATGGCGGCTATCTGCATGGCGACTGCCTGACGGTCACCGGCAAGACGCTGGCCGAAAATCTTGCGAAGGTACGCGTGCCGACCGATCAAGACATCGTTTATCCCACTTCGCGCCCGCTATCGCGCGCCGGCGGCCTTGCCGGGCTCAAGGGCTCGCTCGCGCCCGAGGGCGCCATCGTCAAGATCGCCGGCATGAAGCGCCTTAAGTTCGCGGGGCCCGCGCGGGTTTTCGAGTGCGAGGAAGATTGCCTGAAGGCCGTCTTCGCCCGCGCCTACAAGGAAGGCGAGGTCCTGGTCATCCGGAACGAGGGGCCCAAGGGCGGCCCAGGTATGCGCGAGATGCTATCTACCACCGCGGCGCTTTATGGCCAGGGCATGGGCGAAAAAGTTGCACTCGTCACCGATGGGCGATTCTCGGGCGGCACGCGCGGCTTCTGCATCGGCCATGTATCGCCCGAAGCGGCAGTCGGCGGGCCGATCGGACTCGTGAAGAACGGCGACACCATCGACATCGACGCGACCAAGGGCACGCTTCATCTGCGCGTGAGCGTCTCCGAGCTTAAAACTCGGCGTGCGAAGTGGACGGCGCGCAAGACCGAGTATGGCTCAGGCGTGCTGTGGCGATACGCCCAAACTGTGGGTTCGGCCGCCTGGGGCGCGGTCACGCAACCGGGTGCTGCCGCGGAAACCCATACCTACGCCGATATCTGACGTGGCGCGCCTCGCCATCGCGGGCTGGCATCACGAAACCAATACATTCGCGCCGACCAAGGCGAATTATAACGACTTCGCCGAAGCCGATGGCTGGCCCGCGCTCTCGCGCGGCGATGCGCTGATCGAGGAATTGGCCGGAATCAATATTCCCATCGCCGGCTTCATCGACGCGGCGCGCGGCGAGGGACACGAACTCTTACCCCTGCTGTGGTGTTCGGCCTCGCCGTCCGCGCACGTCACGCGCGGGGCCTACGAGAAGATCGCTGCAATGATCGTCGAGGACCTGCGCGCAACCGGCCGGGTGGACGCGCTGTACCTCGACCTCCACGGCGCCATGGTGAGCGAGCATTTGGACGACGGCGAGGGCGAGCTGTTGCGCCGCCTGCGCGCGTGTGTCGGGCCCGCCATGCCCATCGTGGTATCGCTCGATTTTCACGCCAATGTGACGCGGGCGATGTTCGAGGCGGCAAGCGCGCTCGTCGCCTATCGCACCTATCCCCATATCGACATGGCCGATACGGGAATGCGCGCCGCAAGCCTGCTGTCGCGCGCCCTAGTAGAGCCGTCGAGCATCCGCGCGAAAGCCTACCGTCAGGTGCCGTTCCTCGTGCCGCTATCTTGGCAATGCACGATCATCGAGCCCGCGAGGGCGATCTACGGCGCGGTCGCGGCGGCGGAGAGGGGGGCGATTTCCTCGGCAAGCCTGCCCATGGGCTTCCCCCTGGCCGATATCGCGGATTCGGGCGCGAGCGTGCAGGTTTACGGCTCCGATCGCGGCGCGGTCGAGGACAGCGCCGATTCCTTGCTCTCGCTCATGCTCAAGAACGAATCGGCGTTCGCGGGAAAACTCTGGGAGCCGCGCGAGGCCGTACGCCATGCCATGGCGAGTCTCGCTTCCGGCGCCTCGAAGCCCATCATTCTGGCCGACACCCAAGACAATCCCGGCGCGGGCGCCGATAGCGATACCACGGGGCTTCTCGCCGCGCTGGTCGCGGAACGCGCGCCCGGCGCCGTCGTGGCCATGGTGGCGGACCTTGATACGGCCAAGGCCGCGCATGAGGCGGGCGAGGGGGCGGAGATCGCCCTTGGTCTCGGCGAAAAATCGGGCTTGCCCGGTCACGTGCCATTCCGTGGCACGTTCAAGGTTCTGCGCGTGGCCTCGGGACAATTTTCCGCGACCGGTCCCTTTTACAGCGGCAGCCGGATGAAACTAGGCCCGATGGCGGTGTTGGAAATCGCCGGGGTGCGAGTCGTGGTTTCGGGGCGCAAGCAGCAATGCGCCGATCAGGCGATGCTGCGCCATGTCGGCATCGAACCCGCCGAGCAGAAGATTCTCGCGCTCAAGAGCTCGGTGCATTTTCGCGCCGATTTTCAGCCCCTGGCCCACGAGATTCTGGTGGTCGCCGCGCCGGGGCCGAGCACCGCCGACACGGCGCTCTTGCCTTACCGCCATTTGCGTCCTGGAGTTCGCACCTCGCCTTGCGGGCGGGCGTTCGTGCTGGCCTAGCTGGGGTAAGCGCGATAGCGCGCCAGGCCATCTTTTACGCGCTTCAAGCTCGGTACCATCGTCGTGGTGAAGATGTGCCCGCGCGGCGCGTAGGCGGCAGGGTTGTCGAGCGTTCCGAGGGCAAGCCAGATCTGTGTTGCGTCGGCGACCAAGCGGTAGGTGAGGCTGCTGCCGCACTTGGCGCAGAAGCCGCGCGTCGCCCATTTCGAGGAGCGATAGTCTTTCGGCTTTCCTTTGGTGAAGCGGACATGGGCCGCATCGAACCCGGCGAACGCGCCGAAGAGCGAGCCCGTGGTCTTTTGACACATGGTGCAATGGCAATTGTGCACGTGCTTGGGACGGCCGGAGATGCGATAGCGCACGGCGCCGCACAGGCATCCGCCGGCCTGTGCCTTGGCCTTCGCGCCGGATTTCGTCTTGTCCATCCTCGTCTCCCTTCTATCTTCTATCGCCGCGGAAAACCCCGCCGGTGACGGGGCAAGCTGTCCCGATGCAGCATCCAGGGAATGGCGTCCGCGACGAAGATGTGGCATTCGGGCGTCACGCGTTCGGGCCGGTCCATCGACCCCACATTGATGCTCACATAGTCGCGCCGTCCGTCGAAACGGAAGGTAAGCGGGCTGCCGCAAACGGCGCAAAAGCCGCGCTCGGCGATCTTGGAGGAGCGGCGGTATTTGGGCCGGCCTTTGGTCCAGCGGAACGCGTCGGTTGGGAAGTTGGCGCTCGTAACGACCGGCGCGCCGGAGGCCTTGCGGCACATGGAGCAATGGCAATGCTCCACCAGCAAGGGCTCGCCCCGCGCACGGAACCGCACCGCGCCGCACAAGCAGCCTCCCGCGTGAACCGGGGCGCGCGTCTTGGCCACCATCTCAATCCTCCAATTCGCACCACACGGGCGTGTGGTCGGATGCCTTTTCCTTGGCCCGCGGGCCCTTGTCGATATCGCACGCCGCCAGGCGGTCGGCTGCTTGGGGCGAAAGCAGGAGATGATCGATGCGCAGCCCTTCGTCTCGCGGCCATTTCCCGGCCTGGTAATCCCAATAGGAATAGCGCCCGGGTTCCGGATGCAAGGCGCGGAATGCATCCGTCCAGCCCTGGTGAACAATGGTGCGAAACAAGCGGCGCGATTCGGGTCGACACAGGGCGTCATTCGCGTATGCGACCGGGTCGTGTACGTCGTCGTCGGTCGGGCACACATTGTAATCGCCACCCAGCACCACGGCGTCCTCGGTGTCGAGAAGGTCGCGCGCGTGCGCGGCAAGGCGCGCCATCCAGTCGAGCTTGTAGCGAAACTTGTCCGTATCGATGGGATTGCCGTTGGGCAGATAGATCGAGGCCACGCGCACCGGGCGTTCGCCGGTTGCGACTATGGCTTCGATGTAGCGCGCCTGATCGTCGCCCTCGCCGCCCGGCAGGGCGCGCAATTCGATCTCGATCGGAAATTTCGCCAGGATCGCGACGCCGTTATAGGTCTTCTGGCCGACGACGCCGATATTGTAGCCAAGATCGCCGATCTCAAGTTCCGGAAATTGTTCGCTCACGCATTTTAGTTCCTGAAGCAGCACGATATCCGGGCGGGATTCCTTGAGCCATGCGACGAGGTGGCCGAGGCGCGCCTTGACCGAGTTCACGTTCCAGGTGGCGATTTTAATCATGACGCCATCAAAGGCGAGTGCGGGCGAACTGGCAAGCTCCGGCTAGCCTTTCTCGGGCGCCCCGTGTTCAGGCGCGAGATATTCCGGAGCCTCGACGCAAACCGCCCCGAATGCAGGATAGACGTGCCGCGCGGCCATGGCGGCGGGATCGGTATAGACCTGGGCCTGCGCCAGGCCGTTGCGCGCGAGCCAATCCAGGCAGGCGCCGAGCAGCGCGCGCCCTAGACCGCGTCCTTGATCCTCGCGGCCGACGCAAACTCCGGTAATCAGGTGATGGCCGTCATGGGGAGCTAGCGAGGCGGCGGACAGCCCGGCTAGACGTTCGCCCATTGCCGCGACGAAATATGCCGTGCCGGGGCTACCCAATGTCGCGCGAATCCGAGCGCCGAGGCGGGTTTCGATCTGGGCGATGATCGAGTCCCAAATCCTGTCGCTGCGATAGGAGTGGAGTGCGAGACGGCAAACATTCTCGACCTCGTCGGGCCGAGCCTGGCGCAGGGTATAGCCAGTGGGGACTCGCGGTTCGAACGCGCGTCCGGCAAGGTCCCAGCTGAACTTGAGCCAAACGCCTTGAACGCCGGTCAGAATCGCGCGCTCGGGCGGTCTAGATCGAGAACGAAGTTCCGCAGCCGCAAGACGATTTGGCATTCGGATTGGTCATCTTGAAGTATGAGCCGACCAAATCCTCGACCCAGGTGACTTCCGAACCCTTCACGAGTTCGAGCGAGACATCGTCGACCACCACCTTGACGCCTTCGCGTTCGAATACAGCGTCTTCGGGATTGATCTTGTCGTCGAGGGCGAAGCCGTACTGGAATCCCGAGCAGCCCCCGCCGGACACGGTGATGCGGAAAATCGAATTCCGCTTGCCCTCTATCGCCTGGATGGCGGCGATTCGCTTGGCGGCAGCGGCGCTGATCATCAGCGTGGGGGGCGTGAGGCTATCCATGGCTTTGTATCTAATCCTTTGGCGGCGCAAGTCAATTCCTTCCAGCCGCAAGCCCGTATCGGTGGACAGGGCGGGGCGCCCGCCTGTAACTTCGGATTATGAGTGCCCTGCGCCGTCTCGCGCCCTATGCCTCGTCCGCCGAGGCGACGCGCGGGCGGCTTCATCCAGAGGCCGAAAGCCCGACTCGCAGCGTTTTCCAGCGCGACCGTGACCGCATCATCCATTCGACCGCGTTCCGCCGCCTTAAGCACAAAACCCAGGTGTTCGTGTATCACGAGGGCGATCATTACCGGACGCGGCTGACTCATAGCCTCGAGGTTGCCCAGATCGCCAGATCCCTGTGCCGTGCTCTGGATCTGGACGAGGATTTGGGCGAGGCCCTGGCCTTAGCGCACGATCTCGGACACACGCCGTTCGGCCATGCGGGCGAGGATTCGCTGGACGAATGCATGAAACCTTACGGCGGCTTCGATCACAATGCCCAGGCTCTGCGCATTGTTACTCAGCTCGAACGGCGCTACGCCGAATTCGACGGCCTCAATCTGACTTGGGAAAGCCTCGAAGGCCTCGTCAAACACAACGGACCACTTGCGGGCGCGGGCGACCGGATCCCCGAAACGATCCTGGCCTATTCCGCGCGCCACGACCTGGAACTCGACAGCTACGCCGGCCCCGAGGCCCAGATCGCAGCCCTTGCCGACGATATCGCCTATAATAACCACGATATCGACGACGGCTTGCGCGCGGAACTGTTCGAGCTCGACGAACTTCGGGCGGTCCCCATGGTCGGCGAGGTGCTTGCGGAGGTCGAGGGGCGGTATCGGGGCCTCGAGCGCCCGCGTGTCGTTCATGAAGCGATCCGGCGGCTGATCGACCGCATGGTCAACGACCTGCTCGCGGAAACTCGTGCCCGCCTCGCCGTTGGCGACCCGAAGGATACCGAGGCTATCCGCAAGCTCGGGCGGCCAGTGGCGGGTTTCACGCCAGCGATGGTCGCGGATAATCTGCGCCTCAAGACGTTCCTGTTCGAGCGGATGTACCGTCACCCCAAGGTCAATCAGATGACCGCGCGCGCGCGCGACGTCGTGCGCGCGCTTTTCGAGTTCTATATGAACGACCCCAAGGCGCTACCGGATATGTGGCGCCAGAAGGCGGCGGACGAGGCGGTAAGGGCGCGCCGGATAGCCGATTACATTGCCGGCATGACCGACCGCTTCGCACTCGACGAACACGCCCGAATCATAGATAAGAGTCTCGATAAAAAATGAGTGTTTTCAAAGAATATCTGTCGATTATTAAGATTCAACTCGAAATAATGTCTGGCGTGGGGGAGTTGCCAGCCGGGCTCGATTTCAACCGTGTTTCGGTCGAGCCCCCGCGCGAGGCGGCGCACGGCGATATTTCGACCAATGCCGCCATGGTTCTGGCCAAACCCGCGCAGACCAATCCTCGCGCCTTGGCGGCGGCCCTGGCGGCTAGGCTCGGCCGGGCCGAGGGGGTGGTCTCGGCCGAAGTGGCGGGGCCGGGTTTCATCAATCTTCGCCTTACGCCTTGCGTATGGCGAGCGGAACTCGGCCGCACGCTCGAAGCCGGCGAACACTACGGCGACACCAAGCACGGCATGGGCAAGGCGCCGATCAATGTCGAATATGTCTCGGCCAATCCGACGGGGCCGCTTCATGTCGGGCACGCTCGGGGCGCCGTGATCGGCGACGCGCTCGCGGCGCTATTGGAGAAGGCCGGATATACCGTTTTGCGCGAGTATTACATCAACGATGCGGGCGCCCAGATCGACAAGCTCGCGTTCTCGACATTCGCGCGCTATCTCGAAGCGCTCGGCGAAGTGTTGACCGAGGATTCCTTCGCTGCCCGGTTCCCCGGCATGACCTGGGAATATCGCGGCGAATATCTCGCGCCCGTGGGTGCGGCTCTCGCTCAGAGCCACGGCGCCGCTCTCAGGAGCGCGCCGCCCGAATCCTGGTTGCCGGTCGTGCGCGATTTCGCCGTTGCGGCCATGATGACGTTGATTAAGGACGACTTGGCGGCGCTGGGCATCCGCCACGACGTTTTCACTTCCGAGCGCGCGATCGTGGCGGCGGGGAAGGTGGACGAGGCATTGGCCGAGCTGGAGGGCGCCGGGCATATCTACACGGGTGTACTGGAGCCGCCCAAGGGGATGGTGTTGGAGGACTGGGAGCCGCGGCCGCAAACCCTTTTTCGGGCGAGCGCGTTTGGCGACGATGTCGATCGCCCGCTCAAGAAGTCGGATGGCGGTTGGACCTATTTTGCCGCGGATATCGCATATCATTTGGATAAGGCGCGGCGCGGCTATCTCGATCAAATCGATGTCTGGGGGGCCGATCACGGCGGGTACGTCAAGCGCATGAAGGCGGCGGTCTCGGCGCTGACCGCGGGCAAGGGCATGCTCGATGTGAAGCTCTGCCAGCTGGTCAATCTCCTAGAACGCGGCCAACCCGTGCGCATGTCCAAGCGGGCGGGTAATTTCGTGACCCTGCGCGAGGTCGTGGACGAGGTCGGCAAGGATGTCGTTCGCTTCATGATGTTGACGCGCAAGAACGATGCGCCGCTCGATTTCGATCTCGCAAAGGCGACCGAGCAATCGCTCGACAATCCGGTGTTCTATGTCCAGTACGCGCACGCGCGCGCCTATTCCGCCGCCCGCCACGCCAAGGAGGCGTTCCCAGACCTCGATGTTTCACTTGGCGCGCTACGTGGAGCCGATCTTTCTCGCCTGGACCATCAGGGCGAGTTAGACTTGATTCGATCGATCTCGGGCTGGCCGCGCCAAGTGGAAATGGCGGCCGATGCCCACGAACCTCATAGGCTCGCATTCTTTTTGTTCGAATTGGTCGCCGCCTTCCATAGTCACTGGTCCAGGGGTAATGCCGAGCCGAATTTGCGCTTCGTCGTGCCGGGAGATCGTGGGCTGACTCTCGCGCGCCTGGCCTTGGCGCGCGGTGTCGCGACCGTGATCGCCTCCGGTCTCAAGGTTTTCGGCGTGGCGCCGGTCGAGGAACTGCGCTGATGGCCGATACGGGATTGCCCAAAGGCGCGATTCGCGCGCGGCCGCCGTTCCTGAAGCGCTTCGGCTGGCTTACCGGCATCGTCGCGGGCGTGACGCTGGCCGGCTTTGCGGTTGCGACTTGGTATGCTTACACCATTGGCATGCGGACGGGCAGCGAAGGTGCGGCGCCGCTGGTGCGCGCCGATGGCAGGCCGGAAAAGATCCGCCCGGCCGATCCGGGGGGCATGGAAGTGCCCCATCAAGACAAGTCGGTCTTCGGCCGAGTGAAGTCGGAGGAAAACAAGAACGAGGCGGCGAGGAATATCGAGCAGCTTCTACCGCCACCCGAGGAGCCCGTTCAACGCCCCAAGGCCAAGGACAAGCCGGCCGAAGGACAAAAAGCCGAGGCGCTAAAGACCGACAACCCAAGCAAGGAGGGGCCTCCGGTCGCAGGCGCGGCGCAGACTCCAACCGGCCCCCAATCCACGCCAAGCACGCCACCGCCATCCGCCCCCGTGCCTTCGCCGCCCGCGCCGGGGCAAGCGAAGCTCCCAGAGATCAAATCGGCCGAGGTCAAGCCGCAGGAAACCAAGCCCCTCGACCCCAAGAACATGCCGACGCCTCTGGTCGTGCCGCAGCCGGCAGCCGAGAAAAAGTCGCCCGAAGCGCAAACTGCGGCACCGCCGGCCACGGGTTTGCCCGAAAACACGGCACCATCCACGAGGCCCGCAGCTCCGAAAGCAACGCCCTCGCCAAGTCCGGTCGCGAAAACCGCCAAGGGCGGCGCGTATCGGATTCAGTTGGCTGCAACCCGTACCGAGGATGAAGCCCAGGCTGAAATCGCCAAGCTCCGCGCCAAGCATGGCGCGGTTCTCGGCAATGTCGCGCTGTCGGCCCAGCGGGCCGATTTGGGCGAGAAAGGCATATTCTACCGCATTCAAGGCGGCCCCTTCGATGCCGAAGGCGCCAAGGCTGCCTGCGCTGCGCTGCGTCAGCAAAACTTAGGCTGCATCCTTGTCCGCCCTTAACCGACAGACCAGCTACCGCGTTCCCAGGCCAGTGATCTTCGGTTGCGCGGGGACGACATTGTTGGAGGACGAGCGCGCGTTCTTCGAGGCGTCGCAGCCACTTGGATTCATTCTGTTCCAGCGCAATTGCGAAACCCGCGATCAGGCGCGCGAACTCGTGACGGCGTTGCGCGCGAGCGTCGGGCGGCGCGATGCTCCGGTTCTCATCGATCAGGAAGGCGGTCGGGTCGCGCGCCTAGGCCCGCCGCATTGGCCGGTGCGGGCCGCGGCGCGGCGCTTTGCCGATCTGGCGCTCCGCGACCGGGCCGCCGGTCGCCGCGCGGCAAGGCTATGTGGGCGGCTTATCGCCCATGACCTTCGGGAAATTGGCATCAATGTCGATTGCGCCCCCGTGCTCGACATCTCGCGTCCCGAAACCCACGGCGTGATCGGTGACCGGTCCTATGGCGGTGATCCGATCCTGGTGTCCGCCCTTGGCCGGGCTTTCGCTCTTGGACTGCAGTCGGGCAAAGTCATCCCGGTGATGAAACATATCCCGGGACATGGCCGCGCCCGGGCCGACAGCCATTTGGAGCTTCCCGTGGTCGAGGCCTCGCGGGAGGAACTCGAGGCCACCGATTTCGCGCCCTTCCGGCTGCTCTCGGACCTGCCCTGGGCGATGACCGCGCACGTCCTTTACACCGCGCTCGACCGCGAGCGGCCGGCCACGACCTCGCCTGCGATCATCGAAGGCGTGATCCGATCGCACATGCGCTTCGACGGCGTGCTGCTCTCGGACGATTTGAGCATGGCGGCACTGAAGGGCACGCTTTCGGAACGCGCGCGCGATGCGTTGGCCGCGGGCTGCGATGTCGTTCTCCATTGCAATGGCCGACTTGAGGAAATGGCGGAAGTCGCCGAAGGCGCCCGTCAATCGACCGCCGTTTCCGCACGCCGGGTAGCGCGCACTCTCGCATTTCGCTCGTCGCGCGGCTCACTTGACGTCGCCGGCGCAGAGCGCGATCTCGAAGCCCTCCTGGCCCGAGCATGAGCTTCGAAGCGATCGAGAACGCCCTCGCCACCTGGGCGCTGCCGGTTCTTCTGGCGATCACGCTGCACGAGGCGGCGCATGGCTGGATGGCCTGGAAGCGTGGAGACGACACGGCGTACCGGCTGGGGCGGGTGAGCTTCAATCCGCTGCGCCATATCGACCCGGTGGGGACGATCTTGGTGCCCGGTCTGCTGCTGCTCTCCGGCACCAAGATTCTTTTCGGCTGGGCAAAGCCCGTGCCGGTCGCATTTCATCGCCTGAACCGACCACGCCTCGACATGGTCTGGGTCGCGGCGGCAGGGCCGGGCGCCAATCTGGCGCTCGCCCTGGCTTCGGCGCTGCTCTTTCACCTGGTCGGATTTTTGCCCGAGAGCGCGCAGGACGTGGCGGCGGACAATCTCGTCAATTCGGTGCAAATCAACGTGGTTCTGGCGGTATTCAATATGCTACCCCTGCCGCCGCTCGATGGTGGCCGAGTCGCGGTCGGCCTCTTGCCCCGAGATCTGGCACTAAAGCTCGCCGGCCTCGAACGCCATGGCCTGTTTATTATCCTCGGTCTCATGTTTATCCTGCCCCTAGTGGGCCAGACCATCGGGCTCCAGGTGAACCTATTCGCTTGGCTCGTCGGCGTGCCGGCGGATTGGCTCATTCGTGCCATCGTCGCCCTCACCGGCAACGCCTAGCGGATGTGATTCGAATTGTTCGACAGCCAGACGAATTCCAACAGCGGCAAATGAGCCAAGAATCGTCCTTCGATCAAATGAGCGAGGTAGAGCGGCGCGACAGCAATCTGGTCGTGTCACTCGACGGCTATGAGGGGCCGCTCGACGTCCTGCTCGATCTGGCGCGCGACCAGAAAGTCGATCTGACGCAAATTTCTATCCGGCAACTGGCCGACCAATATCTCGAATTCATTCTCAAGGCGCGCCACCTCAGCCTGGAAATTGCGGCGGATTATCTGGTGATGGCGGCGTGGCTCGCCTTTCTCAAGTCACGCCTGCTGCTGCCGGCGCCCGCGGAAATTCCCGGCGAGCAGCCGAGCGGCGAAGCGATGGCCGAAGCCCTGCGCTTTCAATTGCAGCGTCTCGAGGCCATGCGCGAGGCCGCGCGCCGTCTCATGGCCCGCCCGCAACTCGGCATCGACGTGTTCGCTCGCGGCGCGCCCGAGGGCGTGGCCGTGGTGACGCACCGTCCCTATGAGGTCTCGCTGTACGAATTGCTCAAAGCCTACGGCGATCAGCGCAAGCGCTCCGATGACCGGACCCTGCGTATTCCGGCTACTCTCGAACTCTACTCGATGGACGAGGCGCTCGAGCGCCTGCTGGGAATGCTCGGCAACATCGCCGATTGGCAAACGCTCGCGTCGTTTTTGCCGCCGGGATTACGGGGCGGATTGCTGGCACGCTCGGCCGTCGCCTCCCACTTCGCGGCGAGCCTTGAATTGGCGCGGACGCGGCGACTTGAATTGCGCCAGACGGAAACCTTTGGACCGCTTTATTTGCGCCGAGCGCGATTGCACGAATGACCGACATCGCCCAGCAACTGAGAATCGTCGAAGCCCTTCTGTTTGCGTCCGCCGCACCGCTGGACGAGGCAAGCGTGGCCTCGCGTTTGCCCGAGGGCGCCGATATCGGTGCTTTGATGGCGGATCTGCGCATGCAGTTCGAGGGCAGGGGCGTAAACCTGGTGACCGTGAACGGGCGTTGGATGCTACGAACCGCCGCCGATGTCGCGCTCCATCTCCGCACCGAGCGCACCGTACCGCGCAAGCTATCGCGCGCCGCGCTCGAAACCCTCGCCATCATCGCCTATCACCAGCCAATCACGCGCGCCGAGATCGAGGACATCCGCGGCGTCCAAGTCAGCAAGGGCACCGTCGATACCCTGCTCGAAGCGGGCTGGGTTAGGCCGGGTAAGCGCCGGGAGAGCCCAGGCAGGCCGCTGACCTGGATGACTACAGATGATTTCCTCGTGCATTTCGGACTCGAGGGCCTCGAGGCGTTGCCGGGAGTCGACGAATTGAAGGCGGCGGGGTTGCTCGACAAGCGGCCGGCACTTGCCGCCATCGGGGTGCACCCGGGTGGAGGGGCGGGCGCGGAAGACGCGCGTCCCGCTTTGCCCGAGGAGCACGAGCACGACCTCGACACGGCGGACGGCTCGCCCGATCCGACACGCGATTGACGCGATTTGGCATGGGCAATCTGCCGCCCGGCTTAGCGGCCATGTCATGACGGCGGCGCCCGCTCCCATGCGCATCGGCCGCCACGAGCGAAAACGCATCGATGTCTGGCTTTTGGTGGCGCTTCTGGGCGCGGTGCCCGTGTCGGTTCCGGCCTTGGTGATCCTCGGGTATCTGTTCGCGCCATACGGCGATATTTGGCATCACTTGGCCCAAACGGTCTTGCCGCGCTATGTGTTCAACACGGCCTTGCTTTTGGTCGGAGTGGGAGTCGCGGTGCTCGTAACCGGCGTGGCGACGGCGTGGGTGGTTACGATGTGCGAATTTCCCCTGCGCCGCGCGTTCGAGTGGGCGTTGCTCCTGCCCCTCGCCATGCCGGCTTATGTCGTTGCCTACACCTATACCGGGTTGCTCGATGTCGCGGGACCGGTGCAGAGCACACTCCGCGAATGGGGCGTGCTTGCGCCGAGTGGCTGGTTCCCTCCCATCCGCTCGCTTGGCGGCGCCGTCGCCATGCTTGGCGTGGTGCTCTATCCCTATGTCTATCTGCTTGCGCGCGCCGCGTTTCTGCAACAATCGGTCGCAGCGCTCGAGGTCAGCCGCACGCTCGGACGCGGGCCGTGGCACGGCTTTCTCCATGTCGGCCTGCCGCTTGCGCGCCCCGGAATCGTCGCCGGCCTTGCGTTGGCGCTCATGGAGGTGATCAACGATTTCGGCACGGTTCAGTATTTCGCCGTCGATACGTTCACGACCGGGATTTACCGCACCTGGCTCGCGCTCGGCTCTCCGAGCACCGCGGCACAGCTTTCAGCCGCCCTGATGGCCTTCGCCCTGGCGCTGGTTGTGATGGAGCGGCTGTCGCGGGGCGGCGCGCGCTTTCACCATACGGGCGGACGTTACCAGCGCTTGCCCGGCTACCGGCTGCGCGGCGCGGGTAAGGCGGTGGCCTTTGCCGTCTGCGCGCTTCCGGTCCTGATCGGCTTTGCGGTCCCGGCCTGCGCGCTCGCCATTTGGGCCGCGGAGACCGCGGGCCAAGTCATCGATGCCCGGTTCCGGGGCTATGTCGTGAACAGCCTTGTACTTGCGACCTCGGCGGCCGCGCTTACGACTGCGCTCGCGCTGGCGGTCGGTTACGCCTTGCGCGTTCGTCCCCGGCCCATGGCCATCGCCGCGGCACGTCTTGCAACTGCCGGATATGCCGTTCCCGGCGCCGTCATCGCGGTCGGCGTCATGCTGCCTTTCGCCCAGTTCGACAACGCGCTCGACGGCTGGATGCGCGCGCGGTTCGGACTATCCACCGGCCTAGTTCTCAGCGGTACCATTGCCGCAGTGTTGTTTGCCTATATGGCGCGATTCTTCGCCGCCGCCTTCAACGGCGTCGAGGCGGGCCTCGCCAAGATCACGACGAGCATGGACGCGGCGTCGCGCACGCTCGGCCTGGGCCCAGGCCGGACCCTTTTGCGGGTCCATTTGCCTATGTTGTGGTCTAG
>JBJXGH010000192.1:0-6839 GCA_046153685.1 Alphaproteobacteria bacterium
CGAAAGCCAGGCGAAGAGGCGCGGCGAAGCCGCGCGGCCAACCGAACGATCGAGATAATGACCCTTCTCTCGGGCGGCGAGCGCCAAGAGGCCGACTTGCACGCGCTCGTCGAGGCTGAGGGGGTGCTCTTCTTCGCCGCCGGCAGCGGTGGCGGCGCTCGCGGAAGAAGCGCCCAAAATCTCGTCGTACAAAGCAGGATCGAGGCCGCTATCCGCCGCAAAGGCGCGAGCTTCGTCGCCAAGGCTGGCCTGCGACAGCGCCATCACCCGGTCGCGCAGTGCCTGCTCGATGCGGTCCAGCCGGTTGAGTCCGAGCAGACGAAGAAGTGGTCGCAAGGTCGGCGCGCCGACGAACAGAGTGAACAACACGAACCCCGTCGCCATAACGCCGACGAAGTGCCGCACCTCTTTCGAAATGGCGGCATCGTTCGTAACCGCGAGCGCCAGCGTCAACGTGACGGCGCCGCGCAACCCGCCCCAGAGCACGACCGCCTTGTAGCGCCCATCGACCGGCTGCATGAGGCCCAGCGCGCGCAGGCCCGGCATAAGGCCGTACAACACCGCGGCGCGCGCGGCCAAGGCACTCGGGATCAGAACCGCCAGCAGCGTCATGTCGTGCCATGTCACGCTCGAAAGCAGCCGTCCCGCGAGCAGGGCCGCAAGCACGAAAATCAGCGAATTGCACCAGAACTCGAGATGGTGCCAAATTTCGATCAGCGTCTTCCATCCACCGGCCCCCATGACCACCCGACCATGGGCGGCGACAACCAGCGAAGAAACGGCAACGGCGACGATGCCGGAGATGCCGAGATAATGTTCGCCGATTACGAACGACAGATAGGCAAGAACAATGGTCGCGGTGATCTGGGCCACGACCTCGTCGCCGAGGCGGCCGAGTAGCCAGCACACCGCGCGACCAAGCCCGTAGCCGAGCGCGATCCCGCCCGTGAAATTGCCGAGAAAGTCGAGAATTCCGCCGCCGACCCCAGCGGACTTCACGCCCAGCAGGACGTCGAGGAAGATGACAAACATGGCGATCGCCGCTGCGTCGTTGAACAGGCTTTCGCCCTGCACAAGAAGGGTCAAGCGGCGCGGCGCGCCTAGATCGCGAAAGACCGCGATGACCGCCGCCGGATCGGTTGTTGCCACGATGGCGCCGAGCAAATAGCACGCAACGACCGGTAAATCGGTCGCCTGCGACAATGCCAGCCCGACCACACCCGTGCATACGACGACCGCGACCACCGCCAGCATCGACACGGCCGCGAATTCGTCGAACAACCCCCGAATGTCGATATTGATGCCAACGGAGAACAAGAGTGCGGGCAGGAACAGATAAAGCAGCGCCTCGGCCTCGAGATGAAACTCCCCGAGACCGGCGAGCATGCCGGCATCGCCCGAGCCGGAGGCGACGCCCACGGTCAGAAAGCCCACCCCCAGGCCAAGCGCCGCGAGCAGAACAGCGTGCGGCATGCGCAAACGCTCCGCCAAGGGCACCAACAGGCTGGCGATGCCAAGCAGCAGCGCTACAGCGAAAACACCGAGGATGATGTCTTCCATCGCGCCTCAGCAGTCCCGGAAACGCGCCAAACGAACCCCGGCGGCATCGAGATCGGCCATAAATCGCGGCGACGCGAAATAGGCCAATTCCCCCTCGCGCGCCGCAGTCACCGGATCGGCGGCGATAAGCGCCTCATCCACGCGCCCCGGATGACACGCGACGATCATGGCGCGCGTGGGGTGGGAAAGAAAGCGCGGGAACAGCCGGGCGTAATCCTCGCGGGGTGCAAAATCGCGTACGCCGCGGAAGGTCGCGCCGCCCGGAATGCCCGCCCGCCTGCCCTCGCGCGCGAGACTTCGGCCCATGAGCGCAATCGCGGCGGATCGTGCGACCGCGATACCCCGGCCAAGCGCCGCCCACAGGGGCTCGGTCGCATAACGCAAATAGGCGCCGTGCGCGCGTGCGCGCGCGAGCACCGCGCTCCGCACGACGGGCAGCTGATGGACGTGTTGATGGCCGTCGATGAAATCGGGTGGCCGCCCGATCGCGGCGGCAAAGGCGGCGATTTGACGGTCGAGTTCGGCGCCGATTTCCCCTTGGTTCAGCGCCCGCGAATAGGCGAGCCGGGCCAGAACGCCCAATCCCGGGAAAATCCCGCCTGGCGCCAGCTGTGCCATGGGCCCGAGCGGCGCCATGCCGGTGAGGGTGAAATGAAGACCAAGATCGGCGCGTTCGCCCAAGGCCGCGAGGGCCGGCGCCTCGGCGGCCCAAAAGCGCGACGCCGCCATGCACCCGGTCGCACTCAGCCGGCCCGCCTCGATAAGTTGGCGAATGGCCGAGGATACCCCCGGAGCAAGGCCGTAATCGTCGGCGCACAGCACGATGGGAACCGGGGCTGGCCCCCGCGAAACTGCCTGGGCTTTCGCCACGCGCCAAACCTCACATATAACGCCGTCTGGTAATGCCGTCTGGTAACGTCGTTCGAATACTCTGCCGGGGCCGCAGTCGAGGGTCCGGTCGAGACCTATAACCCTTTCCGGGAGCTTCTGCCATGCAAGCCGATGGCGCCGCCTCTCCCGCGGATGCTCGCCGCACTCTTTCGGTCGTCGTGCCCTTTTTCAACGAGGGCGCGAACGTGGCGGCGCTCCTTGCCCGCCTCGTGCCGGCGCTCGACGCCCTGAGTCTCGATTGGGACATCGTCGCGGTCAATGACGGCAGCGCCGACGACACGCTCGAACGCCTGCTTGCCGCGCGCGCGCGCGAGCCCCGCCTAAAGATCATCGATTTGTCGCGCAATTTCGGCAAGGAACGTTGCCTGAGCGCGGGCCTGGCGCACGCGCAGGGCCAAGCAGTCGTCATGATCGACGCGGATCTTCAACATCCGCCCGAGACCATCCAGGCGCTGGTCGCGCGCTGGCGAGCGGGCGACGAGGTGGTTTACGCGGTGCGCGAGTCGCGCACGGATCAGAGCTGGATCGCCCGAATTCTAGCGCGCGCGTTCTATGCCGTGTTCGACCGGCTGTCCGAGGTTCCGGTGCCGCGCGGCGCGGGCGACTTCCGCCTTCTCGACCGTCAGGTGGTCGATGTCATCAACCGCATGCCCGAGCGCACGCGCTTCATGAAGGGCATCTATAGCTGGGTGGGCTTTCGCCAATCCGGCGTGTCCTACCGCGAGGAAGCCCGCCACCAAGGCGAAACCAAATGGCCGGTCATCGGCCTGATGCGCCTCGCCATCGACGGCCTGACGGCGTTTTCGAACTTCCCGCTGCGGGTATGGACCTTGGTCGGCGCCGCGATTTCGAGCTTGGCCTTCCTATATATCGTCTATCGCCTGTTGCGCGTCGTCATCTACGGCATCGATGTGCCGGGTTACGAATCGATCATCATGATCGTTCTGTTCCTCGGCGGCGTGCAATTGCTGACGCTCGGCATCATCGGCGACTATATCGGCCGCATCTTCGCCGAGGTGAAGGGCCGGCCGCTCTATATCGTGCGCCGGGCATACGGCGCGGACGAGCCTTCCGACTCGACCGATTAGGCGCTCGGAGTCCGGTCAGGGCCGGCGCGCGATCACCCGGATACCGCCGAGATTGCCACCGTCGAACAGCGAGTCCATCGTCGCGTAGAACGCATCGAGCGCGTCCACCACCTCGGCGCCGTGCACGCCGACATTGCGCGCCCGCGCGCCCCGGTACTGAGCGAGGCGTTCCTTGACGAAGGGCGCCCAACGCGCGGTCATGTCGATGGGGCAAACATCGACGAAGCCCGCATCGTGGAACTGCGCGCGCCAGTCCTCCATGCCCGGTATGGAGTGCGCCCAGACTTCGCGCCGCAGCGCTTCCCACTCGCCGGGCGCGAGAGGCGTCTTGGCGAAAAAATCCTCGACATAGACCATGCCGCCCGGACGCAGCGCTCCGAGGATTCGCCCGATCGCCGCAGGGCGATCGGCGAGATGGAGAAAGACCAGCCAGCTTACCACCGCATCATATTCCGCAGCACCCGCACGATGAGTCATGAAATCACCTGCGACGTGATCAACGAGACGCGACAGACCGCAGCGCTCGGTCAGGCGCGCGGCGGTGGTGTTAAGTTCGAGTTGGAGTTCGAGCGCGGTCACGCGACAGCCCTTGGCCGCCATGTGGCGTGCGGGACCGCCGAGGCCGGAGCCCAAATCGAGCACATGCCGTCCGGGGCCGAGCGCCAGGGCGCGCATCGCCTCATCGACGGTTTCGGTGCCGAGATAGTGAAGATTATCGAACGCCGAAGTATCGGTGGGAGTAAGCGGCGCGTCCTCGGCTATTCCCTTGGCGCGAAGCTCGTTGAACACACGCCGCACCTGGAAGTAGAGCTTTACGTCCTCGATTCGGTAGGGATTGGCGCCCATGGCCGGTCGCACACAGGCGTCGGCGTTCAACCCGCTTTCTTGAAGTGCGGGGTTTCGAGCGGCCAGCCCTTGGGTTCGCCCCAGGAAAGTTTTTCGCCCGCGTCCAAGGCCCGGTTGTTGTCGGTCAGCCAGGCGACCATCAGCGCACCGCCAGGAGAATGGGAGAAATGCTTGGTGCCAGGCCCGATCGACACGAAATGCCCGGCCTTGTACTCGACCCCGTCGTGATCGATCACCGCACCTTCGATGATGTAAAACTCCTCGAAGCCGAAATGCTGGTGCGGCGTCGAGGTGCCGCCAGGCAAAAAGCGAATGAAAAAGCAGCCCTTGCCGGTCGCCCGGTCGAAAGTCACCGGTGCCCAAAAGAGCTTGGTCACCTCCGAGCCGTAGCGGTTGAACGGCGTGAATTCGAGTTCGTCGATTTTCCAGACCCGGCGATCAGGATAGACGCTGCCATCGGGCGTCTTGGGCATGGCGGGGGTGCTGCTTTTCGAATCCATCGCGCTTCTCCTTCGCAAAATATCCGAGGCCGGGTGCTAAGACCGGGATACTAGGCGAACGACCGCGCCCTGCCCAGCGCGCGCCAAGCAAGGAACCCAAACCCGATGGCTGGATTCAGTCGATGACCGAAAGGTCGCGGCGGAATTCGAAACGTTGTGCTACGCCCATGGTGCTCGAGCTGTCGCCGACCTCCTCGACGGGGGCGAGGTCGTAGCCGTCGGGCCGGGCGTCGGGGCGAACGCCCGGACCCTTGGCCGTTTCGACCGCCGGCAGATCGGGCGCGGGCTGCCCGCTCGGATAAATGAAACCGTATACCGGATAGGGCCTGCCGAAATTATCGGCGGGGTCGAACCAGACCCGGACCAGGGACCAATCACCTTGGTTCGAGATGTCCTGGACCATGACGCTCAGATCGATGAGCCCCTTGCGCGGACCGCGCGGCGCCCAATTGGCATGATCGACCCGGATCGTCCGGGCATCGAGCACAGCGGACACCACGGCGATATGGCCATGGACCATTCGGCCGGAGCGCTGGAATACCATCACCGAGCCTTTTATAGGCGTCGGGCCGCGCGCGTAGCTGTCTTCGGCGCGGTGCCACCATTGCCAGGCATTGCCCGACAGGCTTATGTCGGCGACCGATTTGACGAACTGGACGCAGTTGATGCGCGACTGCTTGGCAACGAGTTGCTGCTTGGCGGCTGCGTGAGCGGGGAGTTGTTTTTTGCCAATGTGGTGCTGCTTTGCAGCAGGCGCAGATTGCCGCACCGACGCCGCTTGGGCGCCGGTCGCAAAAGCCAGCACGGTTGAGACAAGTACGGCACTTAGAATACGGCTCAGGCCCGTCGTCATTCTGCCCCCAAAGCAGTCCTCTAAGCAGAGGATCGGCGGTTTCAAGCTATGTACGTGAGTTAAACCCCCATGGCAAGCAAAGAATCCCCAAGGGATGGGGATCTAGCGTGCACGTACACCACAAGGTGTTGAATATTCAGAAAAAATTGACCTTGCTCGGAAACGTCGAAATTACCCTGCCATGGTAAATTATTAGTTAATCAATCGGTCGGATCGGTCCGCTTGGCGAAGCTCGGCGTACGTCCCGGCTGATAACGGACACCCCCGCCAGGGCCTGTCTCATAGATCTGGATTTCCGGCACCACCGGGCGCGCGTCTGGCTCGGATATCGCCAGCCACAACCGCAATAGCAGACGTTTTTCGGCTGGCGGAGCATGGTTCTCGAACGCCGTACGTGCGTGCAATACCGTGAAATTATTGAGAAAAACGACTGTACCTGGCTCCAGCATAACGTCGAGGCGATGCTCTTGGCCTTGGGCGATCTCATCGAAGGCGTCCAAAGCTGCGATCTCGGCCTCGGTCATCGTCCGGCCCAAATGATGCGCCGCCTCGCGCATATAAGTACGTACATAGCGGCACGACACCCGGCCGCGACAGTCCGAAAAAATCGGCACCCTATACGGCGTGACTGGCGCCTCGTCCGGGCCGTTCTCGCCGAGACGGTGCCAGGGAAAACCTCGGTACAGGACATCGAGATGGGCTGGGTTGGCTTCGAGCAGGGCGTCGTGGACGGCGAGCGCGCTGGCGTACTGCGACAGCCCGCCGGTCTTGCCCTGGCGCACGCACCAGAAGCCGATGGCGTCCGACAGATCGGTATGGAGGGTGAGCTCGCGCCGCGCGCGGTAGGCGCGGGCATTCGGGTCGATATCGGTCATATCGATCACCCGACCCAGCCGGTCGCCGAGGACGCTCTGGGACACGGCGGTGCCAAAATGGGCGCCGATCGCCCAGAAGATCGTCTCCTCGTCCTCGAGCGGGAGGCTGCCCGCCGGAAAGCCCCGGATGAAGACGATGCCGCTGCCCTCAAGCATCTCATGCCGCAGGCGCGCGATCGCCTCGCCCAGATCGCCTAGGGGAAAATCGCTGGCCGCGATCGCGGCC
>JBJXGH010000193.1:0-18496 GCA_046153685.1 Alphaproteobacteria bacterium
GGCCGCATCGTCAATATCAGCTCGATATCGGTGAAGGAGCCGACGGCTTGGGCGGCGCTGGCGTGCGGGGTCAAGCTCGGCGTCGTCGGCGCGCTGGCGACGCTGGCGCGCGAAGTCGCCGACAAGGGCGTGACGGTCAACAATTTGCTGCCCGGGCCGTTCGACACCGAGTTGCTGCGCCGCATCGCCAAGACCATCGCCCCCGACGCGCCGAACGCCGAGGCGGCGCTGCGTGCCTATGGTCAGAAGACCCCGGCCAAGCGCGTCGGCACCATCGAGGAATTCGGCGCGGCCTGCGCCTTCCTTGCCTCGCGCCATGCCGGCTTCATCACGGGGCAAAGCGTCGTGCTCGACGGCGGCCTCATCCACCTCATCTATTGAACGGGGCCGCGCCATGGACCTGCACATCAAGGGCGAAAAGGCCATCGTGCTCGCGGGCACGCGCGGCATCGGTTTTGGCTGCACCCAAGCCCTGGCCGAGGCGGGCTGCAAGGTGGTCTTCAACGGCGTGAACGCCGAGACCGGGCAGATCGCGCTTGGCAAGCTCAAAGGCCACGACGTCCATTACGTCCAGGGCGATGTCACGGACCCCAAGGCACGCGAAGACATCTGGGCACAAGCCCATGCCTGGCTTGGCGGCGCGCCGAGCATCCTCGTCACCAATTCCAGCGGGCCCAGCGCTGGCACCTTTCTGTCGAAGACGAACGCCGATTGGCGCCAGGCATTCGAGGCCAACATGCTGAACGCGGTCGATTTCGCCTATCGCTGCCTGCCCGGCATGACTGCGGGTGGCTTCGGGCGGATCGTGAATATCAATTCC
Source organism: Alphaproteobacteria bacterium (assembly GCA_046153685.1). Lineage (GTDB taxonomy): Bacteria > Pseudomonadota > Alphaproteobacteria > CADEGL01 > CADEGL01 > CAMAPP01. The sequence goes on from JBJXGH010000193.1 coordinate 821, forward strand.
ATGTCCGCCAAGGAGCCAAGCTACAACACCCCGCTCGGCAATGGTGTGAAGGCGGCCATGGTCGGGGCGATGGCGTGTCTTGCGCGCGAGGTCGCGGACAAGGGCGTCACGGTCAACAACATCCTGCCCGGTCCCATCGAGACCGAATTGCTGCGCAAATATGCGAAATTCATGATTCGGCGGACCGAGCTCGATGACGACACCGCAACGCGTCTATTTGCCGAAACCGTACCCGCCAAGCGGCTCGGCACGATCGAGGAATGCGGCGCGCTTTGTGCCTTTCTGGCTTCGCGTCTGGCGGGCTATATCACCGGGCAATCGATCGCCATCGACGGCGCGGTCATACATTCGATTTATTGAAGGATCTATTGCCCCTGGCAATCCAGGCCCCCGGGCACCCGGCCTGCGATAACCGCGGGTTCCGGGCTGTGGCCGGGCGGAACGCAATGGCCTAGAATGGTCCCCTGCGGCGGGCACCGGCTCGCCGGCTAAATTCCTCCCGGAGGATGTCATGGCTGTTGTCGAGAAGCTCAATCCCAAATCCGACCCCGTCTGGCAGACGCGCGTGGACCTGGCGGCCGCCTTTCAATTGTCCGCGAAGATGGGCATGACCGAGGGCATCGACAACCACTTCACCGTCCTCGTCCCCGGCACGACCGATCGGTATTTCATCAACCCCAAGGGTCTGCATTGGGCCGAGATCACCGCCTCGGACGTCCTGATGTGCGACTATCAGGGTAATGTCCTCGAGGGCCATCACGTTCCGCCGAAATCCGGACCGTGCATCCATTTTCCCATCCACAAGGCCCATCCGCGCGGCGGGGCGGTGTTCCACACCCACATGCCCTGGTCAACCGCGATCGCCGCGATCAAGGGCGGAAGGGTCGAGATGGTTCACCAGAACGCCATGCGCTTTCACAACGACATCGCCTATGACGACGATTTCCACGGCCTGGCAATGAACCACGGCGAAGGCGAACGCATGGCCGCGATCATGAAGGACAAGAGCGTTCTCTTTCTCGCCAATCACGGCGTCGTCACCGTCGCCGAAACGATCGGCGTCGCCTTCGACATGATGTATTTCATGGAGCGCACCTGCCAAGTTCAGGTACTCGCCATGTCAACCGGCCGGCCGCTTAATATCTGCCGCCAAGCCACGGTGGACGAGACGGCCGGGGTCTTTAAGAACTTCACCATCAACGCGACGCGCCATTTCGAGGCGCTCAAGCGCGTCTATCTCGACCGCGAAGGTTCGGACTACGCAAGCTGATCGCGGCGCGAGCACTCACCGCAAGGGCCGGGAGCACGCTCCCGGCCCTGTTGCTTTGGCACAGCCTCGCCATGACATCCCAGCGCCCAGCCGCCCCGCGCCCCCACAAATGACCATCGCCGCGATCCGGACCACATTCGAGCATTATTGGCGCGGGCTGCACGGCAATACCCGCGGCGCGATCTGGCTGCTCATCTCGGGCTTGATGACCACGATCCAAGGCGCGCTGGTGAAGCAACTTGGCCCGGAGCTGCACACCATCCAGGTGGTTTTTCTGCGCTGCGCCTTCGGCGCCGCGATTCTGCTGCCCTTTGCGCTCAGCCAGGGCCTTGCGCGCATGGCGACCGGCCGATTTCGCCTGCATCTCCTGCGTGCGGTAATCAGTATCATTTCGATGGGCTCGGCCTTTTTCGCGCTCACCCGCTTGCCCCTCGCCGACGCCATCGCTTACGCCTTCACCGTACCGTTGTTCATGATCCCGCTCGCCGTTCTCATGCTCGGCGAGCCCGTGCGCTGGCGACGCTGGACAGCGACGGGTATCGGCTTTCTTGGCGTCGTCCTCATGGCCCGGCCTGGCGGCACCGTCGATATCGCGGTTCCGGTGGCCCTGTTCGGCGCCTTCGCGACGGCGGTCGTCTATATCGTGGTCAAGCGCCTGGCCGCGACCGAGCGGGTGCTGACGGTGATGACCTATTTCACCCTGCTCGGCTCGCTGTTCGCGCTCGGCCCGGCCCTCGCCGTGTGGCAGGCCCCCACCGAGAGCCAATTTCTGCTGCTGTTCGTCATCGGGCTCATGGGCACGCTGTCGCAGCTTTTCGCCGTCCATGCCTGGATCGTAGGTGAAGCGACCGCGGTCGCGCCGTTCGACTATTCGCGCCTGCTCTACGCCGCTGTCATCGGCTATGCCTTCTTCGGCGAGGTTCCGGGCCTGCACGCGGCGGCCGGCGCCGCGCTCATCGTTGCCTCGACCCTATATATCGCCCGGCGCGAGGCCGCTCTGCGCCGCAAGACGGCAAGCCAAAAATCCGTCGAGACAACTATATGATCGCGGTCGCGCAGGCGCGGTGGCGCGCGATATCGAGCCCGGCGCGCGGCGCCATCTGGATGGTCGCCGCGGGATTCTGCTTCACGAGCATGCTCGGCGTGGTGAAGCCCGCGAGCGAAAATCTTCACGCCTTCGAGATCGCGTTTTTCCGCCATTTCATCACGCTGTTCCTGATGATCCCGGTATTTGCGCGCACCGGACTGCCGCGCCCGCAGGGCCGCAATCTGCCGATCATCGGCTTACGCGCCTTGCTCGGCTTTTTGTCCTCGGTGTGCTGGTTCTACGGCGTGCCGCACATTCCACTCGCCGATTCGACCGCGATCAACTTCACCTCGCCACTTTGGGCGACGCTGTTTGCGGCCCTGATACTCGGCGAGCAGGTACGCCTGCGGCGCTGGACGGCAACCGCCATCGGTTTTGCGGGCGTGCTCGTCGTGCTGCGCCCGGGATTCTCCGAGATCCCGATCTATGCCTTCGTCGTTCTGGCCGGTGCTGCGTGCTGGGGGACCCAGCACATCGTGCTGCGGCGGCTGTCGCAGCGCGAACCCGTGAACGTGATCTTGACCTATCACGCGGTGTTTCTATCGGCCATGGCGCTCGTGCCCGCCATGTTCGTGTGGGTCACGCCCAGTGCCGCCGACATGGCGTGGCTCGTGGTGCTCGGCACCCTCGGCACCCTTGGCCATCTGTGCCTCGCGCGCTCCTTCGCCGCGGCCGAGGCCTCGGTGGTCCTGCCATACGACTACACGAAAATGCCCGTCGCGGCGGCCATCGGCTATTTCGCCTATGGCGAGCAACCCGATGCCATGACCTGGGTCGGGGCGGCCATGATCCTCGCCGCCTCGGTCTATATCGCGCGCCGCGAACACCAGATCGCGCGCGCCGAACGCGCGCTCAGAACCGGTCCACCCGGAACGGCGTGAGATCCATGGACGGCTTGCGTCCACCGATGATCTCGGCGGTCACCTTGGCGGTCTGAGACGCCCCGAGCAGGCCCTGATGGCCATGACCGAAGGCAAAGTGGACGTTCTTCCATTTGGGCGACGGCCCGATGACCGGCAAGCTGTCGGGATGGCAGGGCCGGTGTCCCATCCACTCGGTGAACTTCTCGGTCTTCAAGCCGGGAATGAGGCGTTTGGCGACGCGCGCCAGCACGCGCGCACGTTCGTAATTGGGCGGCGCGTCCGTGCCGGCGAGCTCGACCGTGCCGCCGACCCTGAGGCCCATTTCCATCGGCGTGATGGCGAATTTGTAGTCTAGAGGCATGCACATGATTCGCGGAACGATGCCTGGATCCTCGAACGTCACATGATAGCCGCGGTGGGATTCGAGCGGCACGACGTGGCCGAGCTGCTTGGTGAGCGCATTCGACCATACCCCCGCCGCGATCACGACCGCATCGGCCTCGACCGGCGCACCGTCGGTCAGCACGCGGCGCGGACCATCCGGCCCCATGTCAAATCCGCGCACATTCGCGCGCACCATCGTGCCGCCATTGCGTGCGAAGCCGCGCGCCAAGGCCTGGACGAGGCCGAAGGGGTTCTTGCAATGGCCGTTATCGGGCATGAGAAAGCCCGATTCGAAGATCGGCGCGAGCGCGGGTTCGAGCTGGCGGATCTCGTCCTTGTTCAACATCTCGACGCGAACGCCGGTCGCCTTGCGCAGTTCGACGCCAAGGGCGTCTTTCTCGATCCCGGTCTTGCTCTGATAGAGGAACAATTGGCCCGTACGGTGAAACAAGTGCTCGACGCCCGCATCCTTGAGCAGGGGAGCATAGGCGTCGAAGGTCGGACCGTTTAGCGAAAACAAAGCCTTGGAGATTGCGCGCACCCGATCGACTTGTCCGGCCCGCAGGAACTTGATCAGCCAGGGCACGACGCGGGGAAAATGGCTCCAGCGGATGAACAAGGGTTGCTCGGGATCGAGCAGCCATTTCGGGATGTCCTTTAGCATCCCCGGCGTCGCCACGGGCACGACCGAGCCCGGCGAAATGCCGCCCAGATTGCCGAAGGATGTCTGCATCCCGGGCTCGTCCCGGTCGATGACGGTCACCTTGTGACCGTCGCGCTGGAGATAGCAGGCCGTCGCGGTGCCGACGATTCCGGCGCCGATCACGGCGATATTCTTGGCCATGACGATCTGTCCTTCGATCCGCGAGAAGTCGGCGCCGGCGGTTCGATCTCCGCCGGCGCCGATTTCGACTAGAAGCGCGAGGCCTTCCGCCGCAGGAACTCGGCGAGAAGAATCATGCTGGTGACAAAGATGAGAATGCAGGTCGATGCCGCGGCGAGCGTCGGGCTGACCTTCAGCAAGGCGTCGTCCCACATCTGCTTGGGCAAGGTCGTCGCAAGTCCGCTGGTCACGAACATCGCGATCGTCAACTCGTCGAACGAAGTCACGAAGGCGAACAAAAAGGCCGCCAGCAGACCGGCGCGGATCAGCGGGAAGGTGATGTGCCACAAAGTCCGCCCTTTCGAGGCGCCCAGACTCCATGCCGCCTGATCCAAGCGGAAATCGTAGTTCTTCAGCACCGCCATGACCGTGACGACGACATAGGGCACCGCGAGAACGGCATGGCCGAGCACCAGGCCGATCGACTTACCGACCAGACCGATCTTGGCGTACATGTAGAACAACGCGACCGCGATCAGAATACGCGGGATGATGAGCGGCGACAGCAGGGCCGCCAGAACGGCCGTGCGACCGGGCACCACCTGGCGGGTCAACACGAAGGCCGCGGGCACGCCGATGGCCATGGCAAGAAGGGCGGAGATGATTCCGACCAGAAGCGAGCGAACGCCCGCGTACTGCCATTGCGCCGATTCGAACAGATTGTCGTACCATTTTAGCGAAAAGCCCTGCGGCGGCCACTCGATGAAGCCGCCAGCGGTGAACGAAACCGGCACGACGAAAAAGGCCGGCGCGCTGAGGAAGAATAGAATCGACATCGCCGAGATCCACAAAATTCGGCGCGACAGCAGGGTGTATGGCTTCGCCGGGCGCGGCGGACGCACTATCTCCCACACCTCGCCGACACGATCACAAATCCAACCGGCGGCATAAATGAACATGGCGCCGAATTTTTCGCCGGCCCGACCGATGGGATTCTCCGACTTGGACGAGGCGCGATCCGCGCCACCCGAGCCGGACAAGGTCGACATGCCGAGCAGGCGGTCGTAGAAATAAAAGACAATCAACGCCGTGATCAGCAAGAGAAGCGCGACCGCACCCGCAAAGCCCCAGTTCAAAAGCTGCTCGACTTGCTCGATGATGATCTGGGCAATCATGAGTTCCCTGCCGCTGCCAAGCAGGGCGGGCGTGATGAAGAAACCGAGCGCGGTGATGAAAACCAACAAGCCGCCCGCCGCGACGCCCGGCAGCGAGAGCGGGAAATAGATGCGCCAAAACGCCTGGCCGCCGCGCGCGCCCAGGGTTCGGGCTGCCTTCTGAAGATTGCCATCGATGGTTTCCATGACCGAAAGCATGGTCATCACCGCAAGCGGCGTGAGTGCATGGACCATGCCGATCATCACGCCGGTGAAGCTGTAGATGATCTTGATCGGCTCGTCGGAAAGTCCCGAAGCGACGATCATGTCATTGACGAGGCCGTTGCGGCCCAGCAGCACGATCCAGGCAAAGGTACGGACAAGGAAGCTCGTCCAGAACGGCATCAATACCCAGAGAATGAGCGAGTTCTTGATCTTCCCGTCCACCGTCGCCAGCAAATAGGCCAAGGGATACGAGATGATCACGGCAAACAACGTCGTGTACGCCGCGACCTTGAGGGTGATCATCAACACCCGAACATAGATGTCGGATTCGAGCAGGCGAATGTAATGCGAGCTCGTGAACGCGCCCTGCTTGTCGATGAAGGACAGCCAAAGCAGCTGAAGAACCGGATAGAAGAAGAAGAGCAGCAGGAAAATACCCACCGGGATGAGCGGCCACACCGCCATCCAGGCGGGCCGCGGCTTATAAATTCTGTCGCCGCCCACCGATGCCGCAACCGCCGTCATTAGATGGCTCCCCGCCTATCCGCGAGCAGAACCGTGCTTTCCTGCGACCAGCCAAATCGCACCTTCTCGCCCGCTTTGGGCTTGGTCGAGCCCACGCGGGTCAACTCGGTCGAGGACATGATCGTGCCGTCGGCGAGCTCGCCGTAACATTTCGTCACCTGGCCGACGAGGATCACATCGCGCAGGGTCGCGGGAATTTCGTTGTCCGCTTTCTCGCCCGCGCCAAGCGGGCGCACATTCTCCGGCCGGACCATGAACTTGATCGTTTGGCCATTGGTCACCGCCATGCGCGGATTGGCGCGAATGCCGGAATCGGCCGGACCCTTGAGATTGACCACCGCCGAGGAAGACCCGGTGACCGTGGCATCGATCAGGTTCGATTCGCCGAGGAAGTCGGCGGCGAACACCGTCTTCGGGCGGAAATAGAGATCTTCGGGCGTGCCCAATTGCTCGATCTCGCCCTCGTTCATGAGGCAAATGCGGTCCGACATGACCAAGGCTTCTTCCTGGTCGTGGGTGACGTACAGCGCCGTGATCTTAAGCGCTTCGTGCAGATGCTTGATCTCGAGCTGCATTTGGTCGCGCAGCTTCTTGTCAAGCGCGCCCAGGGGCTCGTCCATCAGAATGATCGAGGGCTTGTAGACGATGCAGCGCGCAAGCGCGATGCGCTGTTGTTGACCGCCGGAAAGTTGGCGCGGCAGGCGATCGGCCACGTGCGGCAGGCGCACGATATCGAGCACCCGCTTCACTTCGCTCTGGATGTCCGCCTCGGCCATCTTGCGCATGCGCAAGGGGAAGGCGATGTTTTCGCCGACCGACAGATGCGGGAACAAGGCATAGTTCTGGAACACCATGCCGATGTCGCGCTTGTTCGGCGGGGTATAGGTCGCGAGCTTGCCGTCGATCCAAACCTCGCCGGCATCGGGCTGCAACAGCCCCGCGACCGCCATCAGCAGCGTGGTCTTGCCCGAACCCGAGGGCCCGAGAAGCGTCAGGAATTCGCCCGCGCGAAGTTCCAGATCCGCCCCCGCCAGCGCAACGACCGGTCCATAGGTCTTGCGCAGGCCTTTGGTCTTCAATTTGACGCTTTGATCCGCCACGGCCGGATTCTCCCCCGTAAGCGGCGGCGCGGGTGCAGCAATCCGCACCCGCGCCGCCTTACCGACGACTATGAGTTGGTGAAGTTTTTCCTCACGCCTTGAGGAACCATTCCTTCATCATGGTGAGGCCCTTTTCCATATTGGCCGCCCAGAAGTCGTTGTCGATCAACAACGCCTTCTCGGCGTACTCGGGATAGGTGCCGACGATCCGCGCGCGCTCGGGCGAAAGAAACTTGAACGCGCCCGGGTTGGTGGGGCCGTAGCTCAGATTCTTGCACCAATCGGCCTGGGTCTTGGCCTCGGCGGCGAAGGCGACGAATTTCTGGCACCACTCGAAGTTCGGCGTACCCTTGAGAATGCACCAACCTTCGACGCCCGCGACGTTTTGGTTCCACTCGAGAGCCACGGGTGCGCCATCGTCGATGGCGGCTTGGGCGCGGGCGTTCCAGGTCGTGGTGATGTCCACTTCGCCCGATTTCAGCATCTGGGTGGTCTGCGCGCCGCTGGTCCACCACACCGCGATGTCCTTCTTCACCTTGTCCAGGCTCTTGAAGGCGCGGTCGAAATCGCACGGATAGACATTCTTGGTCGGCACGCCGTCCGCCATCAACGCCTCTTCGATGGTGTCGAAGGGGTGATTGCGCAGCGCGCGGCGAGCCGGGAAATCCTTGGCATTCCAAAGATCGGCCCAGCTCTTGGGCGGCTTTTTCACCTTGTCGGTGCGGTAGGCGATCACCGCGCAGTACACGTCGTTGCCCGCGAAAGTCGGGCGCTTGTACTCGGGCTTGATCTCGTCATAGGCCGTGCCCTTGATGTTCAGGACCTCGAGATCTTTGTCGCCGAGCGCGTTGTGCGCGGCGAGCGACAAGAGGGCCCCGTTCCACTGATAGCTCTTGTTATCGACCATGCCCTTCACGAGCGCGACCGGCTCGTGCGCGGCGGCGACGCCGACGACTTCGCACTGGCCCTTGTATTTTTCGTTGAAGGGCTTGTAGAGCCCCTCGCCGAAGGCTTTTTCGAACGGGCCACCCGGATCGCGCATGACGATCTTGATCGACGCGGCGCTCTTGCGCGGCGCCAGCACGGTCGGGAACGCGATCGCTGCCGCGCCCAAACCCGCACCCTTGAGCATGGAACGACGGCCAACCGTCGATTTAATGGTCATGGGAATGCCTCCTCTGCTGCCTAAGCGTTCCGGCATTAGGCCGCAACGCACCACCGGCTTCGCCCACCCCTGCGTCGGCGCACCGATTTGTTAGTGTCTTCCATCCTATCCGGACATCGCAGTTCAAGGCAACGCCACAGCGATGCGTCAGCTACACTTTCCGGAATAGAAAAACCACGCAAACGATCTCGATGCGTCAGCCGGACGGGGCGACATCTGGTCGATCCCGCCCCGTCCAAGCCGCCATACGCGCCGCCGTTCAGGCGGAGGCCACCCAAGCGTTGAAGCGCTCGAGCGCTTTTTCCTGGTTCTTTGCCCAGTAGGCCTGGTCGTTCTTGACCATGTTTTTCTGGAACTCGGGATTGGTGGGCAGGACCAATTTGCGTTTCTCGTCGACGAGTTTCATGCTGTTCACATTCGTCGGGCCGTAGGCGACATGCTGGGTAAGGACCGCCTGGTTCTTCGCCTCGGAGCAGAAGCGGATGAACTTGCGTATCAATTCCGCTTTCGGATGGCCTTTCGGAATCGTCCAGCCGTCGTAGGAGTACGTCGCCTGGTTCCAGGAAATGCCCACGGGAGCGCCTTCGTCCATCACGGCCTGCGCGCGGCCATTCCAGGCAACGCACATATCGACTTCACCGACCTTGAGAAGTTGCGAGCTTTGCGCTCCGCCCGACCACCACACGGCGACGTCCTTCTTGATCTTGTCGAGCGATTTGAACGCACGGTCGAGATCCAGCGGATAGACCTTGTCGTTCGCCACACCGTCGGCCATGAGCGCCGGCTCCAGCGAATCGACCGGGTATTTGCGCAGCGCCCGGCGGCCCGGGATGCCCTTCAAATCCCACATATCCTTCCAGCCGCCCGAAGGCACCTTGCCCTTCGCGGGATAGGTGTCGGTGCGATAGGCGAGCACGGTCGCCCAGACATAATTGCCGACGATGTACGGCGTGCGCAGATGCGGCGCGACCTCGTTCACGACCGGATCGCTTTCGAAGCCGAGCGGCTCAAGCATGTTTTGCGCGGCAAGGACTTCCTGCGTATAGGCGCTGAGGATCACCGCGTCCCATTGGTAGCTTTTGGTCTCGACCATGCCCTTGATGAGCGCGATGGGCTCGTGCGCCGCCGTGACGCCCACGACCTCGATGCCGGTCGCCTTCTGGAAGGGAATGTGATAGGCCTCCTTCATCGCCTTTTCGAACGGCCCGCCCGGATCGCGCGCCACGATTCGCTCGGCCGCGCGGGCCTTGCGCGGCACGAGAATCTCCGGCACCGCGATCAGCGCCGGACCCGCTCCCATGATCTTGACGAGATTGCGGCGCGTGATGCCGCTGATTGTCTTGCGTGCCATGACTAGACCTCCCAATCGTTAGATTTTTTTCTCTGCTAGGCTGTTTTCTTGCGGCGTTCCTCGAAGAATTTCGCCATGTATTTTTGCGGCTCGCCCGAGGCGTAAGCCTCGCGCTGGATTCGCTTGCCGGCCTCGCAAGCGTTTTGGAACGCCGGCTCCGTCAACTCGCGCAGCCGCCGCTTGTTCAGACGCATGGCGATCTCGGGCTTGGAGCCGAGATTGCGCGCGATTTCCATGGCCTTGGCCATGACCTGCTCGCGCGGCACAAGGTGGTGGAGAATGCCGATGCGGTGGCATTCCTCGGCCGCCATCATGCGGCCCGTGAGCGTGAGTTCGACGGTACGCGACAAACCCAGGCGCTCGTTCATCATCCACGGCCCCATGACCGAGGGTATGCCGGAATTGATTTCGGGCTGGCCCATGCGCACGCCCGCGTGTCCCACCCGGATATCGCACAGCAGCGTGACCTGGAACGCCGAGCCGGCCGCGACGCCATTCAGCGCCGCGATCATCGGCTTCTCGACCGAGCGCATCGTGTCGTAGAAACGGCGCCATTCGTCGAGCCATTCGGCACCCTGTTCGCCCGACAAAAATTTCTGCGTCTCCTCGAGATCCTGCCCGGCCGAGAACGCGCGCTCGCCCGCGCCGGTCACGATTACCGCCCGCACATCGCCGGCTGCGTTCGCGGCCTTGAAGGCCTCCCGCAACTCGGCGCGCATGGGCTGGTGCCAGGCATTCAGCTTTTCCGGGCGGTCAAGCGTGATGACGGCAACATCCGCGTCGCGGCGGACTTTGATGAATTCACCCATGGACGCGAGATCTCCGATTGAGCGGCTTGGCGAAGTCTTGGCGCTACAATACGGGCTTTCCCGGCGGATGCCTATGGCGAGGTGCCGCCACTCTGTGCTCAAACTTGTATTAAAATGCGATACTAGATATTACATGCCGATAATATCGGGGGCACACAGGGGGTGCCCATCTAAGTTGGAATGCAAAAGTTCGCCAGGGAATTTCCATGCCGAAAATTCAAGATATTGCCACGACACTTGCCACGCCCATGCGGCGCATGGGCCGCGATTCGCCCCTCTTTGTTGGATCGCTTGAGAAGGGCTTGAAGATCTTTCAGGCTTTCGACGACACGCATCGCACCTTGCGGCTGACCGAAATCGCGCACGCGACCGGACTCGACAAAAGCGCCGCCCAGCGCTTCACCCACACGCTTTACGAGCTCGGCTATCTGCGCAAGGACCCGAAGACCAAGCACTATCGCCTGGCGCCCAAGGTCCTTGAGTTGGGTTTTGCCTATCTTCGCACCGACACCTTGGTCGAGCGCGCCATGCCCTATCTGCTCGAGGCCGCCAAGCGCTCGGAAGAAACGGTCAACTTGACCGAATTGGACGGCACGAACGTGGTGTACGTCGCGCGCGTGCCGAGCCGACACCAGGTGACGGTCGATGTCATTCTAGGCACGCAGCTGCCCGCCTATTGCCTGGCGCCGGGTCGCGCGATACTCGCCTTTCAACAGGCCGAACAGGCACGCGCGACGTTGGAGCGTTCCGAACGCGTCGCCTACACTGGGCGGACCGTCACCTCGGTCGAAACCCTGCTTGCGAGCTTGAACGAAGTGCGCCGCGCGGGATACGCGCTGTGTGTCGAGGAATACACCCCCGGCGAGATTTCCATCGCCGCGCCGATTTTCGATTTTGCCCGCCAGCCCATCGCCGCGGTCAACATCTCCGTGCCGGTGGCACGCTGGACCCTAGCCGCCGTCGAGCGGCGCTTGGCTGCCGTCGTGATCGAAACCGCCCAGGCAATCAGTCGGGCGGAAGGCGGCCATGCGACGCTGCCGCCGCTGCTGCGCAATGCCCCGCCCAAGCGCCGCGCGCGCTGAAAGACGTTTCGCTTCAGCCAAGCGCGGCCGACAACAAGGGCACGATCAGCGCGGTCAGGAGCGCGTTCAAGCCCATGGCGATTCCGGCAAACGTGCCGGCGACCTCGTTCATCTGAAAAGCGCGCGCCGTGCCGATACCGTGCGCGGCGGTGCCCACGGCGAAGCCGCGCGCGCGCCAATCCGAGATACCGAGCGCGTTCAAGAGCGGCGTCGCCACGACGGCACCCGTGATGCCCGTGGCGATGACCAAGACGGCGGCGAGCGATGGCAGACCGCCAAGTTTTTCGGCGATGCCCATGGCGACAGGCGCGGTCACGGATTTGGGCGCCAGCGACCACAGGGTTTCGCGTTCGGCGCCAAGCGCCGCCGCGATCCCGACGGCGGAGAAGACCGCGGTGGCCGAACCTGCCAGCAAGGCCGCCGCCATGGGCAGGATGCTGCGCACAATCGTTCGACGGTGAGCATAAAGCGGCACCGCCAACGCGACGATCGCGGGTCCGAGCAGAAAATGAACGAATTGCGCGCCATCGAAATAGTTTTCATAACCTGCCCCGGACAACCATACGGCGCCGACCAATGCCGCGATCGACAGCGCAACGGGATTGAGCAGCGGCATTTGCCCAAAACGCCGGTACACGCGCTCAGCACCCCAATAGGCAAGCAGCGTCGCCGACAACCAAAGGAGCGGCGTCGCCGCGAGGTAAACCCAGATTTCGCGAAACGCCGGGGTCATGCGCCCTCGCCGTCCGCAGGCAGAAGGCGCGCGACTACGACGAAGGTCCAGGCCCCGACCGCGATGGTCAGCACGGTGCTGACGATCACGGCCGCGCCGATGGCAAGCGCTTCCGCCCCCAGGCGCGCGCCATGCACCATGACGCCAACACCCGCGGGTACGAACAGAAGCGATAAATGTTTGAGCAATCCCTGGGCGGTCGCCTGCAACACCTCCCCCGGGCCGCCCCGGACGGCAAGCGCCGCCACCATCAACGCCATGCCGATGACCGGCCCCGGCACGGGCAAGCCCAAAGCCCGCACGATCGCCTCGCCCGCGAGTTGAAACAGCAAGAGCGCCGCAAGCGAGCCGATCATTTTTCGTCGAACAGCCCTATAGGGGAAGCAGGGTACCGCGGCCAGATCTGAGCGCGCCCTCGTAAATCGCGCCCGCGACCGCGACATCGGCCAAAGCCAGACCCGAGAACACGAGACCCGTGCGCTGGGCGGGCGTGGTCCGGCCCGCCTTCTTGCCGCCCGCGAGTTCCGCCAAATCCGCATCGAAGGGTTGTTGATATTTGAGCCGCCCGCTCTTCACCATGGACTGGCTCTGCTCGTGATCGTCGGTTGAAAGAACGTCGAAGGCGGATGGACGGTCCCACATCACGCCACGCGAAACATCGAGCAGGCCGGCGTACGAGCCGGGTGAAAACCAGGCCGGATCGATAAAGGGCACAAGGCCCGGAGATTCGGGCACGCTCGAGATCACGATATCCATGTTCTCGACCGCAAGGCGTGGATCGGTCACGACCTCGACAACAATTCCACCCGCGCGCGCCTCGGCGGCGAACGCCTCGGCCGTCTCGCGGCGGCGGCTATAGACCACCGCCCGCTTCAACGGGAAATGCGCGCGAAAGGTCAGAAGATGGCTGCGCGCCTGGATGCCGCAGGCGACGAAACCGATCGTCTCGGAATCCGCGCGCGCCAAATACCGCGCGCCGACAAGCGTGAGCGCGGCGGTGCGGTGCGTGGTTATCCATTTCCCGTCCATGAGCGCGAGCGGCAATCCCGTCGCGCGATCCGACAGAAGAATCAGCGGGCTGACATGGGGCAGGCCGCGCTTGTCGTTGTCATGGACGATGCCCGTCCACTTCACGCCCGCATAAGGCGGCGATTCAAGCGCCCCCGCCATCGTCTGGAAAAACGTGCCCGGCTTGGGATAGATACCGAGCTTGGGCTTGGTGACGGTGCGGCCCGCCGCCTTGGCCTTGAGCATGGCATCGACCGAATCGGCGAGCGCGCGCGGCGTAACCGCCGCGGCCGCGATATCGGCGTCGGAGAGAAAGAGCATTTCGCCGCCCAGTTTCATCTCTTGTCTCCCCTCAAAGGCCGAGCGTGCGGCCAAGGCCCTTGGCGAGCGCACGCACATAAACCGCGCCGCCGACCGCGACATCGGCAAGACCGATGCCGGCAAACACCAGGCCCGTGCGCTCCGCCGCGGATTGCCGGCCGGGCGTCTTGCCCGCGACCAGGCCCGACACCTCGCCGTGATAGGGCTTGGGATAGGTCAGCTTTTCGCTGACCGCCTGATCGAGATCGTCCGTCACCACCCGGTCGAGTTGCACGAGCGTTTCACCCTTCCAGGAAAATCCGAGATCGACCGCCGCGGCGAAGGAACCGGGGGAAAGCCATCCGGCATCGAGGACCGGATCGGGTTTGGGCACCACCGGCACGCTCGAAACCACGATGTCCATGCCCCGCACCGCCTCCTCGGGCGTATCGCACGCCTCCGCCGCGAATCCCCGGCCGCGCGCCCAATCGCAGAACGCCTCGGCGCTCGCCTTGCGCCGGCTATAGCCGCGCACGCGCTTCAGGGGGAACAGATCCGCCAGGGCCTCGAGATTTGCGCGTCCCTGCACGCCGCAGGCGACGAACCCGACCGAGGCCGAATCCGCGCGTGCAAGATATTTGGCCGCAACCGCCGTGATCGCCGCGGTGCGCGCGCCCGTGATCCAGCGCGCATCCATGACCGCGAGCGGCATGCCGGTGGTGTAATCGTTGAGCACGACGTGGCCGCTGATGTGCGGCTGGCTGCCATGGCTCGTGGTATCCGCGACGCCGACCCATTTCATGCCGGCGAAGTTCGAGTCCTCAATGCCGCCGATCATGGACAGAAACAGCGTGCCGCCCGCATGGAGCGCGAGTTTGGGCTTCATCGTGGCCTGGCCGTTCGCCTTGGCAAGGAACATGGCCTCGACCGCTGCACGCACCTCGCCAGCCGCCAGCGCGCACGATTCGACATCGGCGTTCGACAGATACAAAATTTCCTTGCCCGGTTTCATCGCCTCTCCCCTAGCGCGGCAGGACGTGACCAATGCCGCCCGCGCGCGCCCGATCGTACACCAACACAGCCGCAGCCAGATCGCCAAGCCCGAATCCGGCGCTGACGAGCGCATTGCGCTCGCGCGCGTCCTGGCGGCCCGGCTTGTCGCCCGCGGCCAATTCGCCCAAATCGCCGTGGTAGCGCTCGGGCGGAAAATTGAGCGCCACCGTGCCGCCCACGCCGTTCTGGGCGAGATCGTCGGTCACGACCTTGTCGAGGCGCGCGAGCGAAGCCTTGTGCCAGGAATAGCCCAAATCGACCGCGCCGATGAAGCCGCCCGGGCGCAGCCAATCGGCGTCGAGAATGGGCGTCATGGCGGTATCGAGCGGCGTGCTCGATACGACGATATCCGCGCCCTCGACCGCACGGCGCGCCTCGAGCGCGACCTCCGCCTCAAGCCCCAGACCGCGCGCGTGCTCGGCGAACCGCGACGCCGTCGCCTCGCGCCGGCTGTGGCAAATCACGCGCGCGATCGGAAATTCCACCATGAGGGCCGCGAGGTGGGCGCGCGCTTGCCGGCCGCAAGCGATGAATCCCAGGACGGACGCGTCGGGCCGGGCCAGGCGCTTGGCCGCCGACACCGTGAACGATGCCGTGCGCACGCCCGAAATCCAGGTCGCGTCCATGATGGCGACGGCCAGGCCCGTGACGCCCTCGTTGAGCACGATCAGCGGGTTGAAATCGGCCAGGCCGTATTGCGCGTTGCCGGGGATGTGCGCATGCCATTTGCACGCGCCGTATCCGGGCATGGCCGCGGCCTTGGCGTAATAGGTCCGGCCGCCCGGCAGGTGAATCACGAGTTCGGGTTTGGTCCAAGTGCGCCCCTCGCCCTTGGCGCGAAAAGCACGGTCGATGGCCTCGTTCACGTCCTTGGGCAAGACGGCCAGGGATTCGACGTCGGCACTCGACAAATACAGCAGATCCGGAGCGGCCATGCGGGTCAGGCCTTGCGGTGTTTTCGGCGGTACGCGCGCCAGGTCGTGGCCCAGCGCTCCGGATCCTCGAGACCGTCGGTGTTGATCTTGGCGATGGCCTGGTTGTGCGGCGCGGTCGTCACGATCACGGGATCGCGGTAAGCCTCTTCCGACACCCGCGCCAAGGCCGCGATCCAGTAATCGATATCCTCCTTCGACCACATCTCGCCGGCCTCGGGCGTGAACGGCTCGGCGACCAGCCACGGTTCGTGCGACAGCCACGGCGCGTCCACGCCGAAATCGACCATGCGATGCTGCATGTCCGCCACGCCTACCCCGGTTTCCTCCTTGAGCACGCCGAGACTGTAGCGCGTCATTTCCATCCGCCACGCGTCGATATGGGGGTTGGATTTCGTCACCCCCCGAATCGCGAGCAGCTTCTTTTCCATATAGTTATTGGCCAGCACGGAAAGATCGGAGGCCTCGTGGATGCCCTCCGCGCCCATCGCGCGCGTCCAGGCATAGGCCTTGAGCACTTGGGGCACATTGCCCCAAAACTCGCGCACCTTGCCGAGCGATTGGGGACGGTCGGAATCGAGGCGATATTTCTCGCCGTCGAGGGCAACGATCGGACCGGGAAGGTATCGCGCGAGTTCCGCGGTGCAGCCATAGGCCCCGACGGCCGGCCCGCCGCCGCCCTTGGGCGCGCCGAAGGTCTTGTGCAGCATATACATGCAAGCATCGAAACCGAGCTCGCGCGCGCGCAATTTACCCATCACGCCGTTGAAATTGGCGTGATCGTAAAAGCACAAACCGCCCGCCTCGTGAACGAGACGCACCCATTCCTTGATCTCGGGATTGTAGATGCCCATGTCGTCGGGATTATTGACCATGAGCGCCGCGGTGCGATCGGACAAGGCGGCCTTGAGCGCATCGAGCGAAGGATAGCCTCGCTCGTCGAGCATCAGCGTCACCACCTTGAAGCCCGCCGTCGCCGCGGTCGCGGGGTTGCATGGATGGGTTTGAATTGTCGTAATGATCTCGTCGCGCTTGCCGAGCTCGCCGCGCGCGGCCAAATGGGCCCGCGTCACGCAGGCGTGGGTATAGGCAGCGTCCGCCCCGCCCGCCGCCTGGAAAACGAACTGATCCATCCCTGAGAGCTCGCGCAGGATGAGATCGAATCGGTGCACCAGTTCGAGCGTGCCCTGAAGGGTGTCCGCGTGCTGGAGCGGGTGGGTCTCGGCGACCTGCGGGCGCGCCATCACGGCCTCGCTGACGCGCGGGTTGTACTTCATCGTGCAAGTGCCAAAAAGATTGACGCCCAACATGCCGAGCGTCTGCTGCGAGAGATGAAGATAATGGCGCAACACCTCGGGCTCGGAGAGCTCGGGCAGCGCGGGCGGGCGCCGACGGCGCATCGCCGCTGGCAACAACGAATCGGCCGCGCCGACCTTGGCGCCAATGGCCGCATCGGCCTCGCCGAACACCATGCCCCGCCGGCCGGGATGGCCGAGTTCCATGACCACCGGTTCGTCCCAGGACGCCGAGCGGTATTCGCGTAATCCGCCGTTTTTCATCATCGCACGATCTCCGCGAGCGAACGGGCCAGGCGGTCGATGTCCGCGCGGTCATGGATTTCGGTCACGCAGTAAAGCGCGCTTTGACCCAGTTCCGGAAACTCGCGCGACAGGTTCTTGCCGCCGAAAATCCCGCGCGCGCGCAAGGCTTCGTCGATGGCGCTGACGGTCTTGCCGGTCGCGTCGAAATTGACCACGAATTCCTTGAAGAACCCGCCGGGGAACACCACGCGCACGCCCGGAATGTCCGCCA
>JBJXGH010000002.1:0-74145 GCA_046153685.1 Alphaproteobacteria bacterium
TTTGAAACTAAGGAGACTGAGGAATTACTGAAGTTAGAAGGTGCACGTTACAACTATTTGACTCTGATCATGAGGCCGGTGACCTACGAATCGGACATCAGCGGATTGGAAGTCGAAATAAATGACATTGTAAAAATTCTGGAAGAGGCAGTGCGAGCTAGCATCCAAAATGAACCGCCTGCATCGTTTGATAGTTTGCTTCGTAAATTCCCACACGCCACCACAATTTACAAACATCAAGGCTTTGCCGAGGAACGCGAAGTGCGAATTGTGGCTTGCCCGACAACGCCAGAGCGTCACAAAAAATTTCTTGAGGCAGATCCAAACGACGCAAAAATGCATGAACCTCTGAAGCAATTTCACTATCCAGATGACCGCCGCGACCCTTACATCGCATTGTTCGATTTCCCAAAGCCCGCCGTGCTGCCTATTCGGAGAATAATTGTCGGACCAAACGCAGATCAAAAAACCAAGATTCGCGAATTGCGGAAATGGTTAGATGACGTTCCAAATTACCGACGATTGGAAGTGTACCCTTCCCAGACACCATTTCACCCCCGCAGCGCGTAAAGAATCTGCCAAACGGGAGAAATATAATCTCAGAACTCGAAATTTCCGAAAGCAAGGCACTACTGGCTAGAACAGCCCGTCGATCTGGCCGCGTTCATTGATGGTGATGGCGTTCGCCGCCGGCACCTTGGGCAGGCCCGGCATCGTCATGATCTCGCCGCAGATCGCCACCACGAATTCGGCGCCGCCCGACAGGCGCACCTCGCGCACTGGCACGATGTGATCCTTGGGCGCACCCTTGAGATTGGGGTCGGTCGAGAAGGAATACTGGGTCTTGGCCATGCAAATGGGATAGTGCCCGTATCCCGCCGCCTCGAACTCGGCCAAGCGGTCGCGCACGACCTTGTCGGCGACGATATCGCGCGCGCGGTAGATGCGCTGGGCAATGGTGCGCACCTTGTCGAGCAAGGGCATGGAGTCGGGATAGAGCGGCTGGAAATCGGCCTTGCCGGACTCGGCGATGCCGGCCACGACGCGCGCCAATTCCTCGGTTCCCTTGCCGCCATCGGCCCAATGGGTGCACAGCACGACCGGCACGCCGAGGCCGCCGCAAATCTCGCGAATCGCCGCGACCTCGGAATCGGTGTCCGAGACGAAGCGGTTGATCGCCACCACGGGCGGCACGCCGAAGGACTTCACGTTTTCGACGTGGCGCGCGAGATTGGCGGCGCCCGCTCGGACCGCCTCGACGTTTTCCTTGCCAAGATCGCCCTTGGCGACACCGCCATGCATCTTGAGCGCGCGCACCGTCGCGACGATCACGGCCGCCGCAGGCTTCAGCCCCGCCTTGCGGCACTTGATGTCGAAGAATTTCTCGGCGCCCAAATCGGCGCCGAAGCCCGCCTCGGTCACGACGTAATCGCCGAGCTTCAACGCGGTCTTGGTCGCCAGCACCGAATTGCAGCCATGGGCGATATTGGCGAACGGCCCGCCATGGACGAAGGCGGGGTTGTTCTCGAGCGTCTGTACCAGATTGGGCATGAGCGCATCGCGCAGCAGCACCGCCATCGAACCCGCGGCCTTGAGTTCGGCGGCGCGCACGAACTTCCGGTCGCGCGTCTGCCCGACCACGATCTTGCCCAGGCGCGTCTTCAAATCCTCGACGCTGGTCGCAAGGCAGAAAATTGCCATGACCTCGGAGGCCACCGTGATGTCAAAGCCATCCTCGCGCGGAAAGCCATTGGCCGCCCCGCCCAAGGAACCCACGATCTGGCGGAGCGCGCGGTCGTTCATGTCGAGCACGCGGCGCCAGGTGATGCGCCGCGCATCCAGTCCCAGCTCGTTGCCCCAATACATGTGATTGTCGAGCATGGCGGCGAGCAGGTTGTTCGCCGTGCCGATGGCGTGCAGGTCGCCGGTGAAATGCAGATTGATGTCTTCCATCGGCACGACCTGGGCATAACCGCCGCCGGCCGCCCCGCCTTTCACGCCGAAACACGGCCCGAGCGAGGGTTCGCGCAGGCAGATCACGGCCTTCTTGCCGATGCGGTTGAGCCCATCGCCGAGGCCCACCGTCGTCGTCGTCTTGCCCTCGCCCGCCGGCGTCGGCGTGATCGCGGTCACCAAGATAAGCTTGCCGTCGGGTTTACCCGCCAAGGCATCGATGAAATCGAGCGACAGCTTGGCCTTGGTCGGGCCGTAGCGAAACAGCGCATCGGCCGGAATCCCAAGTTTCGCGCCGATATCCTCGATGGGCTTCATGCGCGCCTCGCGCGCGATTTCGATATCGGATTTGTACGTCGCCATGTCTGCCTCGGGGGATGTCGCGCGCGGGAAGCGCGGCACGTTAGCCCATGGCCCGTCCGGCGCAAGGAAAACCGATTGTGCAGCGCAACGTAGAAGGCCGGATTTGCGCCACCTGCGCTTGACCACGCTTCCATGCGCCTCCCATAGTCGACCCCTTGTTTAGCCGGAAGAAAAGGGTGGAATGGGGATGAAGACCGAGGCGCGCGTGGTGGTGATCGGCGGCGGCATCGCCGGATGCAGCTTGCTCTATCACCTGACCAAGCTCGGCTGGCGCGATGTGGTGCTGGTAGAGCGCAATGAGCTGACGGCGGGCTCGACCTGGCATGCGGCGGGCAATACGCCGCATTTCGAAGTCAGCATGAACATGGCGCGCATCCAGCTCTATTCCACCCAGCTTTACGGCCGGCTCGAGGCCGAAACCGGCCAGGCCACGGGCTTCCACAAGGTTGGCGCCATTCGCATCGCCCAGGACAAGGGCCGCCTCGAACAATTCAAGATGCTCGAAAGCCAGGCGAAAAATATCGGCCTGCCCTTTCAGGTCATCGGCCCCAAGGAGATCAAGGCGCTGATGCCGTTCGTGAACCTCGACGGCGTGATCGCCGCCGCGCACACCCCCGATGACGGCTATGTCGATCCCTCGAGCTGTACCCAGGCCATGGCCAAGGGCGCGCGCGATGGCGGCGCCACGATCTACCGCAAGACGCGCGTTATCGGCACCAAGCAAAAGCCCGACGGCACTTGGATCGTCGAAACCGATAAAGGCAACATCGCCTGCGAAATCGTCGTGAACGCGGCCGGCACCTGGGCCAAGGACGTGGGCAAGCTTGCGGGCCTCGAATTGCCCATCGTTTCGATGGAGCACCAATATCTCGTGACCGAGGCGCTCGACGAGATCAAGTCGCTGGGGCGCGAATTCCCGCTGCTGCGCGATCCCGACGCCTCGTTCTATCTGCGCCAGGAAGGCCAAGGAATCCTATACGGGCCGTACGAAGCCGACGGCAAGCCCTGGGCCGTGGACGGCGTTCCCGAGCAGTTCGGCCAGGATTTGCTGCCGAACGATTTGGACCGCATCGAATATATCGTCGAAATGGCCACGCGCCGCGTGCCCATGTTGGCCAAGGCCGGCATCAAGCGCACGGTCAACGGCCCCATCCCGCACACCCCCGATGGCGGTCCCTTGATCGGTCCGGCGCCGGGCCTGCGCAATTATTGGTGCCTCAACGGCTTCTCGGTCGGCATCGCCCAGGGCGGCGGCGCGGGCAAGGCACTCGCCGAATGGATCGTCGAGGATGAGCCGCCGATGGAGATGTTCGAGTTCGATCCGCGCCGCTACGGCCCTTATGCCACGACGGATTTCACCGTCGCCCGGTCGTGCGAGATCTATCGCCACATGTACGCGGTCTGGTACCCGAACGACGAAAAGCCCGCAGGCCGCCCGGCGAAAACGACGCCCGTTTACGAGCGTCTAAAGCAGGCAGGCGCCGTGTTCGAGGCGCGTTTCGGCTGGGAACGCCCGGCGTGGTTCGCGCCCGACGGCAAGACCCACGAGACCCCGAGTTTCCGGCGCGCCGAATCCTTCTCCTATATCGCCGCCGAATGCCGCGCGGTGCGCGAGGGGGTGGGCTTGCTCGACCTTTCGGCGTTCTCGAAATACGAGATTTCGGGACCCGGCGCCGAACGCGCGCTCGATCGGATGTGCGCCAATCGCCTGCCGCAAAAAGACGGCGGCGTCGGGCTTTCGCAATTGCTCACGCCCAAGGGCAAGATCGAATCCGAAGCCACCATCGTGCGCTGGAACGCACAACGCTTCTACGCGGTTACTGCCGGGATCGCGCAATTGCACGACCGTGACTGGTTTCACCGCCATCTGCCCAAGGATGCCAGCGTCACCTTCGATGACGTGACCTTGCGCGATGGCTGCCTCATCCTCGCGGGGCCGAAAAGCCGCGACGTGCTCTCGCCGCTCACCCGGGCGGATTTGTCCAATCGCGCCTTTCCCTGGTTGACCGCACGCGAAATCGAGATCGCGGGCGTGCCCGTACGCGCGCTGCGCTGCAATTACGTGGGCGAGCTCGGCTGGGAGCTGCATCACAATTTTGTCCATCAGACAAAGCTCTACGACGCCCTTGTCGCCGAGGGCGCCAAGCACGGCCTCGCCCATTTCGGCACGCGTGCGATGAATGCGATGCGCCTGGAGAAAGCCTACCGGGCCTGGGGCACGGAACTCACATCGGAAACCGATCCCATCGAGGCCGGTCTCGACCGCCTGGTGAAATTCAACGGCCGCGATTTCATCGGCCGCAAAGCGCTCGAGGAAGCTCAGGCCAAGGGACATAAATGGCGCTTCGCCATCCTCACGGTCGATGCCGCCGACGCCGACGCGCCAACCAATGCGCCGATCTTCGCGAACGGCGCCTATTGCGGTGTGGTGTCCTCGGGCGGCTACGGCCACACGGTGGGCACAAGCATCGCGCTCGCGTTCCTGATGCCGCCCCATGGTGTGCCAGGCACGAAACTCGAGATCGAGATTTTGGGCGAGCGCCGCGCGGCGAAAGTCGTGCCCGAGCCGCTCTACGATCCCGAGAACAAGCGCCCGCGCCTATAGCCGTTCAGCCCTTTGTCTGAACGATGCCTTCCTCGACGAGATAGGCAAAGACCGCGTCCGCCGCCGCCTCGGGCGAAAGCCCTGTCAGCACCCGGCCCTTGCCCGCCGCCATCTCGGTGACGGCACGCACGCGATCGGCGGCGCTTGCGGCCTTGGCGATTTTGAGGCGCTTGGGTCTGCGGCGAGCGGGCCGTATCTGCCAGGACAGGCGTTCCTCGTCGCGCGGCGCGCCGGCCGCGCGGATATCGAGTCGGCCGCGTCGCGCGAGACCGAAAGCGCTCATGCGCGGCGCGGGCGCAAGCGCGGAGACGGTCGCGACAAGGGGCAAGGACGAAGACAAGGCCCGCCGCCGGCCGCGCGGCAAACCTTGCAGGATTTCGGCGCGGCCGTTCTTGAGTGCGAGCCTAACCGCGCCCGGAACGATGGCCGCGCCCAAACCTTCGGGCACAAGATATGGCACCAAACCCGAATCTTCACCCGCCTCGGCGCGCTGGCCGGCGAGAACGAGGCCGCAGCCGATGGCCTTCAGGTGATCGATGAGCGCCGGCACCGGATCGGCGTCGAACGGCACGGCCAGGACGGTGAGCGTTTCCAGACCCATGCCGAGATAATCGGCAAGCGCCGGTTCTTGCGGATCGCCGGCATGCAGCGCGTGGATGCGTGCATCCGGAATATTCAGCGCGAGTTCGAGCGCGCGCGCATCCGCCTCGGCCCGCCGCGCGCGGCCCGATACGGGATGGCGTCCGACCGAAAGCAATACCGCCACATCAAGCGCCACGGCGGCGCTCCCTGGCGAGGCGTTCGAGTGCCGGCATGAAGCCTTGCACATCGCCGACGACGGCCAATTCGGCGCGTTTCACCATGTCGCAATGCGGATCGGCATTGACCGCGACGACGCGCTCGGCCTTGGCGATGCCTTGGAGATGTTGCGGCGCGCCAGCGATACCAAGCGCGATATAGCAGCGCGGCTCGACCAGCGTGCCCGAGGCGCCGACCTGGCGATGGCGCGGCAAATGGCCCGCGTCGCAGGCCGGGCGGCTACCGCCCTCGCTTGCGCCCAGCGCAGCGGCCAGGCGGCGAAAACCCTCCCAATCGACCACGCCATTGCCGCCGCTCACGATGAAATCGGCTTCGCCAAGCGGCACCTTGTTCGGGTCCGTCGCCGCCAAGCCTTGGTCCTCGATGCACGGGGACGCCTCGGACACGAGTGCGATATCCGCCTCGACAGCACGGCCTTCATGCCGAAACTCGACCACCGGGTCGGCGGACTCGGGCGCGATCAGCAGCACGCGCGCTGGCGCGAGCGCAATATCGCTGCGCCCGCCCGCCGCGCGCCGGACGATGTCGCCAGCGCCCAGGCGCTGGACATTGCCGGCGGCGCGAACGCCAAGGCGCGCCGCAACGCGCCGCCCGACATCGCCGCCACCGACGGAGGAATCTGGAAACACGATATGGCGCGGGGAAAGCCGCGCTGCTAGAGCCAGGATCGCGGCCGCGCGCCGCTCGGGCGCATAACCCGCGAATTGCGGCGAGGCAAAGTGTGTGACCCGGTCCGCCCCGCCCTCGCCCAAATCGTCGCGCGCGCCATCGGGTCCGGAAAACGATACGGCAAGCACGGCCCCGCCCCCCGCATCGGCCAGGATACGCCCGGCCCCCAGCGCGTCGCGGTCGTGGCTCGATAAGCGCGCGTCGTCGAGATCGGGCACCACAAGCACGAGAAAGGCCGGTGCCTCGATGACCTTGAGCGGCAATATGGGCTCGGATTTTTCCTGCGCCGCATTCCTGGCCGGATTCAGTGCTGGCGAGGCGGCCGGACGGGCGGTGGGAACACCCTGGCGGCGCGCCGCGCGTTCGGCATGAGGATCGCGCCGCGCGCGGCCGCCGCTCGTCTCGGCCGGGGCGGGCGGAGGATTTTCCACGCTTTCGGCGCGCATGGCCGCCGCGCGTTGGCGGCGCGCCTCGCGTTCTGCATGGGGATCGCGGCGAACGCGCTCGGTCACGGCCCCTCCGTCGCCCGGTCCAATAGCTCGGCGATATCGGCCACATCCGGCCGCGCGCCAGTCACGCCTTCGAGCATGTTCGCGCAATTGGGACAAGCGACCGCGAGCACGCTCGCGCCCGTTGCCCGCGCCTGATCCATGCGCAAATCGGGAATGCGCCGCCTGCCCGCGATATCGGTCACGGGCGCCCCGCCCCCGCCCCCACAGCACATGGCACGCATGCCCGAGCGTTCCATCTCCACCCGCTGGGCGCCGATGGCGTCCAGCACCGCGCGTGGAGCCGTGATCTCGCCATTATAGCGCGCGAGATAGCAGGGATCGTGATAGGCGATCTTGCCCTCGGGCTTGGCGTGCGGCGCGAGTTTGCCCGCTCCCAGCAACTCGGCGAGAAAAGTGGTGTGGTGCAACACCGTGTATTCGCCGCCGAACGCCGGATATTCGTTGCGCAAGGAGTGGAAGACATGGGGATCGGCCGTAACGATGCGCGAAAACGCGCGGCGATCGAGGATCGCCACATTGCGTTGCGCCAGAGATTGGAAAATCGCCTCGTCTCCCAGGCGGCGCGCGGAATCACCCGAATCGAGCTCCGCCTCGCCTAGGACCGCGAAATCGATACCGGCTCGGCGCATCAGCCGCACCAGCGCCCGCAAGGTCCGCTGATTGCGCAAATCGAACGCCCCCTCGCCGAGCCAGAGCAGAACATCGCATTCCCCGCCCTCGGCGAGGATGGGCAGGGACAGATCCGCCGCCCAGTCGAGGCGCGACGCCAAGGCGTGACCGCCTTGAGTGTCGGTCTCGCGCAGTTCAGCGAGGACGTGCGGCGCCTTGCCGGGAATGGCACCATGTTCAAGCGCCTGAAAACGGCGAAGCTCGACGATGGCATCGACGTGTTCGATCAACATCGGACATTCGTACACGCAGGCACGGCAGGTGGTGCACGCCCAGAGCGTATCGGGATGAATCATCGCATCATCGCCGATTAAAGCGGCGCGCGGCGCGCCCCGTGCGAGGCCGATCTCGCGCCCCGGATGCGAACTGCCGGTGTAGCGTGCATCCGTGCCCGTGCCGTCCATCGCGCGCGCAAGGTCCTGGATAAGTTTCTTCGGATTGAGCGGTAGTTCAGCGGCAAAAGCCGGGCACACGGCCTCGCACCGCCCGCACTGCACGCAGGCATCGAAGCCGAGCAATTGGTTCCAAGCAAAATCCGCCGGCATCTCGACGCCAAGACGCGGGGCCGAGAGATCGAGCGCGCGCAAGGCCGAATCCGGCCGCGCCGCGCCGAATCGGCCAAAACGCGGATGGCAAACCAGATGCAGCGCGCCCGCGAATGCGTGCTTCATCGGCCCCACGGGGAAAAACGCGACCATCTCGGCCACACCCCAAATACCGAGTACAAGCATCGCCCAGGCCAACGGCTCGCCCCAATCGATGGGCGGCGCGCCCGCCAGGGGCAGGCTTGCCCAGAAAAAGAACAGCGCGAAGGCAAGCAGGCTCCACGGCAGGCGCTGAAACGATCCCTTCGAGAGCCGCGCCTCGGGCCTTGGCCAGCGGCGCGCGAGCACGTGCAGGGCACCGAGCGCCATGGCGAGCAGAAAGACCATCAACAGCCAAACCAGCGGCTGCCATGTGGCGCCGAGCAGATGCACCGCGAACACGAGTAAGAGCGCGGCCACGAACCCTCCGGCCGCGAGCACATGCATGCGCGCGGCATAGCGGTCGCGCGAGACGACATCGTGCACGTCGTGAAAATAGCCACGCGGCAGGCGTAACGCGCCGCGCATCAGGGCGACGGGCGCGGACTGGCCGATGGACCAGCGGCGCGCGCGCCTGCACGCCAGCACGGCGCCCGTGGCGAGCGCAATCGACAGCAAAAGGGCGATCATGTCCGCATCGGGGAAGGCGTCGCGCCGCCCATCACAAAGACTTGCAGATGCGCAGCGAATCAAAGATCGCGGCGTGGATATTGCGGCTGGCCCAGGCATCGCCCACGCGGAATAACTGGAACGCACCCGACGCATTGCTCTCGACCGCCTGAGGTCGCGCCGCCGCGGCCGCGCGCAAATCGACTTCGCCGCCATTGCTCGCAAAGGGTTTCAGCGCGAAGTAGAGCGCGTCATCGGGCAGCGTGCCGCATTCGCCGACGACCTGGTCCACGACGCGTTCCTCTTCCTGCTGGGTATAGGTGTTGGCGAGAACGGCCACGAGCTTATTGCCCTCGCGATAGACGTGAACCAGGCGTTGATCGGCGGTGACGACGACTCCGGCCTGGTACATTTCCTTCATGAAGGCGCCGTAGGTCGTCTCGCCCAGTTCGAGAAGCGGCGCACGGTCGGGCGTAACCACTTCGACCTTCACCCCGCGCTTGGCGAGATACTCGGCACAGGACGGCCCTTGATGCGCTCCGTTCTCGTCGTACAGCAGCACCGTCTCGGCCGGTTGCACCCGATCCGCGAGAATGTCCCACGTGCTCGTTGCCAATTCCCGGCCCTTGAACCAGCCGGGATTGGGCTTGCCGCCAGTGGCAACGACGACGATGTCGGGGTCGAGCGCGCGCACGCCATCGGCCGTCGCTTCCGTGCCCAGATGGACCTCGACGCCGAGCGCGTTCACCTGCTGGTCGAGCCAGCGCTGGATGCCCTGCATCGCGCCGCGCCAGCCGGCCTTCGACAGAATATTGATCTGCCCGCCCGTGGCGATGTCGCGCTCGAACAGCGTGACCGCGTGACCGCGCTCGGCAAGGACGCGCGCGGCCTCGAGGCCGCCCGGCCCCGCGCCGATCACCACCGTGCGGCGGCGCACATCAGCCTTGGGTATGACATGGGGGATCGAGCTTTCGCGGCCCGTCGCGCCGTTTTGCACGCAGAAAGTATCGTGGCCGGAAATGATGCGATCGACGCAATAGGATGCGCCAACGCATTGCCGGATATCGACCTCGCGGCCATCGAGCGCCTTCTTGAGCAAATGCGGATCGGCGATAAATGCGCGCGTCATGCCGACCATATCGATATGGCCGTCCGCGATGGCGCGGTTCGCGGTCGGCAAATCGGCGATGCGCGCGGCGTGGAGCACCGGAATATCGATCTCGGCCTTGACCGCCGAGGCGAGTGGCAGCCAGCCCGCGGGCGGCACCCAGTTCGACGGCCAGATGAGCGCGCTCGACACCGCGTCAGAGCCTTGCGCGGCGACGACACTGATGAAATCGATCAGGCCCGAGGCGGCGTAGATCTTGGCGATGGCGATGCAATCGGCCTGGCTCAGGCCGTCCTTGAGCATTTCGTCGCCGGGCATGCGAATGCCGAGCAGATAGTCGCGCCCGACCTCGCGCCGCACCTCCTCGAGCGCTTCGAGGCCAAAGCGCACACGATTCTCAAGACTGCCGCCGTATTCGTCCTCGCGGAAGTTCATCGCGGGCGACCAGAATTGCTCGACCAATGTCGCCGATTGGAACGACATCTCGACGCCGTCCATGCCGCCCTCGCGCGCGCGCCGCGCCGCTTGGGCGTAATCGCGCTGCACGCGCCGGATATCGTGCAACTCCATGACTGCCGGGAACGCGCGGTGGATCGGTTCACGCCGGCACGAGGGCGAGAAGGCGGGAAACCAGTTCTCGGAGTCCCAGCGCTCACGCCGCCCGCCATGGGTGAGCTGAATGGTGCAAGCCGCGCCCTGATCGTGGATGGCGGAGGTCAGGCGCTTCATCTCCGGAATGATCCAGTCCTCGGAAGCGTTTATCTGGCCGTAATGGTAAGAATTCTCGGCCGATACGCCGGTCGCCCCGCCGCATTGCGCGAGCCCGAGCCCGCCCCTGGCTTTCTCGGCCTGGTAGCGGATATAGCGCTCGGTGATATGGCCGCCCTTGTTGTAACCGGGGCAATGGCTTGAGCTGAACACCCGGTTGCGGAACGTGATCGTGTTGATCGTGAGCGGCTTCAGCAGCGAGTCGTATTGACCCATGGCTTCCTCCCCGGAAGGGCTACGTTTTCACAGTGTGCGCGCCACGACAACGCGACCAATTTCCGGAAATCGCCCAGCTCAAAAATCCTTGCACAAGCGCAACGAATCGTGGATCGCCGCATGGATATTGCGCGAGGTCCAGGCATCACCCACGCGGAACAGTCGGAACCGCCCGGACGGGTTGGCCGCGATCGCCTGCCCTTGCCCGGCGACAAGGGCGCGCATGTCGATCTCGCCGAAATTGACCGCGTAGGGTTTCAGCGCGTCGTACAATTCCTCGTTCGCCAGCGTGCCGTGCTCGGCGACGACTTGGTCGACTTCACGCTCCTCCTCCTCGAAGGTAAATTCGTTGCGCAACACCGCGACCAGGCCATTGCCCTCGCGCCGCAATGCGATCAGGCCGAGGTCGGGCGATATGACCACGCCCTTGGCATAGAGCCGGCGCAGGAAGGGCGGGAAATTGACCATGCCAAGCTCGGCCATGAGCTGGCGGTCGGGAGTCGCGATCTCGACCTGGCTGCCGCGTTCGGCCATGTAATCCGCGGCCGAGGGCGCATGTTCGGCCCCATTGTCATCATACACCAGCACACGTTCACCCGGCGCCACGCGCCCGGTAAGAATGTCCCAAGTCGTTGTCGCGAGCTCCGCGCCCTTGAAAAAACCGGGATTGGGCTGTCCACCCGCGGCGATCACGACGATATCAGGATTTTCGCCGAGCACGTCACCCACTTGCGCGGCCCGACCCAAACGAAGATCGACGCCGAGTTTGCGCACCTGGCCGTCGAGCCAGCGCGGAATCCCCGAGAGCGACTCGCGCCAGCCCGCGCGCGCCGCGATGTTCACCTGGCCGCCCGTGCGCTCCTCGCGCTCGAAAAGAACGACTCCGTGGCCACGCAGGGCCGAAACGCGCGCAGCCTCGAGCCCGGCGGGCCCCGCGCCAACCACGACCACGCGCAGCCTACCCGCGGCCTTCGCCACCGCGTGCGGCAAGGTGCGTTCACGCCCGGTGGCGGCATTCTGGATGCACAGCGCGTCCTTGGCCTGTAGCACCCGGTCGATGCAGTAGACCGCACCCACGCATTGGCGAATGTCGTCCACCCGATCCTCGCGCAACTTGTTCACGAGATGAGGGTCGGCGATCAGGGCTCGTGTCATGCCCGCCATGTCGATATGGCCGTCCGCGATCGCGCGCGCGGCGGTGGCGACATCGGCAAGGCGCGTGGCATGAAACACGGGCAGGTCGATTTCCGCCTTGATCGCGCTGGCAAGGTGGAGATAGGGCGCAAGTGCCGCGTCCATGCCGATATAGCTCAAGGCGTTCGAGCGATAGTCGCGACCTTGCGCCGCCATGATGT
The DNA here is from genome assembly GCA_046153685.1 of Alphaproteobacteria bacterium. Taxonomy (GTDB): domain Bacteria; phylum Pseudomonadota; class Alphaproteobacteria; order CADEGL01; family CADEGL01; genus CAMAPP01. The sequence goes on from JBJXGH010000002.1 coordinate 12,231, forward strand.
TGACGAAATCGATGAGACCCGAGCGCGCATAGGCTCGGGCAATCTCGATACACTCCTCATGGCCAAGGCCGGACTTGATCATCTCGTCGCCCGACATGCGGATGCCGACGATGAAATCCGGGCCGACGAGCGCCCGAACCTCGCCAAGCACCTCCAGGCCGAAGCGCATGCGGTTCTCGAGGCTGCCGCCGTATTCGTCGGTGCGGCGATTGACGTCGGGCGACCAGAATTGATCGATCAAGGTCTGATTGGCGCAACTCACCTCCACCCCATCGAGCTCGCCTTCCTTCGCGCGCCACGCGGCGCGGGCGTAATCGGTGCGCACGCGGGCAATATCGCGGCTGTCCATGGCGACGGGGAAGGACCGGTGCACGGGCTCGCGCATCGGCGAGGGCGCGAAGGCGGGAAGCCAATTGGCGATGTCCCAGCGCTCGCGACGTCCGCCATGGCGGATCTGCACCATGCATGCCGCGCCGTGGCGATGGATGGCCTCGGCCATGCGCCGGTAATCGGAAATGATGTCGTCTGTTGCGCCGTTAAGCTGGCCGTAATCGATGGAGTTCTCGACCGAGGTTGCGGTCGCACCGCCGAATTGGGTGAGGCCGACGCCGCCCTTGGCCTTTTCTTCCTGATAGCGCACATAGCGTTCGGTCACCCGCCCGCCCGCGGCGTAACCCGGTGCGTGGCCGGTCGAGAGCACACGATTGCGGATCATGAGGCCCTTGAGCCGCAATGGCTTAAGCAGCGCATCGTACTGGGTCATGATGCTTCCTTATCAGGGTCGGGCGATGCTCACGCCGTACTCGCTCGCGGCGTCCTCGAGCCAGCGCCAGAGATAGCGTGCCTGGCTGCGCAGCACGTAAAGATCGTAACTCGGCGTATCGTCGCGCTGGTCGATCAAGACCGCGACCTTGGCCAGGCGGCTTTGGGCGCAGCGCATCGGCCCGAATGCGCGCACATGGAGGTCGAGCGGACAGCCCTTGGCGAGCACGTCGCGCGCGCGGGCGCCGGACAGGGCGACGACCGCCCGCGCGTCGGAATTGTCGGTAACCGAAACGTGCATACCGGCAAGCGCGGCATCGAGCGCCGCGGCCAAATTCTCGCCCTCGCCCGCAACCACCAGCCAATCATTGGGGCCGAGCCAAAGCACGCGATGGCGCGTGCCCTCGGCGACGGTGTTCGGCTCGACGGGCAAGTCCACCCCGAGCGCCTGGCGGGCGCGGTCGAGGAAGCCGCGATCGGCGCCGTCGCCGCGCAGATTGACCAGGATCACGCGTTCGCGTTCGCCCATCGTAACGCCTGCCGCACCGTCAGCGGCCGCGGCGCGCGCCGCAAGTCCGAGCGATGCCAGCGGGCTTTGGCGCAAATAGCCTTCAAACATGGAGGCGTTTCCCTTCCGGATCGTAGAATACGGGTGAACCGATTTCCGCCTCGACCACGCGGTCCTCGAGCGGCAGGCGCACCGTCTGGCCGTGGCGTTTGTGCCCGCCCGAGACCAGGGCAAGCGCGATCGAACGCCCGAGCGCGCCGCTCCAATAGCTCGACGTGACGTGCCCGACCATCTTCATCGGCGGCTTCGGCATGATCTGATCGACGATCTGGGCACCCTCGGGCAGGACGACATTGGGATCCTTGGTCAGCAAGCCGACGAGTTGCTTGCGGTCGTCGCGCACCATGTCCGAGCGCGATAGCGAACGCTTGCCGAGAAAGTCGGGCTTCTTCTTGCCGACGATCCAGTCCATGCCGAGATCGATGGGCGTGGCCGTGCCGTCGGCCTCCTGACCCACGATGATGAAACCCTTTTCCGCGCGCAGCACGTGCAATGCCTCGGTGCCGTAGGGCGTGATGCCGTACTTGGCGCCCGCCATCATGCACGCGATCCACAGCGCAAGGCCCGAGGACGAAGGCACGGAAATCTCAAAGCCAAGTTCGCCCGAGAAGCTCACGCGGAACACGCGCGCGGGCAGGCCCGCCACGCGCCCGGTACGCATGGCCATGTGCGGGAAGGAAGCAGGCGAGAGATCGATGTCCTTGCACAGCTCGTGCATGAGATCGCGCGCACGCGGCCCCGCGAGCGCGATGGTCGCCCATTGCTCGGTCACCGACGTCGCCCAGACGCGCCAGTCGAGCCATTCGCATTGCAGCCATTCCTCGATCCAGCCGAACACGCGCGCCGCGCCGCCGGTCGTCGTGGTCATGTAATAGTGATTTTCGCCGATGCGCGTGGTCACGCCATCGTCGAAGACCATGCCGTCCTCGCCGAGCATGAGCCCGTAGCGCGACCGGCCGATCGCCAAATTATCCCAGGAATTGGTGTAAACCATGTTCAGGAGCTTTACGGCGTCGGGGCCGCGCAGCTCGATCTTGCCCAAGGTGGACGCGTCCATGATGCCGAGCGATTGGCGCACCGCCTTGCACTCGCGCCGGACGGCCGCTTCCATGTCTTCGCCCGCTTTGGGGTAGTGGCGCGCGCGCAGCCATTGGCCGACCGGTTCGAATTCGGCCGCCGCCATGACATGCCATTCGTGGATGGGCGTCGTGCGATCGACATCGGACAAATCGCCGACATCACTGCCCGCAAGGGCGCCGTACGTCACCGGCGTGTAGGGCGGGCGGAACGTCGTGGTGCCGATCTCGGGGATGGGTTTGCCCAGGCTCTCGGCCAGGATCGCCAAGCCGGCGACATTGCTGGTCTTGCCCTGATCGGGCCCCATGCCGAGCGTGGTGTAGCGCTTGGTGTGTTCGACCGAGCGATAACCCTCGCGCGCGGCGAGGCGCACGTCCGCCGCGGTCACGTCATTGGCGAGATCGACGAAGTGCTTGGCCTTGCCGTGACCGACGGGAACCTTGCCGGGCACCACCCAGAGCGCGCGCGGCGCGGTCTCGCCGGGCTGATCGGCCGAGAAGGTGCGAGGCGGGGCATCGAAACCCGCAACCGCGGATGCGGCGGCGCCGGCCGCATAGCCTTCGTCGAGGCAATCGGCCAAGCCGAACGAGCCATTGCACGCGCCGGCCGAGCGCTCGACTTGTTTGGAGCGTTCGGGCACGAAACACAGCCGCTGATCGCAATAGCGAAGCTTGCCGCCCGATTGGGAGAACAGATGCACGCTCGGGCTCCAGCCGCCAGAAACCGCAACCAGATCGCAATCGATGCGCCGGGGCGTGCCGTGCACCTTATCGCCCTCGGGATTGAGCAACATGACCTCGACCGCCTGCACGCGCTTGCTCCCGAGCGTGGCGGCAATGGCGTGGCCGGCCAGAACCTCGATGCCGCGCTCGCGCGCCTTCGTGGGCAGGGGGCCCTGCGCATCCGCACGCAGATCGACGATGGCACCGACTGGAATGCCGGCATCGGCCAAATCGATGGCCGCGCCATAGGCGCCGTCGTTATTGGTGAACACCACGGCGCGGCTGCCGGGTCGTGCGCCGAAGCGATTGGCATAATTTCGCGCGGCATCGGCCAACATGACGCCCGGACGGTCGTTGTCCGCGAACACGAGGGGGCGTTCGATGGAGCCGGTGGCCAGCACCACCTGCTTGGCACGCACCTTCCACAAACGCTCGCGCACCATTCCATTGCCGCCATTGGGCCCCAAATGATCGGTCTTGCGTTCGGCGATGGCGAGGAAATTGTGGTCGTAATAGCCGAACACGGTTGCGCGCCGAAGCACGCGAACCTCCGGGTTTTCGGCGATTTCCGCCGCCACGCGCGCGGCCCAATCCGCGCCCGGCAGATCGTCGATGACATCGCGCCGGCCCAGCAGCGAGCCGCCGAATTCGCCTTGTTCGTCGGCGAGGATGACGCGCGCGCCCGAGCGTGAAGCGGCCAGCGCCGCCGCCAGGCCCGCGGGCCCACCGCCCGCAACCAGGACGTCGCAATGGACGTGCATCTTATCGTAGCGGTCGGGGTCCGGCGCCTCGGGCGCGCGGCCCAATCCCGCCGCCCGGCGGATGAAATACTCGTATTTCATCCAGAACGAAGACGGCCACATAAAGGTCTTGTAGTAAAAGCCCGCGGGCAGAATCTTGGCACACAAATCGGCGACCTGGCCGAAATCGTGCTCGACCGTCGGCCAGCAATTCTGCGAGCGCGCAACAAGGCCATCGTACAACTCGACCTGCGTCGCCTTCGCATTGGGCACGGTATGGGCGCCGGTTTCGAGTTGCACGAGCGCGTTTGGCTCCTCGGCCCCACTCGCAAAGATTCCGCGCGGACGGTGATATTTGAAGCTCCGGCCGACGAGCGTGACGCCGTTGGCGAGCAAGGCCGATGCCAGGGTGTCGCCCGCAAAGCCCTGATAGGAGCGGCCGTTGAAGGTGAAGCCGAGCGGCCGGTTGCGGTCGATCCGGCCGCCCGACGGCAGGCGAAAATTGCCCGTCATTGCCCGCCCTCCCGATCCGAATGGAGCGCGGGATCAACCCGAGGTGCCGCGCGGGCCGAATACGAGACCGGTGCGATATCCGGCGCTTGCTCGTCCATCTTGTAGAAGGCCAGGAATTGGTGGGTCACCGTGTCACGCGCGGCATTGAACCAACGCCGGCAGCCATGCGAGTGCACCCAGCGCTCGAAATGCACGCCCTTCACGTTCTTGCGCATGAACAGATAATCGGCCCACTGGGCGTCCGAAAGCGCGGCTGGATCGGCGGGGCGGACGATATGCGCCTCACCGCCGCAAGCGAATTCGCTTTCGTCGCGGGGGCCGCAGAAGGGGCAGATGATGAGCAGCATCGGGGTCGATCCTTTTCCAATTCTACTTATAGCGTTCCAGCGAGCCGCTGGCGCCATGTTCGCCGATCACGCGGCCTGAATGGAAGCGTTCAAGGCCGAAGGGCGCTACCAGCGGATGGGGTTCGCCTCGCGCCAGGGTATGGGCGAAGGTCCAGCCAGAGCCGGGAATCGCCTTGAAGCCCCCCGTTCCCCAGCCGACATTGAGATATAGCCCCTCGACCGGCGTCTTGCCGATCACGGGGCTGGCATCGGCGCTGACATCGACGATGCCGCCCCATTTGCGCAGCATCCGGATGCGCGAAAAGCTCGGATAGAGCTCCAGCATCTTCTGCGTCACGTATTCGATGTGCGTGAGCGAGCCCTTCTGGCTGTAGGAATGGTATTCCTCGGTGCCCATGCCGATAACGATTTCGCCCTTATCGGACTGGTTGAGCGAAACCAGCGCCGGCGACATGACGACGGTGTGCGCGAACGGCTTCAAGGGCTCGCTGACATAGGCCTGCATGGTGTGGCTGGCGATCGGCAGGCGGATACCCGCCATACCCGCGACGACGCCGGAATGGCCCGCCGCGACAATTGCGACCGTGCGCGCGCGAATGAACCCCCGCGCGGTATCGACGCCCGCGACCCGCCCGCCCTCGCGCCGGATGCCCACGACCTCGCAATTTTGGATGATATCGACACCGCGCGAATCCGCCGCCCGCGCGTAACCCCAAGCAACCGCGTCGTGACGCGCGATTCCGGCCTTCTCCTGCCACGAGCCGCCCCATACCGGATTGGCCGCGCGCGGCGAGCAATCGAGCGCCGGTATGCGACGCGCGATCTCCTCGGGCGTGATCATGCTCACGCGAATGCCGTTCAAGCGCAGCGCGCCGACGCGGCGTGCGAGTTCGACGAGGCCCGATTTGCCGTGCGCCAGATTGATCAGGCCGCGCGGGCTGAACATGGTGTTGAAGTTGAGCTCGCCCGACAGGTCCTGCCACAATTGCAGCGATTTGTCGTACAGGAAGGCGCTGTCGTCGTGCAGATAGTTCGAGCGGATGATCGTCGTGTTGCGGGCGACATTGCCCCCGCCCAGCCAGCCGCGCTCGACCACCGCGACATTGCGTATTCCGTGTTCGGCGGCCAGGTAATACGCCGTCGCCAGGCCGTGCCCACCGCCGCCCACGATCACGATGTCGTATCCGGGCTTGGGCTCGGGGCTGCGCCACGCCTCGGTCCAGCCTTCGTGATGGCTGCGGGCGTTGCGGGCGAGCGACCAGATGGAATATCTGCGCATGATCGCTCAGTGCGCGATGCCGGACGCGGCGTGCTCGTCCACCAGATCGCCGCCCGCGAAGCGGTCGAGCGAATAGCGCGCGACAAGCGGGTGGGGCTCTTCCCGCGCGATCGTGTGGGCGAACACGAAGCCAGAGCCGGGCGTGGCCTTGAAGCCGCCGGTGCCCCAGCCGCAATTGACGTACAGTCCCGCGAGCGGGGTCTTGCAGATGATGGGGCTGGCATCGGGGCAGACATCGACGATACCCGCCCATTGGCGCAGCATTCGCAGCCGGCCGAGGACTGGGAACAATTCAAGCAGCGCCGCGACCTGATCCTCGACCACCGCGACCGAGCCGCGCTGGCCGTAGGAGTGGAACTTGTCCATCCCGGCACCCATCACGAGCTCGCCCTTGTCGGACTGGCTGACATAGACGTGCACGGTCATCGAATTGATGACGCAGTTCAGCACGGGTTTCACGGGCTCCGACACCAGCGCTTGCAGCGCCATGGAGCGCACGGGCAGGCGCAGCCCGGCCATCTCCGCGAGCACGCTCGAATGCCCCGCAGCAACCAGCGCGACCTTCTTTGCGCCGATGGTGCCGCGCGTGGTCTCGACGCCCGTCACCCTTGCGCCCTCGCGCCGAAGTCCGACGACCTCGCAGTTCTGGACGATATCGACGCCGCGCGCGTCGGCTGCGCGCGCGAAGCCCCAGGCGACCGCATCGTGCCGGGCGACGCCGCCGCGCCGTTGGAGCAGCGCGCCTAAAACGGGATAGCGGATATGGGGCGAGGTTTCGATGATCGGGATGTGCCGGGCCAGGTCCGCGCGCGGCACGAACACGGAATCGATGCCGTTCAGGCGCATGGCGTGCGCCCGGCGATGGGCATCCTGAACCTCGTGCGCGGTGTGGCAAAGCATGTAGAGCCCGCGCTGGGACAACATGACGTTGTAATTGAGGTCGGCCGAGAGACCCTCGAACAGCTTCAGCGATTTTTCGTAGAGCGCGGCGCTCTCGTCGCGGAGGTAGTTCGAGCGCACGACCGTGGTGTTGCGCCCCGCATTGCCGCCGCCGAGCCAGCCGCGTTCCAAGACCGCCACGTTGGCGATGCCGTGTTCCTTGGCAAGATAGTACGCGGTCGCAAGACCATGCCCGCCGCCGCCGACGATCACCACGTCGTATGCGGGCTTGGGATCGGGGCTGCGCCAGGCCTTGGGCCAGTTTTCGTGGTGCGTGCAAGCGTTGCGCGCAAGCGACCAAAGGGAATAGCCCATCGCGCCCTCAATGCGCCACGCCGGCCGCGGCGTGCTCGTCGATGAGAAAGCCGCCCGAAAAGCGTTCGAGGCCGTAGCGCGCGTTCAAGGCATGCGGCTCGTTCCGCGCGATCGTGTGGGCGAACACATAGCCCGAGCCGGGCGTTGCCTTGAACCCGCCCGTGCCCCAGCCGCCGTTCACATAGAAACCCTCGATCGGCGTCTTGGCGATGACAGGACTGGCATCGGGGCAGATATCGACGATTCCGGCCCAGGTGCGAAGCATACGCAGGCGCGAAAGCACGGGGAAAAGCTCGCACGCCGCCGCCAACTGGCCCTCGAGCACCGGCAGGCTGCCGCGCTGGCCATAGGACTGGAACAGATCGATGCCCGCGCCCATCACCACCTCGCCCTTGTCGGACTGCGAGAGATAGACGTGCACCTGGGCCGACATGACGACGCACGGCAAGAGCGGCTTCACGGGCTCGGAGACGAGCGCCTGGAGCGGATGGCTGTGGATGGGCAGTCGCAATCCCACCATGTCGGCGAGCGTCGTCGTGTGCCCGGCCGCCACGACCGCGACCTTGCCGGCGCCGATGAAGCCGCGCGTGGTTTCAACCCCCGTCACCCGGCCGCCCTCGCGGCGAATATTGGTGACCTCGCAATTCTGGATGATATCGACGCCGAAGGCGTCGGCGGCTCGCGCGAAACCCCAAGCGACCGCGTCGTGGCGCGCGACACCGCCGCGCCGCTGCAACAGCCCCCCAAGCACCGGGTAGCGCTTGGAGCCCGACACATCGAGCACCGGCAACATCGCCTTCAAGCCGTCGAGCGTGACCATCTCGGAATCGATGGCGTTCAGGCGCATGGCATGGCAGCGCCGCTGAGCCTCGCGCAGTTCGTGCGGCGTATGGCAAAGGGCGAGCAGGCCGCGCGGCGAGAACATGACGTTGTAGTTGAGATCGGCCGAAAGGCCCTCGAACAGCTGGAGCGATTTCTCGTACAAGGCGGCGCTCTCGTCCTGGAGATAGTTCGAGCGCACGATGGTGGTGTTACGCCCCGTATTGCCGCCGCCGAGCCAGCCACGCTCAAGCACCGCCACGTTGCGGATATTGTGTTCCTTGGCGAGGTAATAGGCCGTCGCCAGGCCGTGCCCGCCGCCGCCGACGATGATCACGTCGTACTGGGGCTTGGGCTCCGGGCTACGCCAAGCTTCCCACCAGCCTTCGTGATGGCCGCGCGCGTTGCGCGCGAGTTCGACGATGGAATAGCGCTTAAGGCGCAAGGCCTTTCCCGGGTAGCCGCCAAGGCGCGGCGGCGGCTTCAGCATCGGCACGGCGCGCCCCCCGGCTGGTTCATGACCCTTCCCCGCATGGCGCGATGTTAGAAGATGGCCCCGCGCCCGACAACACAGCACCGCGACGCTGCTTTCGCGCGCGACGCGGCCTGAGCAAAAAGCAAGAGGGGGCGATTTCCGCCCCCTCCGCCACGCACGGCTTCGATCCGCCTAAAGCGGCTTGTAGGCGACGACTTCGATCTCGATGCGGGCATCGACCATCAGGTTCGACTGAACCGTCGAGCGCGCCGGCGGATCACCGGTGATGAACTTGGCGTATGTCTTATTGAAACCTGTGAAGTCCGACTTGTCGCGCAACCATACGGTCGCCTTGATGATGTCGGACAGTGCGCAACCCGCGCCGGTCAGGATTTCCTTGATCTGGAGCATCGTGGTCTCGGTCTGCTCCTCGATCGATCCGGTGGTCATGGGCGCGCCGTCCTTGAACGGTACCTGACCCGAGCAGAACACGAAATCGCCTGCGCGCACGCATTTGCAAATCGGAATGACATTGCCGCCGACGATCAGCGGGCCGCCGAAAACCTTCTTCACGCCCTTGCTGCGGCGCGCGGGCGCCGAACGCGCCTTCTTGGCCGGTGCTTTTTTCTTCGCCGCTTTCTTTTTAGCCATGCGTCTTACCCTCCACATATCCCCACGTAACGAGTCCGCGACGCGAACCGAGGCGTATTCCAACATCGCGGAGAAATCGAAGCAAGGCCACGCCATGGCGAAAGTCTGTCTGTCGCCCTAAGGTGGGCGCGGGACAACGAGCGAGGATGCCGTCATGGCCCCCAAAAGCGCCCTTAAAGGCACCCCGAAAACCGCCAAGAAGCCTGGCAATAAGCCCATGCGGGCGCTCAATCAGCCCATGGGCGGCAATGTCATGCTGCGCCCCGCCGCCCCCATCACCATGATGCGCCTGCCGACCCAGGCCGATGCCCGAGGGCTGGACGCCTGTTTTGTGGGCGTTCCGCTCGACTGGGGCACCTCGAACCGCTCGGGAGCGCGCTTTGGGCCGCGCCAAATCCGCCAGGAGAGCTCGTTCCTCCGGCCCTACAACATGGCGACCCGCGCGGCCCCCTTCGATGCCTTGCAGGTGGCCGATATCAACGACGTCCCGGTCAATCCCTACGACTTGAAGGATAGCTGCCGGATCATCGAAAAATTCTTCAGCGAAAAGATCCTTAAATACGGCTGCCGGCCGCTGACCATGGGCGGCGATCACACGATCACCTACCCGATCCTCCAGGCGATGAAAAAGGTCCACGGCCCCGTGGGCCTCGTCCATATCGATGCCCATGCCGACGTGAACGACACCATGTTCGGCGAGAAAATCGCCCATGGCACGCCTTTCCGACGCTGCGTGGACGAGGGTCTCATCGATTGCCACCGAACCTGGCAGATCGGCCTGCGCGGCACGGGGTACACGGCCGAGGATTTCGACTGGTGCCGCCGCCAGGGCTTCCGCGTCGTGCCCGCCCACGAAATCTGGTGGAAATCGCTCGTGCCCATGATGCGCGAGGTGCGCAAGGCCATGGGCAAGCGGCCAGTCTATATCAGCTTCGACGTGGACGGTCTCGATCCCGCTTACGGCCCCGGCAACGGCTCGCCCGAAATCGGCGGCATCACATCGATGCAGGCGCTCGAAATCATTCGCGGCTGCAAGGGGCTCAACGTCGTGGGCGGCGATTTCGTCGAGGTCGCTCCGGCCTACGACGTCTCCGGCAACACCTCGTTGTACGCCGCTAATTTTCTTTACGAGATGCTGTGCGTGCTGCCGGGCGTGCCCTATCGCTGACGCCGGCTACATATACGCGGCGTGGATCGCGTAAAGCTGGTCCTCGATCGCGGCGAAACCGGGCTTGAAGCGCCGATCGAGCACCGCCGTGCCGATGGTGAAGGCGTCGGCACCGGCCTCGGCGATGGCTCGGACGCGCTCGGGGCCGTCGATGCTGCCCGCGACCACGAGCTTGGCACGCCCCAAGGCGCCGCGCGCCGCGCGCACCAGCGCCAAGGGATCGGCCGCGCTCGCCCGGTAGGCCAATAAATCCACGCCCGCGCAACCAAGGGCGAGCGCGCGCCGGCAATCCTCGGCGACGTCGTCGGCCGTGCCGCCGAGCGCGGTCGGATGGCCCGCCGGCCGGCCCACGAAGGGCATGAAATCGATGCCCCGACCCGCGATGGCGCGCGCCATGCCCGCGATCTCGGTGCCGCCCATGAGACAATCGACCTTGATATCGGCCGCGAGTTCCGCGGCCGCCATTCCGCCCGCCGCATCGAGGCTCACGACCTCGAGATAGCTGCGCGCGCCAGCGGCGCGAATCTCGGCGGCCAAGCGTCCGAGCGTCGCCTTGTCCGCGCCCATGTCCTTGAAGCCGATATGGCGCACGCCGTGGGGAGCGACCGCGGCCAAGACATCGAAGCAATCGGGAACCGTCTTGTCGTCGCGCGTGAGCATGAAAATGAAATCCATGCCGCGCGCGCGCTCAGGACAAGGCGATGGGGGCGTGCGAGGCGTCCTTGTACATTGTGGCCGCGCTGTATTCGACGGCGCGGCGATGGGCCTCGATCGCCGCGGGCGTCATCTCGCCCGGGCAACGCGGTTCGTGCTCGAAATTGCGATAGCGATCCTCGCCGCGCACGAGCGCCGCGCAATCGCGCGCGCCCTTGATGATCGCCCATGTCGGCATGTAGCTCGGCAGAAAGATCGTGCGCGGCCGGTTCGACGGATTGCCCTTCGAGCCGTGAATGAGATTGTGGTTGAAGATAGCCGCCTCGCCCGGACGCAAGCTCACATCGACGGCTTTCGTTTCGTCGACGGGCACGGTGATGTATTGGCCGCGCGTCAGAATCGAATTCTTGTCCTGAGTGTCGCGGTGGGGAAGCAAGGTGCCGCGGTGCGAGCCTGGAATGACGCGCATGCCGCCGTTTTCCGGCCCGGCCTCGGTGAATGCCAACCAGAATGTCACCGCCGGCTCGACCTTGATATACATCGTGTCCTGATGCCAGCCGGCATAGGATGGACTGTGCGCCCGCTTGAAGCGGAACGAACTGGTCCAGCACAGGATATCGGGCGCGCCGAAGATGCTTTCGACCACGTCGAGCATGATCTCGTTGCGGATCATCTCGTCCAGCCAGGGACAGACGAGATGGGCCTTCAGGTCGATCTTCTTGGTGGCCTCGGAATGCTTCGCCTGCAAGTCATCGAGCTTACGGCGGAACGAGGCCATCTCGGTTTCCGAATAAATGGGAATCGGCGAGAGGTAACCGTCGCGCTCGTACGTATCCAATTGCTCGCGGCTCAAACCCTTGCCCATTCCCGATCCTCCTAGGCGAGAGCGATCGATGTGCGGTCGCTGCCCGCGAACAGAACATTTTGGGTCTGCACCTCGACAGCCGCGCGGTGCGCCGCGATTTCGCCCTGGCCGTAATCCTCGACCGGCTGGCGGTCGGGATCGAAATGGCCGTAAGCGTCGCGCCCGCGCACGGTGAAGGCGGTCACGCGCTTTCCATCCAGTGGCTTCGAATGCGTGGCGAAATAACCCACCAACATGATGAGGCGCCGGACGTCCGAATCGTTCGAGCCGGAGCTGTGCACGGTGTTGTGATGGAAAAACCCGACCTCGCCCGGCCTCAACGCCAAGTCCACGGATTTCGACGAGTCGAATTCGGACGTGATGTACTGCCCGCGCGTGAGAAGAGAGTCCTTGTCGTGCGTGTCGCGGTGGGGCAAGACGTCCCAATTGTTCGACCCCGGAATGACGCGCACCGTGCCGCTCCGTGCATTCGCCGGCGTGAGCGCGATCATGGCGATGACGCCGGGCGGGCGCACGGTGATGTAGCGCGTGTCCTGGTGCCAGCCCGCATAGGTGGGCGAGCGCGCCTTCTTGTTACGGAAGGACGCGTTCCAGCAAATGAGATCGGGGCCGAGAATCGCCTCGACGGCATCGAGCAGCACAGGGTGGCGCGTGAGTGCGTCCACCCACGGAAACAGAAGATTGACCTTCAAATCGAGCTTGCCGACCGCGTCGGGGTGGGCGCGCTCGAAATCCTCCACCCGCTTGCGACACGCTTCCGCCTCCGCCTCGCTCATGAGGCGGAGGGGAAAGTGATAGCCGTTCGCGCGAAAGGCAGCCGCTTCGGGCGTCGAAAACATGGCCATGGCGGAACTCAAGTCTTGTAGTCGGGCTGCTCGCGGTCGAGCGAGCGCTTCTGGGCCTCGTAGGTCAGTTCGGCCGCTTCCTTCTTATATTTCATTCCGCGCGCGACTGATTCGTCCACGATGTCCTGGGCCACGATGCGCATGGGCAAGCCCGAACTCACGATCATGTACATGGTCTTGCAGGCGCGCTCGAAGTAGTAGAGGTCGTACCACGCCTCGGCGACGCTCGCCGACATGGCGGTCAGGCCGTGACTCGCGCTCATCAACAGGGATTTCCCGCCCGAGGCCGCGGCAATGCGCCTTCCTTCCTCGACCGTGGCGCCGCTGCCCGGAAAGATGTCGTCATAGGCCACTTGGCCGTCGAAGGACAAAAGATCCTGGTGGCAATTGAGCAGGCGACCGGGCGCGGTATTGCAGAGCCATGTGGCGTGCTGGGGATGGCAATGCAGCACGCATGCGGCATGCGCGTGCATGCGGTGGATTTCCGAATGGATGCAGTACGCCGTCGTCTCGATCGTGCCCTGCCCGCCCACGATTTTGCCGTCGAAGGTAGCGGTGATGAGGCTCGATGCCGTGACTTCGGACATCAGCAGGCCATGCGGCTTCACGAGGAAGCGATCGGTCGTGCCGGGCACCATGAGCGTGAAGTGATTCCAGATGCCGTCGTCAAAACCATAGCGCGCAGCCAAGCGGTGCGCGGCGGCGAGATCGACGCGCGCCTGCCAGACGGGATCGGCGACGGTGTCGATGCGGCGAAGGGGCGTTGCCATGGGCTATCTCCTCGATAAAGCGGGCGTTTCACGCGGCACACGGGCGGGCGTTTTCCGGTCCGTGCCGGCCGCACGCGCGGCCAAGAGAATCCCTGAAACGTCCGGGGTTGTTGCCGGGCGGTCCAGCTAGAATACTGCTCGGGCTAGAATACCGCAGCTAGGCGCATAAACCAAAGCAGGGATTGGACGATGGCGGAAGGATTTGGGGACTGGGACGTCCTGATCGTCGGCGGCGGGATCGCCGGGGCCTCCCTCGCCTACCGCCTGGCGCCGCACCGGCGCGTGGCCGTGCTCGAGCGCGAGGCCCAGCCCGGCTATCACACCACGGGCCGCTCGGCGGCGAGTCTCTCGGAAAACCTTGGCTCCCCGGTCATTCGCGCGCTGACCGCCCTGACCCGGCCCTTCCTCGCCGAGCCGCCCGCAGGCTTCACACCGGTTCCGCTCATGACCCCGCTCGGCTGGCTGTTCGTCGCGCGCGCCGACCAGCGCGCCGCCTACGAGAAAAGCCTCGCCGAGGCCAAGGCTAGCGCGCCCCATGCCCGCGAACTCGGCCGGGCGGGCGCGCTCGCCCTCCACCCCCTGCTCGATCCCGATTATGTCGCCCACGCCTATCTCGAACCCGACGCCACCGCGCTCGACGTGGACGCGATCCTGCAAGGCTATTACCGGGGGTTTCGCGCCTCGGGTGGGCGGTTGATCGCCGATGCCGAGGTCCGCGCGATCGGGCGCGAGGACGGCATCTGGCGCCTGGACACGGCCGCGGGGACCATCCGCGCACCCGTGATCGTGAACGCGGCGGGCGCCTGGGCCGACCGCGTGGCGGCATTGGCTGGCGTTAAGTCCATCGGCCTCGTGCCCAAGCGGCGCACCGCCATGATCCTCGACGCGCCCGCCGGCGTGAACAACGCGCGCTGGCCCGAGATCGACTGCGTTTCGGGAGAGTTCTATTTGAAACCCGAGGCGGGCAAGTTCCTCGCCAGCCCCTGCGACGAGACGCCGAGCGAGCCAACCGACGCCCAGGCGGACGAACTCGACATCGCGATCTGCGTCGAACGCATCGAGCGCGCGACAACCTTGAAGGTGCGCCGCGTCGAGCGGCGCTGGGCGGGCTTGCGAAGCTTCGTTGCCGACCGCAATCCCGTCGCCGGTTTCGCGCCCGAGTCGGAGGGGTTCTTCTGGCTCGCCGGGCAAGGCGGCGCCGGAATTCAAACCTCGGCCGGGCTGTCCGAGACCGCCGCGAGCCTCGTCCTTGGCCGCGAATGGCCGGAACTGCTCAAGGCGCGCGGCATCCTGCCCGCCCATCTCTCCCCCGCGCGGCCCATGGCGGCCGCCCAACCAGGAAGCGCCCTATGAACAAGCTCATCCATCACGGCAACATCGCCGAATCGAAGCACACCCCTGCCTTCAGCCATGTGGTGTGCGACGGCGATTACGCCTTCCTCGCGGGCCAGTTGGCGGCGGACCGCGCGGACGGCAAGTTCACGCTCGGCGAGATCGAGGAGGAGACGCGAACCACGATGGACCTCCTGGGCGCCGCGCTCAAATCCGTCGACCTCGACTTCGCCGATGTCGTGCAGGCGCGCGTATTCATGACGGATCTCGCCGAGTTCCAGCGCATGAACAAAGTCTATACCGCGTATTTTCCGCCAGGCCGCGCGCCCGCGCGCACCTGTGTCGGGGTCGCGAGTCTCTTGGGCGGCACGAAAATCGAAATCGATTTCGTCGCGCGCATGCGCCGGGTGCGCGCGGCGGACGAAGTGATCGAACGCGCGCGTTGAACGCCTACATCAAATACGATTCGAGATAGCCGAAATAGGCGTCCGCGCCCTCGATCATCTCGTCGATATGGATGTATTCGTTCGGCGTGTGCCACAGCGCCATCCGCCCCGGGCCCCACATGGTGGCCTCCGCGCCCTGGCGCGACATGTAGCCCGCGTCCATGGCGCCGTGGCTGTAGAAGCTTTCGGGCTTGGCCAATCCCGCGCGCTTATATCCCTCGTACACATGGCCCATCATCGCGCCCTTGGGATCGACCTCGTTGGGGTGCATGAAGGGGCCGCGCCGGTATTCGATCTCGAAGGGCGGGATTTTGCCGACGGCGTTTTGCAATTCAGCCATCGCGTCCTCGGCCGACTGCCCAGGCAGCAAGCGCCGGTCCCACATCATGTAAACTTCGTTCTGCACCGTGTGGGTGGCGTCAGGGGCCGAGCGCAGCGCCGTGCAGGTGAGCGTCGGCTTGCCCATGCCCGCGTGTTCGACCTTGCCGATATCGAGCGCATAGAGGCGGTTCAGCACCTCGCGCGCGCCGGTGATGGCGTTCAAGCCCAGCCAGGGCGTCGAGGAATGCGACACACGCCCGCGCACGAAAATCTCGACATCGATGCGCCCCTTATTGCCGAGCGCGACCTGGCCGTCCGTGCCGAGCACCACGAAGCCCGTCTTGGGCGGGCGCGGCAGCGCCTTGAAGATGGAAATCGCGGCATCGTGCCGGCCGGTTTCGCCGGCGGTCGAAACATTGAAGACGACGCGGCCCTTGAGGCGGCCCGATTTGTGCGCCGCATAACACGAAGCGAGCGCCGCGGCCATCGCGCCCTTCTGCTCCGACACGCCGCGTCCGCGCACCGCGCGCTTGCCGTCTATGTCCACGAGCTCGGCGGCGTAGGGCGTCGGCATGGACCCGGCCTGATGGCACATGGCGTAGGTCATGAACAAGGCGCTCTTGTCCGGATTGTCGGGGCCGAGCTCGCACAAGAGATTGCCCATGGCGTCGCGCCGCCAGGGCAAACCCAATTCCGTGAGCAAGCCGCCGACGCATTTTTCGATATAGGCCTGAACCTCGGGCTCGGCCTCGAACCGCGCGGTCTGGGGCGAGGGAAAGCGCACGAACCGGCGCGTCCACTCGATGATTTGATCGTCCGGAACGTATTTGCCGACGAGCTTGCTCATCTTCCTTTTCCCCTCAGGCCGCGTGCATCAGGCGCAAGACCGACTGCAACAGGACATTCGCGCCCTGTTCCAGAAGTTTCCAATCCGTCCATTCGTCGCGGCGATGGCTGCGCCCGCCCTCGGAGGGGACGAAGATCATGCCCGCGTCCGCCACGCGCGCGATCACTTGCGCGTCGTGTCCCGCGCCCGAGGGCATGCGGTGGGCGGGCAGGCCCAGGGATTTCGCCGAGTCCTCGACGATGTCCTGCACGCGCGGCGCCATGAGTGCCGCGGTGTTGCCCGTGGTGTGGGCATATTCGACGCGCAAGCGGTATTCCGCCGCAACCTTGTCGGCGAGCTTGTAGCTCGCCTTCACTAGGCGCTTGACCAATTTCTGGTCGGTGTCGCGCAATTCCTGCTTCAAGTAGATCTCGAACGGCACGATGTTCGCCGCCGCCGATTTCGACTTCACGATGCCGTAGGTGAGACGCGTATAGGGCGTGCCGCGCCTGAGAATCGTCTTGCGCATGCGCGAGACGAACTCGCAGGCGCCGGTGAAGGCGTCCTTGCGCAAATCCATGGGCGTGGTGCCCGCGTGATCGGGCTCGCCGTAAAACGTGAAATCGGAATGATCGACGCCGACTATGCCCGTGACGATGCCGATGGGCAGTCCGCTGGCCTCGAGCACGGGGCCTTGCTCGATGTGCAACTCGACATAGGCGGCGATCTCGCCCTTCTTGCGCCTGGCCTCGGAGAGACGCGCGGGGTCGAACCCGGCGCCGAGCATGGCATCGACCAGCAGCGCATCGTCGGGCGCCTTGGCCTTGGCGACGCGCGCCATATCGAGCGCCCCCGTCACCGCCTTCGAGCCCAGGCAATCGAGATAGCGCCCTTCCTCGTCGATGAAGGCGACCGCCTCGAAACCGCGCGGGGGGCTAAGCCCTGCTTCCTTGATGACGCGCGCGACCTCGAGCGCCGCCAACACGCCAAAGGCGCCGTCGAGCGGCCCGCCATCGGGCACGGTGTCGATATGCGAGCCCGACATGACCACGGGACCCGTTTCGGGCCCCACGCGGCCGATGGTGTTGCCCGCCGCGTCGTCGCGCGCGGCGATTCCGGAAGCGGCGAAGCGCGATTTGAGCCACCGCCGCGCCTCCTCGTAACCGGGCCCGAAGGCGTGGCGCGTCAAATTGCCGTCGGGCGCGCGGCCGATCTTGGACAAGGTTTCGATATCGGCGCGCAAGCGACCGATATCGATGCGCAGATTGTGCCAGGACGAAGCCATCGCTGTTTCCCCCGAGATTCCAAGATCCCCGGCGCCGAAAGCTGCGCGCCGCGCCGCGCAAAATCCGCGCGGCCCCCGCGCCGGATCATCCCGGCGCGAGGGCCGTCGAACCTTGCCCTATTTGATCACGAGCTTGCGCGGCAGCCCGTTCAGAACTTCGCAACCGGTCTTGGTGACGCGCACCGAGGCCGAGAAACCAATGCCGCAATCGCGGTACTTGAGCGTGAGCGGCACCATGTGGAACGTCATATTGGTTTCGAGCTTGCGTGTCTCGCGCGGCTTCAGCGACAGGATCTGCCCTTCACCCCAATCGGGCGGGAAGGCGATGCCGATCGAATAGCCCGTGCGATGGCGGAAATATTCGCCGTACCCGGATTTCTCGACGACGTCGCGCGCGGCCTTGTCCACCTGCTCGCAGGTGACGCCCGGCTTGATCTTGGCGATCGCCGCCTCGAGACCGCCGATCACCGCGGCCGACATCTCACGCACCGTCTTGCGCGGCTCGCCCACATTGCAGCAACGCATGATCGCCGCCGTGTAGCGATTGGTGTTGGCCGAAACCTCGAAATAAACCGGATCGCCCTCCATGATCACTTCGTTGCGCCAGGTTTGGTGCGGCAGGCAGGTGCGCGCGCCCGACAGGATGAAGGGCGGCAGGCCGGGATATTGGCTGCCGTTCAGGGTGAGCACGCGCTCGACCTCCGCCGCGACTTGGTTATCGGTCACGCCGCCGGCGACCTTGTCGATGCCCGCCTGCACCGCCCGGTCGAGGATGCGCGCGGATTTGCGCATCGTGTCGAGCTCCTCATCGGACTTGATGAGGCGCGCCTCCTCGACGATATGCGTCGAGTCCACCACCTTGGCCTTGGGGAAATGACCGACCAGGTTCTCGTGCTCGAAGACGTTGAAGAACCAGCCGCGCTTTTCGACGCCGATCTTTGCGCCTCCGAGCTTGAGCTTCTTCAGCGCCTCGGCGGTCACGTCGGCCGGCACCTGGTAGTCCTTGATCTCGGTGAAGCCGGGCAGCCAAGTGTATTCGTAAACGTTCAGGCTTTCGAACGCGCGCATGACCATCACCGGTTCCTCGCCGAGCGGCACGATGAGGCAGTGATAGCCGTAATAACCGGGCGTCTCGTAGCCGGTCAGATAACAGATGTTTTCAGGGCCACGGACGAGAAGGACATCGATTCCCTCTTTCTTCATCATCGACGTCACGACGTCGTAGCGGCGGCGATATTCCGCCGGCGTGAAGCTGAGCCGATGGTGTTCGACCATCTTGGGTTGGAAGCCGGATTTGGCCATTGCGGTTCCTCATGTGACGGGCGTTAGGATGGATGTCTCACGCCCGCCGCCACACGACCGCGACCGATATCGCGCGGGCCCCGCCAGCATCAAGACGGGGCGAAGCCTACAAAGCCCCGCCCCGCTTGGAAAGCACCCTTGGAGTAAATCTTGCGCGGCCTAGCGCCGCTTCGCCTTCTTGGCTTTGGCCTTGGCTTTGGCTTTGGCTTTGGCCTTTGGTTTTTTCGTCGCCGTCACGCGCTTGGCGCCCGACGCCTTGGCGCCCTTCACCACGAGCTTGCCCGGATAGATCGAGAACGGCGTGCAGCCAGTCGCGGTCACTTGCAGCGTGGCGGAAAATCCAGCGCCGGTCTTGCGGTAGATATAGGCGGCAGGAACCATGTGAAAGACCATGTTCTCCTGCACCAGGCGCTTCTCGCCCTTCTTCAGCGACAGGATCTGCCCTTCGCCCCAATCGGGCGGAAAGCACATCCCCAGCGAATATGCCGCGCGGTGGCGGTGGTAATCGCCGAATCCCGCCTTCACGAATTCGCCGTGCACGGCGCGGTCCACGTCCTCGCACGGCACGCCCGGCTTCAGCGCCTTCATGCCGGCGTCGAGCGCCCGGAGGGACGCATCCGAGATGCGCCGCACCAGATCGCCCGGGTCGCCGTCCGAGGCGGTGAACATGATGACCGAGGAATAGCGGTGCTTGGTCGCCGACAGCTCGTAGAACACCGGATCGCCCTTGGCGATGCGCCGTCCCTCCCAGGTCGAGTGCGTGACGGTGATGCGCGGTCCCGAGGTCACGAAATGCGGCAGGCCCGGATATTCGCTGCCGCGCCCGACGAGTTCGCGGTGAATTTCGGCGGCGATGGCGTCCTCGGTCGTGCCCGCGTGGAGGGCATCGAGCCCGGCCTTCGAGCCGTGGTCGAGCATCTTGGCGCAGCGCCGCATGAGGGCCAGTTCCTCGGGTGACTTGATCACGCGCACCCATTCGATGATGCCCGAGCCATCGACCAGGGTGGCCTCGGGCAATTTCGTGCGCACGTTCTCGTATTCCTCGATGGTCGAGAAGAACGACGTCTTCTCGACGCCGATGCGCTTGTTCGCCATGCCGCGCGCGCGCAGCGTCTCGATGGTCGCCTCATAGGGCACGCGGTCGTCGGGCACGGGCACCGAATCGGCGAGCCAGGAATATTCGAAGACATTGGTTTGCTCGAGAAAGCGCAGCACCAAGGTGGGCGCCTGGTCGAGCGACAGCACGAGGCAGTGATAGCCGTAATAGCCGGGCGTCACATAGCCGGTGAGATAGGCGATGTTCTCGGGCGTGCGGACCAGCAGGACCTCGATGCCCTTCTCGACCATCGACGCGATCGTGGCGTCGTAGCGCCGCCGATATTCGCCCAGCGAAAACGCCAAGCGGTCGTGCTGGATCATCTTGAGTTGGCTGGCGGTCAACATACCCATCCCTCCGATAAGGCCGGCGCAACCGCCGGCGCGTCCGTCCATGAAATCGTTCCGCGATCCTATTCGGCTGCGTCGGTCGGCGCTTGCCAGCCGATGGCGCCCGCGCGCTTTAGGTCCTCGATCTCGGCCTTGGAGAAGCCCCAATCGATCAGGGCCTCCTCGGTGTGCTCGCCCGCGCGTGCGGGAGGGCGCCGCACCTTGCCCGGCGTGCGGCTGAATTTCGGCGCAGGACCCGGCTGCACCACGCCCTCGACCTCGACGAAGGAGCCGCGCGCGACATTGTGCGGATGGTTCGGCGCCTCGGCGAACGATAGCACCGGAGCGTAGCAAACATCCGTGCCTTCGAGAATCGCGTCCCATTCCGCCCGCGTCTTGGTCTTGATGACTTCGGCCACGCGCGCGCGCAGGCGCGGCCAGGACGCGCGGTCCATTTGCTTGGGCCAGTTCTCGCCCTTCACGCCCAAGGCATCGAGCATGAGGTCGTAAAACTTGTCCTCGATCGCGCCGAGGGATATGTGCTTGGCGTCCTTGGTTTCGTAGGTGCCGTAGAAATGCGCGGCGCCGTCGAGGATATTGGCCTCGCGCTCGTCGCGCCAAATCCCCGCCGCCATCATCCCCCAGAAGCCGGTGGCGAGATACGCCGCGCCCTCGACCATCGAGGCATCGACCACTTGACCCTTGCCCGAACGCTTGGCCTCGTAGAGGGCGCACATCATGCCAAAGGCGAGGAACATGGCGCCGCCGCCGAAATCCCCGACGAGATTCAAGGGCGGCACCGGCCGATCCTTGGGACCGATGGCGTGCAGCGCGCCCGACAGCGCGATGTAGTTGAGATCGTGGCCCGCGACCTCGGCCAAGGGGCCGGTTTGCCCCCAGCCCGTCATCCGCCCGTACACCAGGCGCGGATTGCACTTCCAGCAATTCTCCGGCCCGACGCCAAGGCGCTCGGCAACGCCCGGGCGGAAGGGTTCGATGAGCGCGTCGGCGTGCTCGGCGAGGCGCAATACGGTCTCGACCCCGCGAGGATTTTTGAGGTCGACCGCGATCGAGCGCCTGCCGCGATTGAGCAGATCGAGCTTCGCCGGACGCTTCACGCCCAAACCCGAAGGCAGGGTGCGATCGACGCGAATGATCTCGGCACCCATGTCGGAAAACAACATGGCCGCGAACGGCCCCGGGCCTATGCCGGCCAATTCGACGATTTTCAGACCGGTCAGCGGACCCATCGCAATTCTCCCTCGCAAAACCCGGCGATTGTGGGCGAACCGCCGCGCTCAGGCAATCGGTCCGTCCCATTCGGCGCGCACCGCCCCGTCCGATTCCCCGGCAAGGTGGCGCGCACGCATATCCGCGAGCGCACCGTCCCCCCATAGCCGCCGCAGCGCCCAGATTGCGGCCGCCCGCACCAATGGCGAGGCGTCGTCGAGCCGCGCCTCGGCCTCGGGGGCGAGCGCCGCGCTCGCGCTATTGCCGATGGCGATCAGCACATTGCGCACGAAGCGGTCGCGCCCCGCGCGGCGCACGGGCGTGCCGGCGAAGGCGCGCCGGTAGGACGCGTCGTCGAGGCGCGCGAGTTCGGCGAGATCGGCGCCGTCGGCTGCTGCGCGCGGCTGCCAGGCGGGGTTGGAGGATGCGCGCGCGAACTTGTTCCACGGACAAGCAGCCAGGCAATCGTCGCAGCCGAAGACGCGATTGCCGATGGGCGCGCGCAGATCGCGCGGGATATGTCCCTTGTGCTCGATGGTCAGGTACGAGATGCAGCGCCGCGCATCGAGCACATAGGGCGAGGGAAAGGCGTTCGTCGGGCAGGCATCGAGGCAACGCCGGCATTCGCCGCAATGATCGATTTCGGACGCATCGGGCGCGAGGGTGAGATCGGTCAGCATGGCGCCGAGAAAAAACCACGAGCCATGGGCGCGCGACACCAGATTGGTGTGTTTGCCCTGCCAGCCGAGACCCGCGCGCTGGGCCAGCGGCTTTTCCATCACCGGCGCGGTATCGACGAAGACCTTGACCGCGCAACCTTGCGTCGCCGCGACTTCCCGCGCCAGGCGCTTCAAGCGGCCTTTGAGCACCTCGTGATAATCGCGCCCGCGCGCGTACACCGAGACATTGCCGCGCGCCCGGTTCGCAAGTCCCGCCAGCGCGTCGCCCTCGATGGCATAATTCAAGCCGACGACGACCGCGCTCCGTGCCTCGGGCCATAGCGCATCCGGGGCCGCACGCCGCTCCGCGTGGCTTGCGAGCCAGCCCATATCGCCGTGAAAGCCCTTTTCCAGGAAGGCGCGCAAGGCCTCGCCCGCGCTCGCCGCCAGCGCCGCGTCGGTAAAGCCGACGGCATCGAAGCCAAGCGCGAAGGCGCGCGCGCGAATCGCCGCCTTCGGATCAGCCCCGGCCGCGATAGGGCGCGACACCGTGATCGGGAAGCCAGAGCCCCCGGGGCGGCGGCCCGGATTGATAGAAGACATCGATCGGCATCCCTCCTCGCGGATACCAGTAGCCGCCGATCCTGAGCCAGCGCGGCCGCGCCGCCAACGCGATGCGCTTGGCAATGGCGATGGTGGTCGCCTCGTGGAACGCGCCGTGATTGCGGTACGAGCCGAGGAAGAGCTTGAGCGATTTGCTTTCCACAAGAAGCCGACGCGGCACGTAATCGATCACCAGATGGGCAAAATCCGGCTGGCCGGTGATAGGACATAGACAGGTGAATTCGGGCGCGGTGAAGCGCACCGCATAAATCGTTCCGTAATCGACATTGGGCACGCATTCGAGCGCCGCGTCCCGGGGGCTCGCGGGCAGGACGGCCTTGCGCCCCAATTGACGCAATTTCGGTGGATTCGCCATGGCGCGACAGTACGGCAAGCCGGGCTTTAACCGCCAGCCCCCCAAGCGCGGCACGCGGCAAGGCCCATGCGCTGGCGGCCCTGGGCATCGAAATTGGACGGATCGAGCCAACGCTCGAACCCCGTGCGCGCCGTGGGCCACTCGCGATCGAGAATCGAGAACCAGGTGGTGTCCCGATTGCGGCCCTTGTACATGGTCGCCTGGCGAAAGACGCCCTCGAACACGAATCCTAGGCGTTCCGCCGCGCGACGCGAGGGCGCGTTCAGGGCGTCGCATTTCCATTCGTAGCGCCGGTATCCGAGCTCGTCGAACACCCGGCGCATCATCAAATACATGGCCTCGGTCGAGGCCATGCTCCGCTGGAGTGCTGGCGAGAAATTGATGTGACCCACCTCGATCACCCCGATTGGCGGATCGATGCGCAGATAACTCGCAACCCCGATGGCGCGGCCCGAATTGTCGAGAACGGCGTGAAAGAAGGGATCGGCGCTAGCGGCCACGCCATCCGCCCAGGCGCGGTAATCCTCGAAGCGATCGTAGGGGCCATAGGGCAGATAGGTCCAATTCACGCCGGTGCGCTCAGCGACATAGGCATCGAACAATTCGCGGGCATGGCGCGCCGGATCGAACGGCACGATCGAACATGCGCGCCCGGTCATCACGGCGCTGGGCGGCCGCGCGCGCTTGGTCCAGCCGGGGACCGGATCGCCTATGTTCTGGCCTAGTTCGTTGGTGGGCATGGTTCGTCCTTCCCCGTTTCCTCGCGCGCCTGGGCGCGCGCAAATTCGCGCGCGAACTCGGCGAAGCGATCCGCCTCGATCGCCGTGCGAATATCGCGCATGAGGTCCTGGTAGTAGTGCACATTGTGCAGCGACAAAAGCGTCAAGCCTAGGATCTCGTCGCTGCGCACGAGGTGATGGATATAGCCGCGGCTGTATTTGCGGCATGCCAGGCAGCGGCATTGATCGTCCAAGGGTCCCTGGTCCTCGCCGTGCCGGGCATTGCGGATATTGAGCGCGCCCGCGCGCGTCCAGGCCTGGCCCGTGCGCCCCGAGCGGGTGGGCAGCACGCAATCGAACATGTCGGCGCCAAGCGCGACCGAAGCCACGATATCCGCCGGCCGGCCAATGCCCATGAAATATCGCGGACGGTCTGCGGGTAGATGGGCCATGGCGTGCGCTGCGCTTTCGATCATGCGCTCGGCCCCCTCGCCGACCGCGAGGCCGCCGACGGCATAGCCCTCGAAGCCGATGCGTGCCAGGGCTTGCGCCGATTCGATGCGCAAATCCCGATACGTACTGCCCTGAACAATGCCGAACAGGCCGTAGCCCGGCCGCGCGACGAAGGCCGCCTTGCTGCGCTCGGCCCAGCGCATCGAGCGGCGCATCGATTGCGCCGCCACGCCCTCCTCGACCGGCCAGGACGTGCATTCGTCAAGCACCATGGTGATCGTCGCATCGAGAGCGCGCTGGATGTCCATCGCGCGCTCGGGCGTGAGCTCTTCGCGCGCGCCGTCGATATGGGAGAAAAAGGTCACCCCGCGCTCGTCGATCTTGCGCAGCTTGGCGAGCGAGAACGCCTGAAATCCGCCGGAATCGGTGAGTATCGGCCCCGGCCAATTCATGAAACGGTGCAGTCCGCCAAGGCGCGCGATGCGTTCTGCCCCCGGACGCAGCATCAAATGATAGGTGTTCGCGAGCACGATCTCGGCGCCGGTTTCACGCACCTGCTCGGCCGTCAGCGCCTTGACGGTCCCGGCCGTGCCGACAGGCATGAAGGCAGGCGTCTCGGCGTCGCCGTGCGCGGTGGTCAAGCGCCCGCGACGCGCCGCGGCCGAAGTGCCCAGCAAGGTAAAGCCGAACGTCATGGCGCGCGCTCCAAGAGACACGCATCGCCATAGGAAAAAAACCGATAGCCATCGGCGACGGCGTGATCGTAGGCGGCGCGGACGCGCTCGTACCCAGCGAAGGCCGAGACCAGGACCAGAAGAGTCGATCGCGGCAGATGAAAATTCGTCATCAGCACATCGGCGACACGAAAGCGAAAATCGGGTCCGATGAACACGTCGGTTTCGCCCACGAACGGCGCGAGCACGCCCGAAAGAGCGGCGGTTTCGAGCGCGCGGAGAACGGTGGTGCCGATGGCCACGACGCGCCCGCGCGCCTTGCGGGTGGCCGCGATCGCCGCGACCGTTTCGGCCGGCACTTGCGCCCACTCGCGATGAATGCGGTGGGCACGCAAATCCTCGGTCTTCACCGGAAGAAACGTCCCCGCGCCGACGTGCAAGGTCACGGTGGTGCGCGAAATGCCGCGCCGCTCAAGCTCCGCGATCATGTCCGGCGTGAAATGCAGCCCGGCGGTCGGCGCCGCCACCGCGCCGTCCGTGCGCGCAAACATGGTCTGGTAATCGACGCGGTCGCGCGCATCGGGCGGGCGGGCGATATAGGGCGGCAGGGGCGCCGCGCCATGACGCGCGAGCGTGCGAGCGAATTCGTCCTCGGCCAATTCGAAGCGGAGCGTGACCTCGCCCTCCTCCCGCGCCTCGACGCGCGCCGTAAATTCCGGGGCGAAGACGATCGTATCGCCAGGCTTGAGACGCTTGGCCGGCCGGGCGAAGGCGCGCCAGCAGCCATCCGTCGTCCGCATGTGCAGCAGCACCGCCACGCGGGCGATGCCGCGCCTGCCCTCAAGGCGCACGGGCAGAACGCGAGTGTCGTTGACCACCAGTAGATCGCCCGCCCGCAACAATCGGGGCAACTCGCCGACGGTATGATCGGCCATCGCGCGGCCGACATGCAGCAAGCGCGCCGATTCCCGCGGCACCGCGGGCCGGTCGGCGATGCGGCCTTCCGGCAGGGCGTAGTCATACGCCTCCAGCCGCCACAAATCGACCGTCCGTCGCGCCAATGACACAACCATCGCAAGCCCGCTTGACCCCCGCCGGTGCGCACCTTACACGAAGCCCGATCCACCACGAATGACGGTCGCCATGCTCAAGACCGAGAAATCTCCGGCGTATTCCGCGCGCTTGGTCGCGGTCGCGGTCATCTTTGCCGCTTGCCTGATCGTTTCGAACGTCGTCGCGGTCAAGATCGTGATGGTCGGCGGCCTCGTGCTGACGGCCGCGATTATCGTTTTTCCGATCAGCTACATCATCGGCGACGTGCTGACCGAAGTGTACGGCTTCAAGACGGCGCGCCGGGTCATCTGGCTCGGATTCGGCGCGAATTTGTTCGTCGTGGCGACGATCGCGGGCGCCCAAGCCCTGCCGGCTGCGCCATTCTGGACCAAGAGCGCCGAGTTCGACGCCATACTCGGCCACGCCCCGCGCATCCTGGTCGCATCCTTCGCTGCGTTTCTCGTCGGCGAGTTCGCCAATTCCTACGTCCTCGCCAAAATGAAGATCGCCACCGGCGGCCGCTGGCTGTGGACGCGCACGATCGGCTCGACCGTCGTGGGTCAAGGCCTCGATACCGCGGTGTTCCTGACCATCGCGTTTTGGGGAATGATGCCGGGCGGCGTGCTGATGGAGGCCATCGCGGTGCAGTGGCTCGTCAAATGCGTCTATGAGGCGCTCGCCACGCCCGCGACCTACGTGGCGGTCGGGTACTTGAAGCGTGCCGAGGGCGTCGATGTGTACGACCGGGGCACGCGCTTCAACCCGTTCGCGCTGTCCTCCTAAGACCCCCTCCTTGAAACCATGACTGCACCGAATCCGGCCGCAATCGAAACGCCCTCCGGCAAGGGGGCGGGCGATGAGAATTTTCCCGTGGGCTCGTTTCTTCTGCCCGCGCGCCTGCGGCCCCACGTCGCGGCATTCTATGCGTTCGCGCGCGCGATCGACGACATCGCGGATAATCCGACGCTGGAACCGGAAGACAAGGTCGCGCGCCTCGACCTCATGGCCGCCGCCATGCGCGGCGAACGGCGCGACGACGCCCGCCTCGCCACCGCCCATCGCTGCCGGGAAAGCCTGCTGGCGTCGCGCGTGCCCACCGGGCATTGCCTCGATCTGATCGCGGCGTTCAAGCAGGACGCCACCAAGCTGCGCTACCGGGATTGGGATGATCTCATGGGCTATTGCATCCTGTCGGCGGCGCCGGTGGGCCGGTATCTGCTCGACTTGCACGGCGAGGACCGCGCGTCCTATCCGGCTTCCGATGCGCTGTGCAACGCGCTCCAAGTGCTCAATCACCTGCAAGACTGCAAGGACGACAAGCGCGCGCTCGACCGCGTCTATCTGCCTGAACCCTGGCTGCGCGCCGAGGGCGCCTCGGTCGAGGATGTTCTCGGCCCCCGCGCCTCGCCGGGTTTGCGCCGGGTGATCGATCGCCTTCTGGTCGAAACCGATGCCCTAATCGCGATTGCGCAAACCCTGCCAGGACAGTTGCGCAACAAGCGCCTAGCCATGGAAACCGGCGCGATCGTGCGCATTGCCCTTAGCCTGTCGCGCGCGCTCAAGCGCCGTGATCCGGTCGCGGAAAGGGTCAAGTTGTCGAAACTTGAATTCCTCGGCTGCGCCGCGGTGGGAGCGATCCGGGCATGGCTGTGAGCGAACGCGAAGGGCGTGCCCATGCCGCCCAAGTCGTCGAACGGTCCGGCACGTCGTTCTTCTGGGCCATGCGCCTGCTGCCGGTGGCGCGGCGCGAGGCGATGTTCGCCATTTATGCCTTCTGCCGCGAGGTCGATGACATCGCCGACGACGATCTGCCGCTGCCCGAGAAGCGTGCGCGCCTAGCCGAATGGCGCGCAGAGCTCCAAAGGCTTTTTGCCGGAGACCCCACCCATCCCACCGCGCGCGCCTTGCGTAAGCCCATCGCGCGCTACGATCTGGCCAAGGCCGATTTCCTTGATCTGATCGACGGCATGGAAATGGACGGGGCCGATATCCGCGCGCCGAGCCTTGCCGAGCTTGAGCTGTATTGCGACCGCGTGGCGAGCGCCGTCGGGCGGCTTGCGGTGCGCGCCTTCGGCGACCCCTCGCCTGCGGCGCGCGAGGTCGCTTTGCACTTGGGCCAGGCGCTCCAGCGCACGAATATTCTGCGCGATCTGGCCGAGGATGCCGCGCGCGGACGCCTTTATCTGCCCCGCGAATGGCTCGACCGGCACGGCATCGCTTCGCGTGAACCGAAGGTCGTTTTGGCCGATCCGCGCACGGCCAAAATCTGCGCCGATCTCGCACGCGACACCCGCGCCCGGTACGACGCGGCGCGCGCGGCGCTCGCGCGTTGCGATCGCCGTGCGATGCGCCCGGCGGTCGTCATGATGGAAGTCTATCGCCGCGCCCTCGACCGGCTCGAAGCGCGCGGCTGGGCGGCGCTCGATACGCCCGTCAAGGTTCCAAAGGCGGTCAAGCTGTGGATTGCCATTCGTCACGGCCTGACGTGAACGCGCAGGCCATGCACACACAAGCCACGAACGCACGGGCCACGAACGCACGGGGCACCGTCCATGTCGTGGGCGCGGGCATTGCCGGCCTGGCCGCAGCCGTGCTTCTGGCCTCGCGCGGCGCGCGCGTGGCCTTGCACGAGGCGGCCGGGCACGGCGGCGGGCGCTGCCGGTCGTTTCACGACGAGGTTTTGGACCGCACGATCGACAACGGCAATCACCTGTTACTCGCGGGCAATCGCGCGGTCATGACATTGCTCGACCATATCGGCAGCCGCGACACGCTCGCCGGCCCGGCGGACGCCGCCTTTGCCTTCGCCGATTTGCGCACGGGCGAGCGCTGGAATCTGCGCCCCAATGCGGGGCGGCTGCCGGGGTGGATTTTCTCGCCCCGCCGCCGCGCGCCCGGTACGACTGCGGGGGAGTATCTGGCGGCGTTGCGCCTGGCCCGGGCGGATGCGAGGGCGACCGTCGCCGATCGTATCGATGTCCGCCGGCCGGCTTTCGCGCGGTTTTGGGAACCCTTGACCCTGGCCGTTCTGAATGCCGACGCACGCGAAGCCGCCGCGCGTTTGCTTTGGCCGGTCATGACCGAAATCTTCGGTCGCGGCGCAGAGGCCGCGCGGCCCTTGATCGCGCGCGAGGGTTTGAGCCGCAGCTTCGTCGAGCCGGCCCTGCGCTTTCTCGAAAGCCACGGCGCGACGATTCGGTTCAACCATCGCCTACGCGCGGTCATGCGCCAGGGCGAGCATGTGCATGGCCTCGAATTCGTCCGCTCGCGCCACGATATCGCCAAGGCCGACCGCGTCGTGCTGGCTGTGCCGCCTGCGAGCATGGCCGATCTCCTGCCCGAGATACCCACCCCGCGCGGCTCGCGCGCCATCGTCAACGGCCATTTCCTCGTCAAGACGCCCTTGCCGGCGGACCTGCCATTTCTCGGCCTCATCGGCGGCACGGCCCATTGGCTATTCATCCGGGGCGACATCGTCTCGGTCACGGTGAGCGCGGCGGACGCTTTGGCCGAAATCGCGAACGACGAGATCGCCCGGCGCCTTTGGGCGGACATCGCCCGCGCCCTTTCCCTTCCCGCGACCCCTTTGCCGGCCTGGCGCATCGTCAAGGAAAAGCGCGCGACCTTTGCGCAGATCCCCGAGGAATTGCCGCGCCGGGCAAAGACCGCGACGCCATGGCGCAATCTGTTTCTGGCCGGGGACTGGACCGATACTGGCCTGCCCTGCACGATCGAAGGCGCGGCGCGTTCGGGTTTTGCGGCGGCAAAAGGCGCGCTGCTGGACGGCTGAAATGCGGCAAACCCGCCATCGAACGGCCCCATGATCGAACGTCCCCGCCATCGAATGGCCATAAGCCGCATGCGAGCAGGCGCCAAAATCTGGACAACGACCGGGGGCTGCTTTATGAACCTTGCGCAACAACCATTTTAGTCAACCGACCCGCCGCCGCCGAGAGCCTTCCCGGTATGGACGCCGATTCCCACAACTCCACGCCGTCCGCGGCCGAAACCATGCGCCGATTCGTCGAGACGGAAGTCGCCCCCGCCGTCGGCGAAGTGCGCAGGGAGCTTCTCGCCCGCCAGAAGCCCGACGGCCATTGGGTGTTCGAGCTCGAGGCCGATGCGACCATTCCGGCCGAATACATCATGTACGGCCACTTCCTCGACGAAATCGACCGCGAGGCCGAGCCCAAATGCGCCGCCTATCTGCGCGCGATCCAAGGCGCGCATGGCGGCTGGCCGTTATTCCACGATGGCGATCTCGACATCAGTGCCTCGGTCAAAGCCTATTTCGCGCTCAAGCTCGCCGGCGACGACGTGGACGCCCCGCACATGCGGAGCGCGCGCGAGGCCATCCTCGCCCATGGCGGCGCGGCGCGCGCCAACGTCTTCACCCGCACGGCGCTGGCGCTGTTCGGCCAAGTGCCGTGGCGCGCGGTGCCGGTGATGCCGGTCGAGATCATGCTTTTGCCGCGCTGGTTTCCGTTCCATATGTCCAAGGTATCCTATTGGTCGCGCACCGTGATCGCGCCGCTTCTGGTGCTCATGTCGCTGAAGCCGCGTGCGAGAAATCCGAAAAATATCGATATTCGCGAATTGTTCGTCACGCCGCCCGAGCGCGAGCGGCACTACATGCGCAATCCGACGGGCAAGCTCGCGGGTGCGCTCTTTCTCGCTCTCGACCGCGTGCTTCAGGTGGCAGAGCCGCATTTTTCCAAGAGCCGGCGCCGGCGCGCGGTGGACGCGGCCATGCGCTTCATCAAGGAACGATTGAACGGCGAGGACGGTCTCGGCGCGATCTTCCCGGCCATGGTCAACGCCGTGATGGCGATGGACACGCTCGGTTACGCCAAGGATCACCCCGACCTTGTCGCCGCCAAGCGCGCGGTCAAGAACCTGGTGGTAAACGGCGCGACGCACGATTACTGCCAGCCTTGCATGTCACCCATTTGGGACACGAGCCTTGCCATGCACGCGCTCTTGGAAGCCGGCGAGCCGGGTGACGGCGACGCCATGCACCGGGCAATGGACTGGCTCGCGGGGCGGCAAATACTCGACGTCAAAGGCGATTGGGCCGAGAAGGCGCCCGATTTGCGTCCAGGCGGCTGGGCCTTCCAATATTGGAACAACCACTACCCCGATGTGGACGACACCGCCGTCGTCGCCCTGGCGCTCGACCGCGCAGGCGGCGCGCGCCACCGCGAGAACATCGCGCGCGCGACCGAGTGGATCCTTGGCATGCAAAGCAGGAACGGCGGCTGGGGCGCCTTCGACATCGACAACACCCATTACGGGCTGAACAACATCCCGTTCGCCGATCACGGTGCCCTGCTCGACCCGCCGACGGCGGATGTCAGCGCGCGCTGCCTATCGATGCTCGCCCAGCTCGGCCACGCCAAGGACCACCCGGCCGTCGCGCGCGCCATCGATTATCTCAAGCGCGAACAGGAACAAGACGGCTCATGGTTCGGCCGCTGGGGCACGAACTACATCTATGGCATATGGTCGGTGCTGTGCGCGCTGAACGCAGCGGGCGAGGACATGCGCGCGCCCTATATCCGTAAGGCCGTCGATTGGCTGATCGCACGCCAACGCGCCGATGGCGGCTGGGGCGAGGACGGCGCGACCTATTGGCCGGAGCGGCGCGCGGAAGCGAAGGCCAGCACGCCCTCGCAGACCGCCTGGGCGACGCTCGGCCTCATGGCCGCGGGCGAAGTCGGTCATCCCGCCGTGCGGCGCGGCATCGAGTATATCCTCACCCAGCCGCGCACCGCTGGCCGCTGGCACGAACGCCACTACAACGCGGTCGGATTTCCGCGCGTGTTCTATCTGCTCTATCACGGCTACGCGGCGTACTTTCCGCTTTGGGCGCTTGCGCGCTATCGCAATTTGGTGCGCGGCAACACTGCGACCGTCGCGTACGGCATGTGAACGGCGCGCGCTCCCTCGGCGTCGTCACCGGCCTGATCGCCGAGGCGGCCCTCATCGCACCCCGTCACCGCGCGCGCGCGACCGGCGCCCGTCCGGGCCGGGCCGCAGCCCTGGCCGAGGCGCTCTTGGCCGAGGGCTGCACCATGCTCGCAAGCTTCGGACTTGCTGGCGGGATCGACCCGCGACTGCTCCCTGGCGCGCTCGTTCTGCCCAACCGAATTCTCGACGCCGACGGACGCGTCTTCGAGACCGATGCCACATGGCGCGTGCGTCTTGGCGCGCTGGCAGGAGCGCACGAGAGCGGCGCGATTCTCGGCTCCGAACGCGCTCTCGCCACGACCGCCGACAAGGCGCACGCGCACGCACGTACGGGGGCGCTGGCCGTCGATATGGAAAGTCACGAAGTCGCGCGCGTCGCGCACGCGCACGGCGTGCCTTTCATCGCCGTGCGGGCCGTCGCCGACCCGGCAGGGCGCGGGATCCCCACGGCTGCATTGCACGGCATCGCGCCCGATGGCGGCACGCGGCCCTTGGCCGTGATATGCGCAACCCTAGCGCGGCCCTGGCAATTGCCTGCACTGCTGCGCCTCGCCGGCGACAGCCGGCGGGCGGCCCTGACACTACGCCGCGTGGCTCTTCTTGGAGGCGGCGCGCTGGGTATGGATATCGCCTAGCATCTTCTGAACATTGCGGTCGAAAACCCATTCCGCCGGACGCGCCTTCGACAGATCGATCTCGGCCGCCATCGGGCCGTCGGTGCGGACGCCCTTCATCGCAATGCGCAGCGCCTTCAAGGGGTGCCGGATCGTGTCGGCGACCGCCGTCGGCTCGTAGCCGCAATGCACCATGCAATTGGCGCATTTTTCGTAATTGCCGGTGCCGTATTTGTCCCACTCGGTGCCTTCCATCAGTTCCTTGAACGAGCGGGCATAGCCCTCGCCCAGGAGATAGCAGGGGCGCTGCCAGCCGAAAACGTTGCGCGTCGGCATGCCCCAAGGCGTGCAGTGGTATTCCTGATTGCCGGCGAGGAAATCGAGGAAGTTCGACGACTGGCTGAAACGCCATTTCTTGCCGGCGCCGCGCTTCAGGATTTCACGGAACAGAACCTTGGTCTTCTTGCGCGACAGGAAGTGCTGCTGGTCGGGTGCACGCTCGTAGGCGTAACCCGGCGACATCGTGACGTGCTCGACGCCCAGATCGCTCATGCAGAAGTCCATGAAACTCGCGACCCGGTCCGGATCGGTGCCGTCGAACAGGGTGCAATTGGCGATGGTGCGGAAGCCCCGATCGCGCGCGATTCGCGTCGCCTCGACCGCCTTCTCGAACACGCCCTGTTGACAGACCGAGCGGTCGTGCTCCTTCTGCAAGCCGTCGAGGTGGATGGAGAATGTCAGGTACGGACTCGGTTTGAACAGATCGAGCTTTTTTTCGAGCAACAAGCCGTTTGTGCACAGAATGACGAACTTCTTGCGCGCAACGATCCCCTCGACGATCTGACCGATTTCCTTATGCAGCAAGGGCTCGCCGCCCGGAATGGCGACGACCGGCGCGCCGCATTCATCGACCGCAGCCAGGCATTCCTCGACGGACAGGCGCTGGTTCAGGATGTCGTCGGGGTAGTCGATTTTTCCGCAACCCGCGCACGCCAGATTGCAGCGGAACAAGGGTTCGAGCATGAGCACGAGGGGATAGCGCTTGGTACCCTTGATGCGGTGCTTGACCACATAGGCACCCACGCGAAGCTGCTGAATCAAGGGAATCGCCACGACGAGAAACCTTTCCTATTCGTTATGGCCCTACGCGGCCGGCCCTAGGCCGACACTTCGCGGAGCTCTTCGGGCAGTTTGAAATAAACGTTTTCCTCGATGCCATCCAAGATCTGGACTTCGATTTCGCCGAATTGGCGCAATCGGCTGATCAGGTCTTGAACCAACGCCTCGGGCGCGGACGCGCCCGCCGTCACGCCCACGGAGCCGGCGCCGTCGAGCCATTTGGGATCGAGGGCGGATGCATCGTCGATGAGATGACTGCGCACGCCCATTTCCTCGCCGATTTCGCGCAATCGGTTGGAGT
The DNA here is from genome assembly GCA_046153685.1 of Alphaproteobacteria bacterium. Classification (GTDB taxonomy): domain Bacteria; phylum Pseudomonadota; class Alphaproteobacteria; order CADEGL01; family CADEGL01; genus CAMAPP01. The sequence goes on from JBJXGH010000002.1 coordinate 46,448, forward strand.
TCGAGCTGTTCTTCGCTCCGACCACGAGCAGCACTTCGACGTCGCGCGCAAGCTGACGCACGGCGGCCTGGCGATTTTGCGTGGCGTAGCAGATGTCCTTCACGTCGGGCCCGACGATCTTGGGGAAACGCACTTTCAGCGCCTCGATGACTTCGCGCGTGTCGTCCACGCTCAACGTCGTTTGGGTTACATAGGCTACCCGGTCGGGGTTCTCGACCTTGAGCTTGCCCGCACCTTGCGCCGTCGAAACCAGATGCACGCGCCCGGGAATGCGCCCCATGGTGCCTTCGACCTCGGGATGGCCTTCGTGGCCGATGAGGATGACCTCGTAGCCCTTTTCCGCGTAGCGCTGGCCTTCCTTGTGGACTTTGGCGACCAGGGGGCAGGTCGCGTCGATCACCGGCAGGTCGCGCAACTGCGCATCGTCCTCGACCTTTTGCGATACGCCATGGGCACTAAAGATCGTGATCGCACCGTTCGGAACCTCGTGCAGCTCCTCGACGAACACCGCGCCCTTGGCTTTCAAGTCCTCAACCACATGCTTGTTGTGGACGATCTCGTGGCGCACGAATACGGGCGGGCCATAGAGCTTGAGCGCACGCTCGACGATTTCGATCGCGCGTTCAACGCCGGCGCAGAACCCTCGGGGTTGGGCCAGGATTACCCGCATCTTGTCCTCGATCACGACCGGCCCAGGCGGTTTATTCCGCCGGAGAGCCTAAGTCCCTGAAAAAATTGCGCCTAATCGCGGGGCGCCGAGCCGGAGAATGGCCGTTATCAGCTCGAAAATCAACGGCAAGAGCGACTAGGCCAAATAGCCATTGGCCTCGAACCAGGCGATCGCATCCGCGATCGCCTCCTTGGCCGGGCGTCGGCGGTAGCCGAGTTCGCGTTCCGCCTTGGCCGAGGAAAAATACATGCGTTTACGGGACATGCGCACCCCGTCGCGGGTGACCATTGGCTCGCCCCCGCCGAAAACCCGGGCCCAGGCCTCGGCGACATGAGCGACCGGCATGACGAGATCGTGAGGCAGTCGTATGCGCGGCGCAGGGCGGCCGGTCGCGGCCGCGACGAGTTCGAGAATCCGGCGCAAGCTCATGTCCTCGCCGCCAAGGATATAGCGCTCGCCCACCCGGCCGCGCTCGAAGGCCAGCAGATGACCCGCCGCCACATCGTCGACGTGGACGACATTGAGCCCGGTATCGACATAGGCCGGAAGCCGACCGAGGGCCGCGTCGCGGATCATGCGTCCGGTCGGGGTGGGCTTTACGTCGCGCGGACCGACGGGGGTCGAGGGATTGACGATCACCACCGGCAAGCCGGCCTCGCGCGCAAGCGCCGTCACCGCCTCCTCGGCCAGGAATTTCGACCGCTTGTAGTGTCCGATCATGGTCGCGAGACTCGACTGCGTGGTTTCGTTCGATGGCGTGCCGTTCGCGTTCAAGCCAAGCGTCGCCACGCTGCTCGTATAGACGATGCGCTCGATGCCGGCGGCGAGCGCCGCGCGCATCAGATTGACCGTACCGTCCACGTTCGCACGATAGATCGAGGCGGGTTCAGGCACCCAAAGCCGGTAATCGGCCGCGACGTGATAGAGCGCGCGGCAGCCCACGAGCGCCGCGGCGAGCGAGCTTGGTTCCGTGAGGTCGCCCTCGACGATCTCGGCCTCGATCGCCGTCAGGTTCGACCGGTTGCCAGCCGGGCGCACAAGCACGCGCACGCGTTCGCCGCGCGCGACCAGAGCACGCAGCACCGCCGCGCCGACAAATCCCGTTGCCCCGGTCAACAAGGTGGTCACATGCCTCTCCTTTCGCGCGCCCGAACTCCCTCCAGCCGCTATCTAGGGGTAATGGACCGGGCGGTAAAGCCGGAGCGCCCAAAGCGGCAAATGCGCCTGCCGCCCGCATTGTACGACCGGGTCTCCCTTCCCATATAAGGCTTTGGCCGCATGGCATGCTGCGCGCGGCCTTTGGGCGAAGGAATCTGGCGTGGTATTGCGTAAATATTCGACCTTGGCGCTCCTGGCAGCGGTGATCGGCTTGGCGGCCCTGCCCTCGCCGGCCGAGGCCCAGCAACCGCATGCCGTCATCGAGCGCTTTCACGACCAGTTGCTCGCCGTGATGAAGAACGCCAAGACCCTCGGCTTCGAGGGCCGAAGGGCGAAGCTCGCCCCCGCCGTCGAACGGACGTTCGATCTGCCGTTCATGGCACAATTCGCTACGGCAGCGGGCTGGGATGCCATGCAGCCCCAGCAACGCACGGCCATCGTCGATCTATTCCGCCGCATGACGGTTTCGAGCTATGCGGCGCGTTTCAACGATTACGACGGCGAGGAATTTTCGACGCTCGATGCGACCGAGACTCCGAACAAGGACGTAGTGGTACGCGCGCGGCTCAAGGCGGCGAGCGAAGACGTGACGATCGACTATCTGATGCGCGCAACCGACAACGGCTGGCGCGTCGTCGATGTCTATTTCATGCGCATCAGCGAACTCGCCACGCGGCGCTCGGAATATGGCTCGGTTATCCGGCGCGAGGGCGTGACGGCGCTTGTCGCCTCGCTTGAGCGCAAGGTCAAGGAAATCGAGAACGGCACGCCTAAATAGGCCGTGCCAATTCGCCTTCTTGCTATTTCGACTTCTGCCGCGCCTGCGCCGCCGTGCGCATGGCGGTGAGCGTCGTGCGCGTGGTGATGATGTCGGGGTCCATCTTGAGATCGAGCACCGCCGCCTTGCCCGAGGCGACCGCGCGCTCGAAGGACGCCTGAAACTCGGCCGTCGTCGTCACGGTTTCCCCATGCGCGCCGTAACTGCGCGCCATGGCCGCAAAATCGGGATTGGTCAGCGCCGTCGCATGCGTCCGGCCGGGATGGTCGCGTTCCTGATGCATGCGGATCGTACCGTACATGCCGTTGTTGAACACCAGGATCACGGGGGCGGCGCCGTGATGGATAGCCGTCGCCAGCTCCTGGGCATTCATCATGAAGCCGCCATCGCCGCAGAACCCGACCACCAGCCGATCGGGGTGGACGAGCTTGGCCGCGACCGCGCCGGGCACGCCGTGACCCATGGCGCCCGCTTGCGGGCCGGTTTGGGTGCGCGGCCGCCGCCAGCGCAAGAAACGCATGGGCCAGCCACTGAAATTGCCGGCATCCAGCGCGATGATGGCGTCGGCCGGCAGCCGGCCGCGCAGCCAAACCATGCATTGGCCGAGATCGAGCGCGCCCGCATAGGGTTGGGGCACCTGGCCGTCCTCGTAATCCATGCGCGCACCCGCGCGCCAGGGGGCGCGCCGCGACGCATCGACCGGCATCAGCGTGCCGGCCGCGGCGGCGAACTCCGCCATGCCGGATTGGATCGCGAGCTTGGGGCGGAAGACGCTGCCAAGCAATTCAGCATCGGGATGAACGTGAACCAAAATCTGCTTGGGATTGGGCAGATCGATGAGGGTGTAGCGCTGGGTGGCGATTTCATCGAGGCGTGAACCCACGACCAGAAGCAAATCGCAGTCCTTCACGCGCTTGATCAGCGGCGGATTGGGCGCGGTCGATAAATCACCCGCAAAGCAACGATTGTCATTGTCGAAGATATCCTGCCTGCGGAACGAGCAGCAGACCGGAATGTCATTGGCCTCGGCGAAGCGCACGATCTCGGCGCAGGCCTCGGGCGACCAGCCACCGCCGCCCACCAGCATCACCGGCCGCTCGGACGCTTCCAAAAGGCGGCGCAACTCCGACATGTGCGCAGCGCCCGGATGGGGGCGGATGGTGTCGTAATGCGCGACATCCTCGACGCTCGCGCTTTCGAGTTGCATGTCCTCTGGCAGCGCCAGAACCACCGGCCCGGGCCGGCCGGAAACCGCCGTCTGGAAGGCGCGACCGACGAGTTCGGGGATGCGGTAGGCATGGTCGATCTGCGCCGTCCACTTGGTCATCACGCCGAACATGCGGCGGTAATCGACCTCTTGGAACGCCTCGCGCTCGGTATGGTCGCGATCGACCTGGCCCACGAACATCACGAGGGGCGTCGAGTTTTGATGCGCCGAATGGATGCCGATCGCGGCGTGGCAGGCGCCGGGGCCGCGCGTCACCATGACGACGCCAGGCTTGCCGGTGAGCTTGCCGTAGGCCTCGGCCATGTGCGCGGCACCCGCCTCGTGCCGACAGGTCACGAGCTTGATCTCGTTGCGCGCGTCGTACAACGCGTCGATGACCTCAAGATAACTTTCGCCTGCAACCGCGAAGACCATATCGACCCCTTGGCTGCGCAAGGCATCGACGAGTAAGCGGCCGCCCGGACGGGCATTGGGGGTGGCGGTCATGGTGCATGTCCGATCGCAAAAGGTGAACCGCAGTAAATGCGCGCCCGCACGGCCAAGTCAACGCGCCTTGGCGGCGCCTTCGGGATCGAAGGCGCGCTCAGCGGCCCCGTCGAGCGCCGCGCCCGAGGTAAGGAGCGCGTCGATTTCGGCCACTGCGTAGCCGATATCCGCCAACACCGCGCGCGTGTGCTGGCCGAGCATGGGGGCAGCGCGCCGGACCGAGGTCGGTGTTTCACTTAACTTAATGGGACTGCCCAGCGCATTGACCATGCCGATCGCGGGATGGCGCGTCTCGACGACCATCTCGCGCGCGCGCGTCTGTGGATCGTCATGCATCTGGCGCACGTCCTTGATCGGCCCCGCCGGCAATCCCGCCTCATCGAACGCGGCCAGCCATTCTCCGACCGTGCGCCGCTTGAACAACGGCGCAAGCGCGCGCTCGAGCGCGAGGCGGTTCTCCATGCGGCTATGGCCGTCGAGAAAACGCGTATCCTCCGCCAGCTCCGGCGCACCGAGCATTTCGGCAAGCCGCAACCAATTCTTCTGGTTGGCGCCGCCGATGGTCAGCCAGCCATCCTTGGCCTCGAAGGCCTGATAAGGCGCGGACAGGGGATGGGCCGATCCCATGGGTCCTGGCGCGACCCCGGTTGCAAACGCGATCGCCGATTGCCACACCGTGTGCGCGATGCCGGCTTCGTACAGCGAGGTATCGACCAACTGGCCGCGCCCGGTATTCGTGCGGTGATGCAAGGCGGCGAGCACGCCCATGGCGGCGAGGATTCCCGCCGTAATGTCGGTCATGGGCGCCCCAACCTTGACCGGCGGCCGCCCAGGCCCCTCGCCCGTGATACTCATGAGGCCGCTCATGCCTTGCGCGATCAAATCGAAGCCGCCGCGCGCGGCGTAAGGCCCGGTTCGTCCGAAACCCGAAATCGAGCAATAGATGAGGCGGGGATTTTCGGCCGCGAGCGCCGCATAGCCGAGGCCCCATTTCTCCATGGCGCCCTGGCGTTGGTTCTCGACCAGGATGTCGGAAGCCAGAATGAGTCGACGCGCAGCCATGCGCCCCGCCTCTTGCCGGAAATCGAGCGCAACCCCGCGCTTGTTGCGGTTCATGGTGAGATAAGCCGCGGATTCACCGCCGATCTTGGGCGGGAGAAAACGCCGCGTGTCGTCGCCGTCGGGCAGGCGTTCGAGCTTAATCACGTCGGCGCCCAAATCCGCGAGCATCGCCCCGCAGGTCGGCCCCGCCATGATATGCCCAAGCTCGACGACCCGAAGGTTCGCCAGCGGGCCGGGCGCGGGCGCGGTCTCGGTCGCCGCCATGTCAGCGACCCTCGAAGCGCGGCTTTTCCTTGGCCAGGAATGCGCGCACGCCCTCGCGGTAATCGGCCGTGTCGAAGGCGGCGAAGCCCTCGGCCGCTTCCGCCGCCGTCAGCGGCGCGCCGGCCATCAGCCGGCACAAGAACTTCTTGTGCCAACGATTGACCAGCGGCGCGCCCTCGGCGATACGCGCCGCGGCCGCTTGCGCCTCGGCGAAGACGCGGTCATCCGCTACCACCCTGGTGACAAGTCCCTTGGCGCGCGCTTCGGCGGCGTCGAACACCCGGCCCTCGAACAAAATCTCGAGCGCGGTCGCGCGCCCGACGAGGGCGATGAGCGCCGCCATTTCCGGATATGCCATTACCACGCCGATGCGGTTGATCGGCACGCCGAAGCGGCTCGATTCCCCGCATAATCGCAGATCGCACATCGCCGCGAGCTCGAGTCCGCCGCCGACGCACACCCCGCAAATCGCGGCGAGCGTGGGATGCGGGCAGTCGCCGATGGCGCCCATGGCACGGTGCATGAGTGCGCCGTAGCGCGCGGCCTGTGCACCGTCGGCGCGGGCGGTTTGAAACTCGGCGATATCGGCGCCGGGACTGAAGGCACGCTCGCCCGCGCCGCGCAGGACGACGCAGCGCACGGTCATATCCGCCCCTAGTTCCTCGAAGGCGTCGCCCACCGCCTTCCACATGGCGGCGTTGAGCGCGTTCAGCTTGTCCGGCCTGTTGAGCGTGACAGTCGCGACATGGTCCGCGCTTTGGGCGACGGCAAGGCGCTCGACGACGACGACATCCGCCATTTTCCTCTCCCTGTGCCGGTACTCTAGCAGCCTCGCCGTCACTTGTCGGCTGGAAGCGGGCGCCGATGGCGGCTATTCTGAAGCGGAATGAGTGAAAACGAAGCGATCGCCCGAGTCCGATCCGCGCTCGAAACACTGGCGCGCGGCCGGCGCACGATCACCTACAAGGAATTGGTCGAGCTCGCGGCCGTGCCGGAGCCCCAACGCATTCACCGTTTGACCTTGTGGCTGGAAGGTCTCGCGCGCGCCGATCACGAGGCGGGTGCGCCCTTGCTGGCGGCGCTCGCCGTCAGCCGCGTGTCGCCCGGCATTCCGGGGCGCGGATTCTTTCAATTGATTGCGGCCCTGGGTCGCTATTCGGGGCCCGAGGATGGGGCCGAGGCGGCGCGCCACCACGCGCGCGAGATCGAGCGCGTCTATGCGGCATGGAGCCGTACGGGACAGGGCGGCGAGAGCGCTTGACCGCCCCAGCCTTCCGCCGTTACCCAGAAGACCTCGCGGCGCGGGGGCCGCGGCGGCAAGGAACGAGGCGATCATGTTCGACACCAAGCAGCCTTGGTTGACGCGTCGGCGCTTCATGGCGGCAAGCTCGGCCGCCATCGCAATGTCTCTGGTGCCAGGAGGCGCTTTCGCGCAAACCAAGAAGGGCCGCAAAAAGCTCAATATCTACAATTTCGACACCTATATCGGCGAAAGCACGCTGGCCGATTTCACCGCCCGCAGCGGCCTAGCCGTGCGCTACGACACCTACGCCAGCAACGAGGAATTGTTCGCCAAGCTGAAGAGGAAAAATCCCGGCTACGACATCATCGTGCCCAGCGACTACATGATCGAGACGATGATCGGTGCCAAGCTATTGCTGGCACTCGATCACGCAAAACTGCCCAACCTCGCCCATATCGCGCCCGCGTTCACCGATCCGCCCTTCGATCCGGGCATGAAACACTCCGTACCCTATATGTGGGGAACGGTCGGCATCGGTTACCGGAAATCCAAGGTCCAGGGCATTCCCGTGACCTGGTCCTATATCTTCGGCCCCGAGGCCAATGCCTATAAGGGCCGCATCGTGCCCATCGACGACATGCGCGTCGTGCTCGGTGCCGCGCTCAAATATCTCGGCTACAGTCTGAACACCACCAAAGCCGAGGAAATCGCCAAGGCGCGCGATCTGGTGATCCAGGCCAAGAAGAACTTCAAATCGTTCTCACCCGATTCCGGCCAGGACATGCTGCTGGCGGGCGATGCCGATTTGGTCATCGAATATAATGGCGACATCGTCCAAGTTCAGCGCAAGGACAAGGATCTGGCGTACGTGCTGCCCAAGGAGGGCGGACAGCGCTGGACCGATTGCCTGTGCATTCCCAGGGGCGCACCCAATGTCGAGGCGGCGCACGCCTTCATCGATTTCGTCCACGGGGCGAAGGAAAACGCCCATATCGTGAATACGATCCATTACGCGACGCCAAACGCCGAAGGACGAAAGCTGCAATCCGCCGAGGACAAGCAGAATCCGGCGATCTATCCATCGGAGGAGGCGATCGTGCGCTGCGAAACCATGATCGATCTCGGCAAGGCGACGAAGCTCTACGACCAGGCCTGGACGAAGATCAAGGCCAGCTAGGCAAGAGGTCCGCGATGGACGATGGCAGGCGCGCGGCGGACGATTGGCGGCGCGCGCGCGGGACGTTCCTTGCCCTTTTCGGTCCCGGAAGCGCGTGGCTGGCCGTGTTTTTCACCGCGCCGCTCGCCCTCATCTGGCTCTACGGTTTCAGCGAAAGCGATCGCTTCGGCGATCCGACACTCGTTCCGACGGCCGAGAACTACGAACGTGCCTTCGAGTGGGTGCATCTCGCCATCGCGGCGAAGTCGGCGCGCATCGCGGCCGAGGTCACGGCGATCTCGGTTCTGATCGGATTTCCGGTGGCGCTCGGCATCGCGTTCGCGCCCGCGCGCTGGAAAACCCCGCTGCTGGTGCTCGTCATGTTGCCGTTCTGGACCAATCTTCTGATCCGCACCTATGCCTGGATCGCCGTGTTGCGCACGCGCGGCTATTTGAACGGCGCCCTCGAATATCTCCACGCGCGCGCGACCGTCGTGGCGGACGCGCTCGGCCTACCCGGATTGTTCGGCGCCTTCGCGCCGCTCAATCTACTCTACCAGGAATCGGCTGTGATCGTGGCACTCGTCCACCTTCATCTGCCGTTCCTGGTGCTGCCGCTCTATGCCGTACTTGATCGCATGGATCGCTCGCTGATCGAGGCCAGCCTCGATTTGGGCGCGAGCCAATGGCTGACGTTTCGCGCGGTAATCGTGCCGACGGCGATGCCGGGCCTCGTCACCGGCGCCCTGCTGGTGTTCATCTTGTGCCTCGGCAATTTCGTCGTGCCCGACCTGCTAGGCGGCACGGACGCCATCATGCTCGGCAATCTCATAGCCCAGCAATTCGGCGCGGCGCGCGACTGGCCCTTCGGCGCGGTTTTGTCGCTGCTTTTGCTTTACGCGACCTTTCTCGCGCTTTGGCTGCGGGCGCGTCTTGCGCGCGGGCGGGCGGCGTGACGGCGGCGCCGCTCGACTATGCGCGCCGCGCCTGGATGAAGGCGGTCTTCGCCGTCACCTTTCTGTTCCTATACTTCCCGATCGTCGCCCTCATCGTCTTCAGCTTCAACAGCGGCACGCGCGGCGTGGCATGGGAAGGTTTCACCTTCGCCCACTACATCAAGGCCTACGGCAACGAGCAACTCCACGAGGCATTCGTGAACAGCCTCGTCGTCGCCGTCGTGTCCTCCGTCTTGGCTACGGTGCTCGGCGCGGGGCTTGGCGTGGGGCTGCAACGTTTCCGCTTTCCCGGGCGCGCGGCCTTCGAGGGCTGGCTGTATCTGCCGGTCGCCATTCCGGAGATTTGCATGGCCGTGGCCTTGCTCGCCTTCTTCGCGGCGCTCGACATCGATTTGGGCCTGCCGACCGTCATCGCCGGCCATGTCGCCTTTTCCATCCCGTTCGTCGCGCTAGTCGTGCGCGCGCGTTACCGGCGATTCGATCCGGCGCTGGCCGAGGCGAGCCGCGATCTCGGCGCGAGCGAGTGGCAAACCTTTAGCCGCATCGTCTTGCCCTATCTCGCGCCGGCTCTCGCGGCGGGGGCGCTGCTCGCCTTCACGCTGTCGATCGACGATTTCGTCATCACCTTCTTCACCACCGGCCCCGGCTCGACCACCCTGCCGGTCAAGATCTATTCCATGGTCCGCTTAGGCGTCTCACCCGAGATCAACGCAGCCTCGACCGTGCTGATCGCGCTCACCGCCGCATTGGTGGTGTTGGTCGCGCGCCTTCAGGGCCGCAAGGTGCTTGCGTCATGAGCGCGCCTCCGGAGTTCTCGTCATGAGTGCGCCTCCGGAGTTCTCGTCATGAGTGCGCCTCCGGCGCTCGCGGCGCGCGAGTTGTCGAAGCGCTTCCCCGACGGCACGCTCGCCGTTGACCGCGTCAGCTTCGAGATCGCGCCCGGCGAGTTTTTCGCCCTGCTTGGCCCTTCGGGATGCGGCAAGACGACGCTCTTGCGCATGTTCGCCGGGCTCGAAATCCCGAGCGGCGGGCGAGTCGAAATCCAGGGCGCGGACATGACCGCCATCGCGCCCAATCGCCGACCGGTCAACATGGTGTTCCAGTCCTACGCATTGTTCCCCCACATGACCGTGGCCCGGAACGTGGGCTATGGCCTATCGGTCACGCGCGTGCCCGAAGCCGAACTGCGGACCCGCGTGGCCGAGGCGCTGGCGCTGGTGCGGATGGAGGAATTCGGCGGCCGGATGCCCGATGCCCTTTCGGGCGGCCAGCGCCAGCGCGTGGCGCTGGCCCGGGCATTGGTGAAACGTCCCCTCGTTCTGCTGCTCGACGAGCCTCTGGCCGCGCTCGACGCCGCGCTGCGCGCCGCCATGCGCGCGGAATTGGTGAATTTGCAGCGCAAACTCGGCATCGCCTTCGTCTTCGTGACGCACGATCAGGACGAGGCACTGTCGATAGCGGACCGCATCGCGGTCATGGACGCGGGCCGCGTGCGCCAGCTCGCCGACCCCCGGACGCTTTATGACGCGCCCAATAGCCGTTTCGTCGCCACCTTCATCGGTAAAGCCAATCTGTTCGAGGCGCGCATCGCCGAGCACGCACATGGCCACCTCCGGATCGAATCGGACGCGCTGGGCGCTGTCGTGCTCGGCGGAGCGAGCGTAATCGGCGGCACCTTTGCCGCGGGCGGGCGCATCGCCTTGGCCATACGCCCCGAGCGCGTGGCCATGGGCGAAGACGAGCCCGAAGCCGCGCGCATATCCGTGCGCGCGCGCTTGGCCGAGATCGCCTATTACGGCAAAGAAACCGAATACACCTTCCACGGCCCTGCCGGCGCGCGCATCGTCGTGCGCCGGCCCAATGCGGGCGATAGCGCGCGGCCGAGCGTGCGGGGCGACGAACGGTGGCTGTCGTGGCGCGAGGAGGACATGATCGTGCTTACCGATTAGGTCAGTGCCGCCACCATGAGCGCAAGACAGCTTAGGGCCGCGAGCGGCGGCACCCAGCGCGGCGCGCGAATCGCGAGGTCCGGGCGAGGTTCGCGAATCTGAACTCGCCAAAGCCCGGCGCTGACCAGGGCGAAAACCGCGAGCGTAAGCGCGCTCGTCATCGCGACCAGCCAGCCGAAATCGAGGACGGCTGCGAGCACGAGGACCATGGCGCCGCAAGCGAGCGTGGCATGGGTCGGCACCGCATGGCGCGCGCCCAAATGGCCGAGCCAAGGAGGCAGCCAGCCGCGCCGGGACATGCCGTAGGCGAGACGCGCCACCATGATGATTTCGACCAGAACGCCGTTGAGCGTGGCGATGAGGGCGATACCGGTAAACCAAGTTCCGCAGCCATGGCCGCGCGCCTCGATCACGCGGCAGAGCGCCAAGGGCGAGCGGGCCAAGTCCTCGGGCGCAACCACAGCGACCGCCACCAGAGCGACGCCGGAGTAAAGCAGCGTCGAAATCAGCACCGCGAGCACGATAGCGCGCGGCAGGGCAGTAATCACGTCTCGGGTTTCCTCGGCCATGTTGGCCATGGTCTCGAAACCGATGAAGGCGAAGAACGCGATGAACGCGCCGCTCGCCACGCCGAGAAGCGTGGCGGTCGCGGGCACGCCCTCGGGCAAATATGCCGAAAGCGATGACGGCACGGCTGCAATACCCGTTGCCATCACGAACAAAAGACCCGCGATTTCGACCACCGTGATCACCGCCGCGACCGAGACGCTCTCGACCACGCCCCGGCATGCCAGCGCCGTGAACACGGCGACGATGAGCGCCGCGCCCAAGGGCTCGGAGACCGGAATCAATTGGGCGAGAAAGCCCGCTCCACCGCGCGCAATCGAGGACGCGGCAACCATCGCCGCGCCCGCCACGGCGATTCCGGTGGCGCGCGCCAGCACGGGCGAGCCGAAGGCGACTTGCACATAGGCGGCGGCGCCGGCGGCTTCGGGGAAGCGGGCGGTGAATTCGGCATAAACAAGCCCCGTCAGCGCGGCGAGCGCGCCCGCAACGGCGAACGCGATGGGCGCCATCGCGCCCGCTTCGGCCACGACCTGACCCACGGCAACATAGATGCCGGCGCCGATGATGGTGCCAAGACCATAGGCCAGAACGAGCGGCATCCCGAGCGCGCGGCGAAGGCGCGGCGGGCCGGGCGGTTTCGGGGCGCCGTCGGGCGCCGTCTCATGCGACATAAAATACCCATCTTCCGGCGGGTCGATCAGGTCGATGCCGCCTTATCGAGAAAGCTAATTTTATCACCCCGGGCTGCACGGCCATTGACCTATCTCAGGGCGGGATGTTCATGGTTTCGGTTCAGTGCGCAAATCCCGCGCACGCGAGGGCGCACGGCCGAAGGGCATCGATGGTGACGCGCGACGCCGTCCAGGACCAGGTCATCGAATTCTTGACCGACCCGCGCACGCACGGCGCGCCGGTCGAGCGTATCGACACGCATTGCTCGATCGTTTTTCTCGCGGGCGAGCGCGCCCTCAAGCTCAAGCGCGCCATTCGCCTGCCCTATCTCGACTACTCGACCCTCGCGTTGCGCCGCGCCCTGTGCGAGGCCGAAGTCGCGTTGAACCGGCGCACGGCGCCGACGCTGTACCTCGGTACGGTGGCCGTCACGCGCGCGCCCGATGGCCGCCTCGCGCTCGACGGCCCTGGCGTGCCGGTCGAATACCTGGTGGACATGCGTCGCTTTCCTGACCAGGCGCTGTTCGAAGCCTTGGCGCGCGCGGGGCGGCTCGATTCCGCCCTGGTCGAGGATGCGGCGCGCGCGACCGCGCGCCTTCACACATGCGCCGAAATACACCGCGACCACGGCGGGCACGCCGCCTTGTCTTGGCTTCTCGACGCCAACGCCGAAGCGTTCGCACCCGCGATCCCGGAGGTGTTTTCCCGCGAGGACGTGGCCGGCCTCGGCCGCGCGCAACGCGCCGAGCTCGCGCGGCAATCAGTCCTGCTCGATGCGCGGCGCGAGGAAGGCCACGTGCGTCGTTGCCATGGCGATTTGCATCTACGAAATATCGTGCTGCTCGACGGCCGCGCGACGCCGTTCGACGGCATCGAGTTCGACGACCGTCTGGCCTGCATCGATGTGCTGTACGATCTGGCTTTCCTGTTGATGGATTTGGCCCATCGCGGCCTTGACCGCTTGGCCAACGCGGCCTTCAACGCCTATCTCGAGGAAACGGACGAAGCGGGCGGCTTGGCGCTGTTGCCTTTGTTCCTGTCATTGCGCGCACGCGTGCGCGCCCATGTCGGCGCGCCCTCCGCCTCGCTGGCGCCCAACGCCTGCGAGGCCGAACGCCAGCGCGCGGCCGCGCGTGCCTATCTCGACCATGCCCGCGCCTGCCTCGGCCCTGCCCCGGCCATGCTCGTCGCCGTGGGCGGCTTGTCCGGCACGGGGAAAACCACCTTGGCGCGAGCCATCGCTCCGGCCATCGGCTCGTCGCCTGGAGCGTTGCTGCTGCGGAGCGACCTCTTGCGCAAGCGCCTCATGGGCGTCCAACCCTTGGAACGCCTGCCCGCGTCCGCCTATGGCCCCGAAACGGCGCGGCGCGTCTATGCCGAAATCGGCGAACGCGCCGCGTCGGCCTTGGGAGCGAACCGCTCGGTCATTGCCGATGCCGTCTTTGCCAAGCCCGAGGAACGCGATGCGATCGCCGCCATCGCGGCGCGCGCCGGCGTCAAGTTTCAAGCCATCTGGCTCGAAGCGCCGCTTGCGCTTCGCGGGTTGCGTTTGGACCGAAGGCTCAACGACGCCTCCGATGCCACGGCGGACATCGCCCGCGCGCAGGACAGCTACGATATTGGGGCCATGGATTGGCCACGCATCGCCGCCACGAGCGAGCCGGACGCGGTCGCGGACGCGGCAGCGCGGTTGCTCGGCCTATCGATCAAATAATAGGCGCGCGTGCGTCTTCGTGATTGGCCACAAACTGGCAGAGAACGACTTTAAGCTTGAGGGCGTGCAGATGGTCGCCACGCGCGTGCGCCGAAGCGATGTCGTCCAGAATCATGCGGCGGATGACTGGCACGCCCTCGGCGGTGTGCAGCAAGTAGTTTCCAAGTTCGAGCGCCGCGAGCTGCGGGATGTGTTCGTGCTCGGCGATTGCCTTCACTTCTTCCTCGGACAACTCGCACAGAGCCAGGCAATCCCTGAAGGTCAACACTTCGCGCCTCCCAACTTGCCCGCGCCACATGACGGAACGGTTAAAGTTTAGTGACAAGACGCCTTGTGGCAATTGACCTGAATCAAGGTGCACCCCGATGGGCGCAGCCTCGACCCTCAGGGTCGGGGCGGTAAAAGCCGCGAACGATCTCCCGCCGCCGCGGCTTCGAGTTCGGCGCGCGCGCGTTCGATGGCCGTCCCCCATTGACCGGGATGCCGTTGGCGGAACAGGCGCATGGACGGATACCACGGATTGTCGTTCTCGCGATCCCTGAGCCAGAGCCAATGGGCGACGAAGGCGACGAGAACCCAAACCGGCCGGCCAAGGGCCCCCGCCAGGTGCGCAACCGCACTATCGGTCATGAGAACAAGGTCGAGCCCCGCGATTGCCGCCGCCGTATCGGCGAAATCGCCGAGCAAGGGCGCCAAATTCACGATCGGCGCACCGGCATCGACCGTCTTCAATTCGATTTCCGGCGGCCCCTTCTGCAGGCTGTACAACTGTACGCCGGGCAAGTCGAAGGCGTGCAGGAAGGCCGCCAATCGCAGGGCGCGGTCGCGATTGCCCTTGAAGGTAATGCTGCCTGACCAGACGATGCCGACTTTGAGCTTGGCGCCGGCGCGGGCGAAGATTTCGTCAAATTTCAGCGCGCGCCCGCTGGGAATATTCAGATACGGCACCTTGGCCGGCACGTCGGCGATGTCGGGCGTGAAATAGCGCGGCAGGCTCAGCAAGGGATAGACGAGGTCGTGGGGCGGGGGCAGGGCTGGCGGCCCGGTCATGGCACGCGGAACGAGTTCGTCAACGCCCAGGCCGGACATGAGTGTCATCAATTGGGGCTGACATTCGAGAATGACGGTTCCGCCGAGCGCCTTGACCATCGGCAGAAAGCGCGCGCATTGGATGGTGTCGCCGAAGCCCTGTTCGCCGTAAAGAAACAATCTCTTGCCCGCGAAGCTCTTGCCGTCCCAGGCCGTGCCGGCGCGCTTGCGATGGCGCTGTTCGGTAAGCTCCCAGCGGGATTCGTACGCCGGCCAGCCGCGCGCGTAGTCACCGAGATAGAGAAGCGCGCGCGCCCGGTCCCAGGAAGCATCGGGAAAATTCGGCTGCAGGGCAATCGCGCGATCATAATGGCGCAGCCCTTCCTCGAAATGCCCCGCCTGCACATAGGAGACGCCTAGATTGTGGTGGATCTTGGCGTCATTCGGCTCTCGGGCGACCGCGATCTTATGCGCCTCGATCGCCGCTTCGATCTGGTGGTCGTCCTTGAGCGCGTTGCCGAGATTGCTGAATACGCCCGCGCTGTTGGGGTCGAGAGCTAGGGCGCGTTCGTAATACTGGACCGCATCCGCGTAACGATGCTGCATGCGCATGATGACGCCCAGCGCGTTGAGCGCCTGGGCAAGTGACGGCGCGCCGGCAACCGTGCCCGCTGCGCGTTCGAGCACGGCCACGACCCGACGGAACAGGATCTCGGCATCAAGATAACGCTTGGCTTCGTAGTGCTTCAGGCCGGCCTGGAATCCCTTCGTGATTTCCTCACCGGTCACGGGTCGGGCGTTTTGCACCGGTGCCACGGATCGAGGCGCCGCCGACTTTGCGACCGGAGGGGCCTTGGGTACTTGTCCGGGCTTTGGCGGCTGAGCCGTTGGGTGCTGAGGCGCGGCACCTTGTGGCGCTGGACCAGCCTGGCTTCGGCGTGCCGCCGCCGCTGCCGCCATGCGGCGGGATTTTCTATTCTCGACCATGGCTCAATGTTCCAAATCCGTCCGCCACGCCTGCGGCAAGCCTTCGGAAACTATAGATAATTCTGGCTATGTCCGCCATTCGTCCGATGCCGGAATTTATCGACAACCCGCCAGCCTTGTACGGCACAGTACATCCGTCACAATACATTCATGCTCATGTCGCAGAAATAATAGAGACCGTGCCCCAGATTGCCCCAGCGCGTTTCCACGCCCCCTTTTGCCCCACATAGAGAAGATAATGGGGGCATAGCGCGCGCGCTTCGTCGCCTGATCCGAATATCCGTCACGGGCTGCAATTTCACGCCAATTCGATGCCTTATCCATGAACGAGGAAACCGCCATGCCTGAAATGAGTCTTAGTGCCCGAATGAAAGCTCTCGCGGTCGGCGCGGCATTGACGCTCGCTTGCGTCTTCGGCATTCCCGGCGATGCCGCCGCGAAGACCGAGTTGCTGGTTTACACCGCCATCGAGGCCGATGAACTGCCGGGCTTCAAGGCCGCGTTCGAAAAGGAATCCCCCGACATCGAAATCAAGTGGGTGCGCGATTCGACCGGCATCGTCACCTCGAAGCTTCTGGCCGAAAAGGCCAATCCGCAGGCCGATATCGTCTGGGGTCTGGCCGCGACGAGCCTGATGATGTTGTCCGATCAAGGCTATTTCCAAGCCTACGCGCCCAAGGGTCTGGACAAGCTCGACGCGAGCTTCCGCGACAAGGCCAATCCGCCGATGTGGGTCGGCCAGCGCGCCTGGGCTGCGGCGATCTGCTTCAACACGGTGGAGGCTGCCAAGAAAAACCTGCCCAAGCCCGAGTCCTGGAAGGATCTGACCAAGGCCATTTACAAGGGCGCCATCACCATGCCGAACCCGAATTCCTCGGGCACCGGCTATCTCGATGTGTCGAGTTGGTTGCAGCTCTTCGGCGAGTCGGACGGTTGGAAGTACATGGACCAGTTGCACGAGAATATCGCCTGGTACACCCATTCCGGATCGAAGCCCTGCCGCCAGGCGGCCGCGGGTGAGGTTCCGATCGGTATCGCCTTCGACTATCGCGCCGCCAAAACTAAGTCCGACGGCGCACCCATCGACGTGATCCTGCCCAAGGAAGGTCTCGGCTGGGACATGGAAGCCTTCGCCATCGTCAAGACCACCAAGAAGCTCGAGGCTGCGCGCAAATTCGCCGATTGGTCGATCACCCAGTCGGTGATGGAAAATCTTTACACCAAGGGCTATGCCCTCATCGCCATGCCCGGCGCATCCAAGCCCGTTGCCGGCCTGCCCGCGGATTTCTCGAAACTTCTGATCAAAAACGACTTCGCCTGGGCCGCGAAGAATCGCGAAAAGATCTTGGACGAATGGCGCAAGCGCTACGACGCCAAGTCCGAACCCAAGAGCTAAACCGAAAAGCGGCGCTTGCCCCCGCCGGACCGAATCCGGCGGGGGTTTTCATCGAGGTGGCAGTCATGGCCGACGGCGCTGACAAGCATAGGCCGTACTTGCGGATCGAAGGCGTGAGCAAGGCCTTCGGTTCGTTCCACGCCCTCAAGAACGTGACCCTGGACATCGCCGAGCGCGAGTTCGTCTGCTTCCTGGGTCCGTCGGGCTGCGGGAAGACGACCCTGCTGCGCGCCATCGCCGGCCTCGACATCCAAACCACCGGCCGCATCTTTCAGGCAGGGCGCGATGTTTCGGCCCTGCCGCCGTCCGCGCGCGATGTCGGCATCGTCTTCCAGTCCTACGCCCTGTTTCCCAACCTCTCCGTCATCGACAATGTCGGCTACGGCCTGGCGAGGCGCTCCACCACGCGCGAGAGCCGACGCGGGCGCGTGGCCGAATTGCTCGACCTCGTGGACCTCGTCGAACACGGCGCGAAGTACCCGGCCCAGCTTTCAGGCGGCCAGCAGCAACGCGTGGCGCTGGCGCGCGCACTGGCGACTTCGCCGGGCCTGCTGCTGCTCGACGAGCCGCTTTCCGCGCTCGACGCCAAGGTGCGCCAATATTTGCGCGGCGAGCTGCGCGCCCTGCAACGCAAGCTCGGGGTGACGACCATCATGGTCACTCACGATCAGGAAGAAGCCCTGACCATGGCCGACCGCATTGTCGTCATGAACGCGGGCGCCATCGAACAGATCGGCACGCCCGGCGAGATTTACGGCAAGCCCGACACCGCCTTCGTCGCCGATTTCATTGGCGCGATGAACTTTTTACCAGCCTCGGTCTCCGGCGCCGGGCGTGCGCGCATCGAGGCGCTGGAGCTCCGCGTACCCGCCCTCGACGGCACGGCCACGGGTACCGAGATCACATTATGCTGCCGGCCCGAGGACATCGTCCCGGCCGACGACGCCGCGCCGAACGCGTTCGACACCAAGATCGCCACCATCGAATTCCTCGGCCCCAATCTGCGCGCGACCCTGGTGCCCAAGGATGCCGCCTCGCGCGCGCTCACGGCCGAATTCTCGGCCACCCTGTCGCGACGCATCGGCATCGCCCTGGGCGGAACGCTCAGGGTCGCCATGCCAGGCGACAGATTGCACGTTTTCGCGCGCCGGTAGGCGTCGTGACCGCCCCAGGCGCCATTTCCGGAGTTCGCATACGTCCCCGCGCCAGCCGCGACCAATGGGCGATGGCCGCTGGCCTTGGCCTGGTCGCCTTGCTCCTCATCGTCTTCGTCGGCCTGCCGCTCTACACCTTGCTGTCGAAGAGCTTCGAGAACCCCGATGGCGGCTTCGTCGGCCTCGCCAATTTTTCCAAATTCCTGACGACGCCGGCGCTGTCGATTTCGATCTCGAACAGCCTCCAGATTGCACTCGCCGCCTCGTTCATCACCACGTCCCTGGCGTTCGTGTACGCCTATGCCATCACCCGCAGCCAAATGCCGTTGCGCCCCCTGTTCAAGGGCCTGGCGTTGCTGCCGCTGCTTGCGCCTTCGCTCCTGCCGGGCATCTCGCTCGTCTATCTGTTCGGCAACAAGGGGCTCGTCAAGGAATGGCTGATGGGCGAATCGATCTACGGCCCCATCGGCATCGTCATGGGCGAGGTGTTCTACACCTTCCCCCACGCGGTCATGATTCTCGTCACCGCACTGTCGATCACCGACGGGCGCCTGTACGAAGCCGCCGAAGTTCTGGGCGCGGGCACGGTCCGGAAATTCTTCACCGTCACGGTGCCGGCGGTGCGCTACGGACTGGTCAGCGCCTTTTTCGTCGTCTTCACCCTCGTCGTCACCGATTTCGGCATCCCCAAGGTCATCGGCGGCAATTACAACGTGCTGGCAACGGACGTGTACAAGCAGGTGGTCGGGCGCAACGATTTTCAGATGGGCGCCGTCGTCGGCATGATTCTCTTGCTGCCGGCCCTTCTGGCATTCGCCGTCGATCGCCTGGTCCAGCGCAAACAGGTCGCGCTCCTGTCCGCGCGCGCGGTGCCTTACACAGCCAAAGCGAGCCCGGGCTTCGATAGAGCGATGACGGCCTTCTGCACCGTCATCGCGTTGATGATCCTGTCCATATTCGCCATGGCCGCGCTCGCCTCGTTCGTGAAGCTATGGCCGTACAATCTCGAATTTGTCTGGAAGCACTACGATTTCGACCTGACCGACGGCGGCAGCTGGACGTCGTTCTGGAACTCCATCGAGATGGCGGCTCTGACGGCGATCTTCGGCACCGCCGTCGTCTTCGGGGGCGCCTATCTCGTCGAGAAGCAGACGGGCTTCAAGAGATTGCGCAGCGGGGTGCAGTTGCTGTGCATGATTCCCATGGCGGTGCCGGGCTTGGTGCTGGGCGTCGCCTACATCTTTTTCTTCGTTGACCAGGCTAATCCGCTGCACTTTCTCTACCACTCCATGGCCATTCTGGTGGTCAACACGGTGGCGCACTTCTACACGGTGGCGCATTTGACGGCCGTGACCGCGCTGAAGCAGATGGACGGCGAGTTTGAAGCCGTTTCCGCCTCGCTCCAGGTTCCGGTCTGGCGCACGTTCCGGCGCGTGACCGTGCCCCTGGCCATGCCCGCCATTCTCGACATCAGCCTGTATTTGTTCGTGAACGCCATGACGACGGTCTCGGCCGTGGTGTTCCTCTATTCGCCGAACACCACTCTGGCTTCGGTCGCGGTGCTCAACATGGACGATGCCGGTGACGTGGCACCCGCCGCCGCGATGGCGATGATGATCGTCTATACCTGCATCGTGGTGCGCCTGGCGCACGCGGCGCTGAGCCGTGCGGTGCTGGTGCGCACGCAGGCCTGGCGGCGGCACTAGCCGGGACTATTGCGCAGCCGCGATTGCCGCGCCGCCAACTCGTCGCTGTGCACGAGGTGGCCGACCCACGACCCGAACGCCGTTAAAGGCATCGTCGAAACAAGGGCGAAGCAGACGAACAGGATATGGTGCAGACGAAGCCGCATGCGCCTTCTTCGTACCAAGGGTCAGTTTCCAACCGAGCTACCGCGACGACAGTCCTGGCGTCGCGTGGCTAGGAAGTTCGACCATGGCGGCGCGACAAGGTACCCATTGGATCGAGGACCTGGGCCGGCAAGGCCGGGCTACGCGCCGCCCATGGCTGAAGAGCTTGGAATCGACGATCGTGCCCTGGTTGAAGAAGCGAGACGTCCGTGCCGTCCAACCCCCGGGCAAAACAACAAAAAAGCGTTGTAACGCATCGATTTGAGCAGAGGTGCGCAATTGTTTCCTTGCCCTTGCGCCCCGGACACCCAATATTACGGCTGGGCGCGGCCGGAATCCTTCCGGTCGCGCCCATGATTCACACCCATACCCAGAACCGTCATGAAACTGCGCAACATCGCCATCATCGCGCATGTCGATCACGGCAAGACCACGCTGGTCGATTGCCTGATGCGCCAAAGCGGTACCTTCCGCGCCAACCAACAGGTGGCCGAGCGCGCGCTCGATTCCAACGATCAAGAGCGCGAGCGCGGCATCACGATCCTCGCCAAATGCACCTCGGTGCAGTGGAAGGATGCGCGCGTCAACATCGTCGATACCCCCGGCCACGCCGATTTCGGCGGCGAGGTCGAGCGCATCATGAGCATGGTCGATGGTGTTCTGGTTTTGGTCGATGCGGCCGAGGGGCCCATGCCCCAAACCAAGTTCGTGCTCGGCAAGGCCTTGAAACTCGGCCTGCGCCCCATCGTGGTGATCAACAAGGTTGACCGGCCCGACGCGCGGCCCTTCGAAGTACAGAACGAGATGTTCGACCTGTTCTCGCTGCTGGACGCGTCCGAGGAACAGCTCGATTTCCCGACCATGTTTGCCTCGGCCAAGCATGGCTGGGCCACGACCCAGCCCGACGGCGCGCGCGACACGATAGCGCCGCTTTTCGACCTTATCGTCGCGCATGTGCCGCCGCCCAAGGTCGATCCGGAAGGCGCCTTTTCCATGCTGGCGACGACACTGGAGCGCGACCCCTATCTCGGCCGCTTGCTGACCGGGCGCGTGCAGTCGGGCAAGCTCAAGTCGAATTCGACGATCAAGGCCTTGGCGCGCGACGGCTCGGTCATCGAGCAGACGCGCGTGACCAAGATCCTGGCCTTCCGCGGCCTTGAACGCACCCCGCTCGACGAAGCCGAAGCGGGCGATATCGTCGCCATCGCGGGCTTTTCCAAGACGACCGTCGCCGACACGCTGTGCGCGCTCGAAATCGAGACACCGCTACCCTCACAGCCGGTCGATCCGCCGACCCTGGCCATGACGCTATCGATCAACGATTCACCGCTGGCCGGCATCGAGGGCGACAAGGTGACCTCGCGCCTCATCCGCGAGCGCCTGATGCGCGAAGCGGAAGGCAATGTGGCGATCCGCGTCCGTGACACCGACAGCATGGATGCCTTCGAGATCGCGGGCCGCGGCGAATTGCAATTGGCCGTTTTGGTCGAGACCATGCGGCGCGAGGGCTTCGAGCTCTCGGTCAGCCGGCCGCGCGTCCTGTTCCGCAGCGACCCCGCGACCGGCCAACGCCAGGAACCCATCGAGGAAGTGGTCGTTGACGTGGACGAGCAATATGCCGGCGTGGTCGTGGACAAGATCGGCAGCCGCAAGGGCGAGATGGTCGAACTGCGCCCCACCGGTGGCGGCAAGCAGCGCCTGGTGTTCCACGCGCCTTCGCGCTCGCTCATCGGCTATCACGGCGAATTTCTAACCGATACGCGCGGCACCGGCATCATGAACCGCCTGTTCCACGGCTATGCCCCCTACAAGGGGCCGATCCAAGGGCGGCGCAACGGCGTCCTTGTCAGCCGCGAGCTTGGCAAGGCGGTCGCCTACGCGCTTTGGTATCTTGAGGAACGCGGCCTGCTGTTCGTCTCGCCGGGCGAGGCGATCTATCCAGGCATGATCGTCGGCGAGAACAACCGCGGCGAGGATTTGGACGTGAACCCGCTCAAATCCAAGCAGCTCACCAATTTCCGCGCCTCGGGCAAGGACGATGCCGTGGCGCTGACGCCGCCCGTGCCCATGACGCTTGAACGCGCAATCGCCTATATCGAGGACGACGAACTGGTCGAAGTCACCCCCAAGGCGATCCGGCTGCGCAAGCGCCATCTCAACTTCAACGAGCGCAAGCGCGTGGCCAAGCGCGCCGCCGAGGGCTGAGCGCGCGCCCTGGCAGGCACGAATCGTCGTCTTGCCGACATGCGGCTTGGCCGTGACATCGGCGACGACATCCTCGCCGAACCCATGGCTAGACGTTGTGCCGAACGGGTCAACTGACCGCGCAGCCGACCTGCCGGCGGCCGGCCGCACCCGCCGCATCGGCCCGGAAAACCCCCTATTGCCGGTACATGCGCCGGGTCAATGGCCGTCGCTTCGGCAAGTGACTCACGATCCGCCCACCGCCTATCATCATCGACGAACAGCTTGCCGACATGGCCGTGCGTCGCACGCGCATGCCGTCGATCCATATCGGCGAACCGAAAGCCGCGGTCATGGCTGCGTGGCGCCCGCGCATGGGCAAACCGGGAGGCGAATATGAATTACGCCGACTACGAATTTCTCAAATTCGATCGCAAGCCGAACGGCGTGCTGCTCGTCACCATCAACCGTCCGGAAAAGATGAACGCCGCGACCACGCGCATGCATACCGAATTTTCGGAAATCTGGAAAACGGTGAAAACCGATGCCGAAACGCGCATCGTCGTCGTTACCGGGGCAGGCCGCGCATTCTCGGCGGGGGGCGATCTCAACGAGGAAATCGCCAAGCTCGGCGATGCCGAGAAGATCATTGCGATGGGCGAGGACGCGCGCGCCATCGTCTGGAACATGATCGATCTCGACAAGCCGATCATCTCGGCGATCAACGGTCCGGCGGCCGGAGCGGGTCTCGCGGTCGCGCTGACAGCCGATATTTCCATCATCGCCGAGGACGCCAAGATCACCGACGCCCATACCAAGATCGGCGTCGCCTCGGGCGATCACGCGATCATGCTGTGGCCCCTCTATTGCGGCATGCCCAAGGCCAAACTGTACCTCTTGACCGCCGATGTGCTCGACGGGCGAGAGGCTGAGCGCATCGGCCTCGTCTCCATGTGCGTCGCGCGCGAGAAGCTCATGGACACCGCGCTGGCACTTGCCGACCGCCTGGCTCTCATGCCGCAGCGCGCCTTGCGCTGGACCAAGCGCAGCCTCAATCACTGGCTTCGCCAAGCAGGGCCGGCCTTCGATTTGTCGGTCGCGTATGAAGGCCTCAATTTCTTCGAGGCGGACGCGCGCGAGGGGCTTTCGGCTTTTCTCGAAAAACGCCCGCCCGATTTTCCTTCGGCGCCCAAAAAACCCTGATACATCTGCCGCACGCCCTGTTTCGGACGGCCACGCGCCGCGCCGCCAACACAAACCACAGAGTATCGAGTTCGCAGGTGAGTTTCTGGAACACCGGGGCGGGTCCTGAAACGCATGCCGCGCCAGTTCTATTTGTCGTTCGGCGGGCGAAAACCACAGCGAGCGTCCACGCCTAGAGCCGCGAATGGCGGCGCCCAGAATCGGGTAAAACGAACATCTCGGCCATGCCGCGAAAATAATCGAGCCTCGCGGTTCGCGCGCCGACGATCTTGGCGCCTTCATCCCAGCGTCGCAGGCGTGCGGCGTCGGCACCGTGCGGGTCGGCCTCGAATACCGCAACCTCATCGGCCGAAAGCGGCCCGCCCTGCAAGGCGAGGCTGCGCGCCGAGGCCGGCGACAGGGATTCGAAATACCCCGCCTCGGTCGCGCACAGATAGCGCTTGGCCTCGACGTGCAAGCGCACCGGGCGGGTGATGTCGGGGCCGAACCAGTCGGCGAGAAACGCGGCGCCGCATGCCTCGTGGCGCATATCGATGCCCTTGAGCGCGGCTTCCTCGTTCTCGTGCATCAGATGGCCGATATCGTGGAACAGCGCGGCGATGACGAGCGCCGAGGGCGCCAATTCCGCCTCGGCAAGGGAAGCCGCCTGCAGGGCGTGATCGATCTGGCTGACCGCCTCCTGCCCGTAGCGCTCACCGCCCCTGCGTTCGAGCAGAAGGAACAAATCGTCCAGCAGCGCCACCCTATCCTCCCATTGCCGCCCACATGGTAAGGCGAAATTCTTGCGGCCGCATGTCGTTTTGACTTCGCCGAGCGATCGCTAGGCGTCGTCCCCAACCCGATGTCATAATTGCGATGGCCGACCGCAAGAGGCGGACGGCGCTGGGAGTCGCGTCATGGCCGGGACCATTCTTCATGAGCAGGGACTTGTCCGGGTCCGGCGCTGTCGCCACGGCGTGTATGCGTATTTGATCACCGACTATTATATAGGCCGCTCGCTCGACCTTTACGGCGAATACTCGGAAGGCGAGATGGATTTCTTCCGCCACGCCATCCGTCCAGGCCAGACGGTTCTCGATATCGGAGCCAATATCGGTGTGCACACCATCCCGCTCGCCCAACTAGCCGGCGAGTCCGGCTCGGTGCTGGCCTTTGAACCCCAGCGCCGCCTTTTCCAGATCCTGTGCACCAATGTAGTGCTGAACGCGCTCGGCAATGTCCATGCTTACCCCCACGCCGTCGGCTACGGCGAAGCCGAGATCGCGATGCCGAAGATCGATTACGGCCGCGCCAATAATTTCGGCGGTCTAGGACCGCCCATGGCGATCGAGGGGCGGTCCGATCCGGTCACGCAGATTTCCGTCGATTCCCTCGACCTCCAGGCCTGCCATTTCATGAAGGTCGATGTCGAGGGCATGGAGAACGAAGTGGTCGCCGGCGCGGCCGGTACCATCGCACGCCTTCGACCGGTGCTTTATCTCGAATGCAATCGCGGCCCGCGCGCGTCCGAGTTGATTGCCCGGACTTTGGAGCTGGATTATCGCCTCTATTGGCATTGCCCAAGTCTATTTTCCCCGCGAAATTTTTTCGAGAACAAAGAAAACGTCTTCGGCGCGGTCATATCGCCCAATATCATTTGCGTGCCGAAAGAACGGCCGCAAATCGTACCGAATCTGATCGAGATTCGGCACCCCGACGATCCCCGGCCCTACTGACGCACGTCCACGCGCAAGCGGGGCAGCGTTCGCTATAGTATCGATTTCTTGTTTTCGACTTCGCTCAAGGTCAGCAACAACATTTCCGCCGAGGCGGCGAATTTCGGCCTGCCGAGCCCGGGGTCGTTGAGCCACATCACCTCGGGCACGGCATTGCGCGGACGAGCGCCCTCGGACGCGAAAATCGGCCCCTTGGTCGATGCGGTTTGAGTCTGCTTGGCGGCATCGTCGAGCTTGTTGGCGAGGAACGACCGGACCTCGCCGAGCGAGCGCGCCCGGCCCTGTTCGTAGAACACGGCGCGGTTGGCCTGCGCCGCATCGGGAAACAATTCGGCGGCGCCGCGCCCTGGATCGGCTCGCAGATTCTTGAGGAATTTTTCCGCGCCGTTCGCGCCGAGAAAATGGGCAAGATACAGATCGGTGTCGCCCACCCGCCCGCCGACGCTTTGTTCAAGGCGGGTCTTGTTGTCGCGGGCGTGTTCGGCGGCCAGCAGCGCCGACATCGTCGGGTCTCGGCGCAGCGCGAGGATTGCCTGCTCGGTCTTGGGATCGACCGTGCCCTTCTCGAGCGCGCGGGAATATTCGCCGAGGCCGTGCTTGGCGCCGTGATCGCGGACGACGTTGAGCCATGTTCCCTTGAGGAATTGGTACAACCCCTCGGCGCTGCTCGATCCCGCCTTGGCATCGGGGCGATAGCCGCTTTCCACGGCAGCTTGTGCCATCAGGTAGGAAAAATTTACCCCCGAGCGCGAAGACGCGTTCTGAACGGCGCGCGTCACATCGCCGCGAACATTGCGAAAAGCATCGATAACGACTTGAGCGGTCACTCGTACCCTGCATTGGCTTGCGGTTTCACGCCATACGGTTCGCAAGCGCCGTGCCACGGCGCGGAGCCGCTTGAGCGGCCGTCAACCTCCTGTTAACTAGGACCAACCGCCACCTTGAGGACCGCGATATGCCGCCGAAATCGAACCCGCTCCGCCTCAATCCCCTGCAGCTGAAAACCCTCGCACTGCTTCAGGAAATCGCCAGATACCCAGGCTTCGCCAGCCCCGCGACGGACGGCGGCGACATCGTCATTCGTTCCCTGCCGCACGCCCATGGTGACCATTTTCACATCGGCGATGCGGTGGCCTCGGGCAAGGACGCCACGGGGCTGCACAACCGCGCGGTCTGGCTGGCGCTCGCCCGCAAGGGCCTGGTGCGCGAGGGCCAAGAAGGCGGGCTGGGACTGACGGTAGAAGGCCAGGGTTACGACACGGGCATCGCCAACCAAGTTCTCCATCGCGCCGACCATTAGGGCCGGACGCCCGACGCGCGCCGCGACGTTCTCAACCGGTCGTGGTTTTCTCGGCCGTCGCGCCCGGCAGGCGGCGCGCCTCGGCGGTACGGCGGATGGCCTCTTCGAGATCCGGATGCGCGCGCATCAGGCGCTGCATGTCGCGCGCAGCCAAGACGAGCAATTGGGTGAAACCCAGGGCGTACACATCCGCGCTCCGCGGCCGACCGTCGAGCAAGGCCATCTCGCCGAAGAACCCGCCCTCGCCGAGCCGCACATCCCCCTGGGGCAAGCGGACATCGACCGCCCCGCCCGCAATGAAGAACATGGCGTCGCCCGGCGCGTCCTTCTCGATGATCCGTTCGCCCGGCATCGCCAGGCTCGGGCGCAAGAAGCGCGCGATCTCGGCCATGCGCTCTGCCGACAGGCTGGCGAACATGGGCACGCGGCGCATCATTTCCGCCAATTTCATTCCAAGGTGAAGCGTTGGGCGCCGGTCGTGTGCCGCCTGGCGCACCTCGATGCCGTGCATCAGATCCCGAAAGACCTCCGGGCTGATGAATGCCTGCTCGAATTTGTCACGATAATCGGCTTCCTCGAGCCGGAGCGCGCCGCGCGCCACGTACTGCACGCGCAATTCGGCGGCATAGCGCGGATATTGCAACTCAATGGCCGCCAAGGCCGCCGAGACTTCCGCGCGCCGCGTCTGGATGATCTCCTCTATGCGGTCGCTGGCCGCTTCGCCGAGCAAAGCGCGCAACGGGCCGCGATTGGCCGTTCCGAGATCGCGCAGCACGAGTTGGACGAGCAGCAAGATTTCGAAGCGCCCGGCGATCTCGCGCCCAAGCGGTAGCGACCAGCCGAAGCGCCGGAACAGCCAATGCGCCACGACGATGGCGCGGTTGAATTCGATCATGGCACGCGCCCCACGCGCATAACCCTCGGCCCCGGCACTCTTTGTGCGGTCGAGCAGGCCGTCCGCGGCGCTCGAAAGCCAG
>JBJXGH010000009.1:0-4001 GCA_046153685.1 Alphaproteobacteria bacterium
GTGTGCCGAGGCAAATATCCGTAGGGTCTTCACATCCCTGAACCTGGCCATCGCACCTTCTCGTCGCCGGAAGGGTTGGCGTGAGTTATCGGCTCGATTGTCAAGCCAACGGCCGCACTCATGGCGCTCCGACGTTGCGATGACTTTCATCGCCGCGCCGTAGGATCTGAGACGGTCGGTCACGATCGTGTCCGGTTGCCCGAAGCGTTTCATCGCACGCTTAAGAAACTTCAGCTCAGCCTAGCAATCCCGCCGTTTCGTTGCGAAAACCTTGAGCACCTCGCCCTCGTGATCAACGGCCCGCCACGGGTAATGCGTCTCGCCGTTGATCCGAACCAACACCTCGTCCAGGTGCCAGCGCCGTGAAGAAAACAACCGGTGTTGAATGCGCCGCTTCCGGATCTCCGAGGCAAACATCGGACCAAACCGGTTCCACCAGAACCGCGCCGTCTCGTGGCAGATGTCGATCCCGCGCTCGAACAGCAGGTCCTCGACCTGGCGCAGCGATAGCGGGTAGCGCATGTACATCATCACCGTGAGGCGGATCACCTCGGGTGAGCTGTTGAAATAGCGGAAGGGGTTCTTCATCCACCGAGGCTAAGGCCCCAACACGTTGCCCTCAACCCAATTTGGTCTGACATTGCCCCTCGGTGGCTTAACGAGCGTAGAATGAACCCCGATCGGCAGACCCAAGCTGTAGCTTAAATTACTGCCAAACCTGTCCTACAGATGGGGAGTACCTCATATGCTGCCAACTTTCCGGGGGGGAACTATGGCGTCTGGCAAAAACGACCAGGGGATCAAGCCAACCCTATCCGTTCCTTGGTTCAGTGCTCGCAAGATGGCACGCAAGCTCGCGGTCGAAGTTCAGGAACTAAGTTCCCAGCGCGATCAAGCGTACAAGCAGCTAGAGGCGCTTGGCGCTCTCACAGTGTTGCAACTGGAGGCTCGGAGCCTCGCACTCGAAAATGACATCGCCGAACAGGCCGTTCGCCTTAAAACCGAAAGATCGGAAGCCGCTGTTGCCCTGGACACATTGAAGAAGGAGTGCGACGACGCGCGCAGATTGATAGTCACAACTGAAGATTTGGCGCTCTTGCAAGAGGCCGGAGTGTATCACTACCGGCATCCATTGAGTGACGCAGTCGCCTACTCGAAAGAGCTGGACACGCTAGAGGATGAAATCAAAGCGATGACGCGGAAGGACGGCGGCGCAGTGCTCGCAACCTCCGACTGGACGGTCAACGGATCCGCTGCGGAAGGGCGAAGAATGGTACGGGACTTTTCAAAGCTCATGCTTCGTGCATTCAACGCAGAGGCAGACAATCTTGTTCGGGGCCTAAAGCCTTATAAGCTTGATGGGGCGCTTGAACGGTTGAGGAAAGTCGCCGAGACGATTGAGCGCCTTGGAATAACTATGAAAATCCGCATCTCGCCTTCGTACCACCAGCTGCGTGTGCGAGAGCTGGAACTCACAGCAGACTTTTTGCAGAAGCAAGCCGAGCAAAAGGAGGCCGAGCGTATCGAGAGAGAGCGGTTACGCGAAGAACGGAAAGCCCAGCAGGAGATCGAACGCGAGCGCGCGCGCCTCGAAAAGGAGCGTCAACATCACGCCAACGCTCTGCAGATCATGGTCACAAAAGGCGATGAGGCTGGCGCGGCTCGGTTACGCGAACAGTTAGCCGAAGTGAACCAAGCGATTGAGAGCGTAGATTTTCGAGCGGCCAATATCCGTGCAGGTTACGTCTATCTCATCTCGAATATCGGCTCCTTTGGAGAAAAAATGGTCAAGCTTGGTATGACCCGACGTCTGGATCCTCTCGACCGAATTCGCGAGCTCAGCGACGCATCCGTGCCATTCAATTTTGACGTCCATGCCCTTTTTTTCTCCAAGGATGCGGTAGGCATCGAACAAGCCATGCACGAACGGTTGAGTAATGTGCGTGTTAATATGGTCAATCGGCGGCGCGAGTTTTTTCGTGTGACGACGACGGAAGTGAAGGCACATTTGAGTGAGCTCGCGGGCGAACTGCTCGAATTTCAAGAGGTACCGGAAGCAATTGAGTACAGACAATGTCTGAAGCTCATAGAGCAGCAGTGAAGCCGTAAGGCCTAGGAGCTTCGTAAACCTCACAACAAGAGCCTTACCTATGGAATTCAAAAAAATAAAGATTTCCAATCTGCATGGGCTTCTTGAAGCGACAAGACGGCTCATGATGACGCAGATGTGATCGCGCGGGCCCTGGCGTCGCGCGCGGCCATCCGC
This sequence comes from Alphaproteobacteria bacterium, assembly GCA_046153685.1. GTDB lineage: Bacteria > Pseudomonadota > Alphaproteobacteria > CADEGL01 > CADEGL01 > CAMAPP01. The sequence continues at coordinate 2,267 of JBJXGH010000009.1, forward strand.
CATCTCTAGGCCAGGCCGAACGGAGGGCCCATACGGTGTTCCAACGCGCCCTTCTTTCGCTGTTCGTCCTCGTCCTCTGGGCGGGACCCGCGCGTGCCTCGCTTGAGGCGTGGTTGGCGCCTTCGGCCAAGCCCTGGCCACGCTGGGAAGCGCACGATGCGAACGCGAAGACCATGCTCGACCATGGGCCCTGGCAGCGCTTTCTCGATACCTACCGTGCCGGCGCGCCGGATGGCGTCGCGCGCGTGGCGTATGGGCGGGTGAGTGCGGCGGACAAGGCCGCGCTCGACGGCTATGTGCGCGCGCTGGCGGCGGCGCGGGTGAGCGCGCTCTCGCGCGAGGAGCAGCGCGCATTCTGGATCAATCTTTACAACGCCGCCACGGTGCGCCTGGTGGTCGAACGCTATCCGCTCGCCTCGATCCGGGACATCGACATCTCGCCGGGTCTGTTCGCGACGGGGCCGTGGGGGAAGAAGCTGTTCGAGGTCGAAGGCATCGCCCTCTCCCTCGACGACATCGAGCACCGAATCCTGCGTCCCATCTGGAAGGACGCGCGCATCCACTATGCGCTCAATTGCGCCTCGATCGGCTGCCCCGATCTCTTGGGCGAGGCCTTCACCGCGGCGAACACGGAGGCGCTGTTGGAAAAGGGCGCGCGCGGTTTCGTCAACCATCCGCGCGGGGCCCGCGTCGTGGACGGGCGCCTTCGCGTCTCGAGCATCTATGTCTGGTTCCAAGACGATTTCGGCGGCGGCGAGGCGGGCGTCCTTGCTCATTTGCGCCGCTATGCGGCGCCGCCCTTGGCCGAATCGCTGGCGCCCATCCGCGCCATCGACGCGACCGGCTACGATTGGGAGCTCAACGACTGGCGTTGAGCCGCGCTGCCGCGCTCAGGCGTGGGGGCGCCTCGCCCGCGCCGAATCGTAAATGCGCGCGAGCCGGTCGGGCGCCATGCCCAGATGGAAGAGCGCATGGACCCAGAGCCACCCCGCCACGATGGCTGCGGGGCGCCGCCCCTCGAAGCGCCGCGCCGAAGTGCCGAGCGCGGGCTCGCCGATGCAGCACGTCGCGCCAGCGCGCTCGAGGCGCCGGTTGAAGTCGTAGTCTTCCATGAGTGGCCAAGGCCGGATGCCGCCCAGCGCCTCGTACACCCCACGGCGCACGAAGACCCCCGAATCGCCGTAGTAGACGCCGTGTCGACGAATCCACGCGTAGAACCCGTCGAGCCAGGCCGAGAAGGCATCGCTGCCGTCGAAGCGGAGTCGGAAATTGCCACCCACCAGATGCTCGTTCGCCTCGAGCGCGCTTTCCACCGCCGCCAGCGCGCCGTCGGGCAGATGGGAGTCCGCGTGGAGGAACAGAAGCACGCGACCCCGCGATGCCGCCGCGCCGGCGGCGAGTTGCGCACCGCGCCCGCGCTTGGCGAAGACGACCCGCGCGCCCATGTCGAGCGCGCGCGCCGGCGTTCCGTCCGTGCTGCCGCCATCGGCGACGATGACCTCATGGCGCGCCCCCTGGCGCGCGAGGGCCTGCAAGAGCGCGGGCAGTCGCTGCGCCTCGTCGAGCGTCGGGATGATCACGGAGAGGGCGGGCGCCTCGGTCATGGGCGCACGGCCTCGATGAGGCCGAGGGCCGCCAGGCGCATCGCGCGCCTTTGCCACATATCCCCGTGCGAATGCCGCGCGAACCCGGCGAGCGGCGACAGCGCGCGAAACCGCCGCTGGCTCGCCCGCGC
>JBJXGH010000020.1:0-8122 GCA_046153685.1 Alphaproteobacteria bacterium
CGGCCCTTTGGTCGACGAGGTCGTGATGTACCCGTTCGTGGTTATCGGCACGCCCTTGCGCCGACGCGTGGAGGCCGACGGAACCGAGCGGCCGTTCATCGGCTATGGCGAGACCGACAAGCGCGACGAATGGAACCGCAAACGCTTGAAACTCCCGTGCTATCAGCTTTGGAGTTATTTGAACGTCACGGTCGAAGGTTATTTGTCGGCGTGTTGCAGCGATTACAACAACGACCTTATCGTGGGCAATCTTCACGATGCTCCGCTCGTCGATGCGTGGCATTCGAGGGAATTTCAAGCCCTCCGGCAAATGCACCTTGATCGGCGCGTCGAAGGCACACTGTGCGAGGGCTGCATTCTGCAACAGGACCGCGCATTCGAACCAATCAACGCGCATCTAAAGACGCGCGAGTCCCGCACCAAAAAGGACACCGCCGTCCCGTGATCTTGCGCTCGGTAATCATCGGCGCAGGACGCGTGGGTTCGCGCTTCGACGAGGACGGCAAGCGGAAGACGACATGGAGCCATGCCGGCGCCTATCTCGCCCATCCCGAAAGATTCGCGCTCGTCGGCGCGGCCGAACCCGATGAAGGCAATCGCGCGGCCTTCGCGCGGCGCTGTCCCGATGTTCCAATCTATGCGGACGCACGCACGTTGATCGCCGCCACCGCGCCCGATGTGATTAGCATCTGTACGCCAGCCGAACATCACGCGGCCATGTTGGATGCGGCGTTGTCCTCGCCGAACGTCAAGGCCGTATGGTGCGAAAAGCCCCTGGCGGCCGGCGCGGACGAGGCGGAACGCATGATCGCCCGCGCGGACGAGCGCGGAATCCCGGTCGTGGTCTCGTACGTGCGGCGGTGGATGCCGCTCTGGCGCCGCGCGCGCGAGCTTATCGGCCAGGGCGCGGTGGGCCGGCTTGTGTCCTTGCGTATCGCCATGCCCAATCGCCTACATACCATCGGCAGCCATCAGGTGGACTTGGCGCTCTTTCTTGGCGGCCCCGCGGGCACGGTGCGGGGTTTACGCATTCCCGCCCTCGAGGAAGGCGGCGAGCCCGCCGCGGCGGCGCTGATGGCGCTACATTTTGGCGCCTACGCCATCCTCAACGTCACCGGATACCGGGCGGATTTGGCGATCGAGGCCGAGGCTTTCGGCACGGAAGGCCGGATGGCCGTACGGGAGAACGGCGGCGAAATCCGCATCGAGAGATTCGCGCCCAGCGCCCAGTACTGCGATTACCGCGAACTCGGCGCGGCGCGCGTCGAGCGCGCTTCCGGTTTTGCCGAGATGTCGCCCTTCGAGGCGATCGCGCACGAGATCGCCGAGTTGTGCGCCAACCCGACGCTGAAGCCAAGCTGCGACGCGCGCGATGCCTGCAATGTTCAACGGATTCTGGCGGTCTTGGCGGCGGCGCCGATCGCTTCAACCGCGAGGTCATGAACATGAACCCCGAATCGCTGGCCCTTTTCGGCGGCACGCCCGTTCGCGCGCGCCCCTTCATCGTCGAACCGATGGTCGATGGGGAGGAGGAACGCCTGGTGTTGGAGGCGATTCGTGCACGCAGTTTCAGCCGCTATATCGGCTCGACCGCGCCCGATATCGAGACGACCCTGCGGATGACGAGCGCGGCGGCGGCCACAATCGGCGATTACTGGCATTTTCTCGGCGGCCCGCATGTCCGGCAGTTCGCCGCCGAGTTCGCCCGCGCCTTCGACGTGCCCTATGCCATTCCGGTGAATGCCGCGACCATGGGCATTGCAGCCGCGCTCGCCGCTTCGGGCGTGGGCCCGGGCGACGAGGTGATTCTGCCGGCGATCTCGTTCTCCGCGACGGCAAGCGCGGTTCTGCTGTTCAATTCGATCCCCGTCTTCGTCGATGTCGACCCCGACACGTTCTGCATCGATCCGGCGAAGGTCGAGGCCGCCATCACGCCACGCACGCGCGCGATCCTGCCGGTGCACCTTACCGGCAATATCGCCGACATGGACGCGATTCTGGCGATCGCGCGCCGCCACGATCTGCGCGTGATCGAGGACGCCGCGCAATGCATCGGTGCGACCTATCGCGGCCGCAAGGCCGGCGCGCTCGGCGATGCCGGAGTGTTCAGCTTCCAACAATCGAAGAACATCATGACCGGCGAGGGCGGCATGATCGTCACGCGCGACCCCGAAATCGCGCGCCGCGCGCGCCTCATCATCAATCACGGCGAGGTTATCTTCGACGATAATCACCGCCCCGAGGATTTGGCCAATATGGTCGGGCTTAATCTGCGCCTGCCCGAACTGTGCGCCGCGGTGGGGCGCGCGCAATTGCCGAAACTCGAAGCCGTCAATGCCTGGCGCACCAAGAACGCCGAACGCCTGCGCCGAGGTTTGTCGGGCATGCCCGGCTTGCGGCTACCCGTCGATCAATCTTCCGGCAACGGGCCGGCACGGGCCATCCCGCATTTGTTCGTGGCATTGCACGACGCCGCCGCCATGGGCGTGCCGCGCGGCGCCTTCGTCGCCGCCTTGCGCGCCGAAGGCGTGCCCGTGGGTACGGGTTATGTGCGAACGATGTACGAAGCGCCCACATTCCTGAAGCGCGTCGCCTTCGGCGGCAAGGGTTGCCCCTGGACCTGCGGCGCCACGCCTTCGCATGTGCGCTACGCACGCGGGCAATGCCCAGTGGCCGAACGCCTGATCAACGAGGAATTTCTTTGGTTCTACCACATCGCCTATCCGTCGACGTCCGAGGACATGGACGACATCGTGTCCGCCGTCGGCAAGGTCGTGAACGCGCGCGCCTCGCTGGCGCGCGTGACCGCAGCCGAGATCGAGGCGATGGCGCCCAAAAGCCAAGGCCGGTTGTCGGGGCGGGGCGTGGCACCCGCGCAGATCAAGGGACGCTGAACTTGGGGACGCTGAACTTGGCCGGTTCCGAGGTAAACCCGATTTCACCGCCGCCACGCAGCCTCGGCGTCGTCGTCGCGCGGCGTCAATCCAAACGCCTGCCCGGGAAAATTCTGCGGCCGCTTCTGGGCCATCCCTTGATCGCCTACATGGCCCGCGCGGCCATGGCGAGCAGGCTCGATCGCGTCGTGCTATCAACCGACGACGACGAAATCGCCGAGACGGCGGCACGCTACGGATTGGAAGCGCCGTTTCGCCGGCCCGCCGCATTGGCGGCCGATTTCGCCCACGATCACGAGATCGTCCTGCACGCGCTCGACTGGGTGGAGGCGCGGGAGAAGCGGGCCTATGACATCGTCGTCATGCTTCAACCGACCACGCCTTTCACCCTGCCCCGCCATATCGATGCCTGCCTCGAAATTCTCGCGGCGACGGACGCATCCTGCTGCTTCGCCGCGCGTCCGGTGGCGGAAAAACCCCAATGGATGTTCACCGAGCGGCCGGATGGAACCTCCGCGACCTTGCTCGAGGGCCATCTCGAAGGCGCGCGCCAGCATTCCCAAAATCTGCCGCCGGCGTATCTGCCGAGCGGCGCGGCATGGGCCGTGCGGACGAACGCGTTGCGCGCGCAACAACGCATCTACGCCGAGCCGTTGCGCATAGCGCACATGGAGCGGGAGCGCTCCGTCGATATCGACGAGGCGCTGGATTTAACCGTCGCCGAAGCCGTCGGGCGGGCCAATGGCTATGCGCTGGTTTCGCCGGAACGTCCGGGCGGTTGACGAGCCCATGCTGCGCGGCGCGCGCACGACATTGCGGCCCTTCGGTCCGGCGGATATTCACGCGCGCTATCTCGCCTGGCTGGGCGACCCGGTCGTGAACGCCTATTCGCGGCGCGGCGACGGCTCGATCACCGCCGAACAGGCGGCGGCGTATCTTTCGGACCTCGGCGCCGACGAGCGCGTGCTAGCCATCGAAACCGATGCGCTCGGCCATATCGGCAACGTCAAATACGGCCCCATCGACCGCGCGAACCGGCGCGCGGATATCAGCATCATGATCGGCGAACGGCGGTCCTGGGGCCTAGGCTATGGCGGTGAAGCCATCCACGTCGTGTCGCGCCATTTGTTCGAGCACGAAGGCTTGAACCGGCTCGATGCCGGCACGGCCAATCCGGCTTTCCTCCGCATGGTCGCGCGTCTCGGCTGGCGGGTCGAAGGCGTGCTGCGTGAGCGCGTCTGGCTCCGCGGGCAACCCTTAGATTGGACGCTCGTCGCGCAGCTGCGCTCGGAATTCCAGCCCATCGGCGAATACCAGCCCGTCGCGGCGGAAGATACCCAAGCATGAATCGCGTGAACGCATTTTCCCATTTGGTGGTCTTGGCGTCGGCTACGATCCGGACGGTGCTCGAGCGCATCAACGCGGCCACGCCCGATTTGTTCCAAATCGTAGTCGGTGCGGACGGCCGGGTGCTGGGCACGGTGACGGACGGCGATATTCGGCGCGCGATGTTGCGCGGGGTAGGACTCGACGACGCGGTTGAATCGGGCATGCACCGGGGGCCGATGACCGGCCGGATCGGCGCCACGGCGGAGAATCAGAGATTGCTGAGACAAGCGAAATTTCTGCCCGTAATCGACGATGCGGAACGCCTCGACCATGTCCTTATCGCGCGCAACGTGCCGGGCGGCATCGGCACGGCGCTGGTCATGGCCGGCGGCTTCGGCACACGCCTGGGCGAGGCCACGCGCGGCACGCCCAAGCCCCTGCTCGATATCGGCGGCCGGCCCATGATCGACCGCGTGCTCGCCGGACTCGAGGACGCGGGCGTGTCGCGCATCACGGTCGCGGTGCATTACCTCGCCGAACAGATCGAGGCATTCCTCGACGCGCGCGGCGGACGGCCCCGAGTCTCCGTGATCCGCGAGAGCGAGCCCCTGGGCACGGCGGGCGCGCTCGGGCTCATCGACCTTCCGCCCGATCAGCCAGTCTTCGTCGTCAACGGCGATCTGGTCACTGGGGTCGATTATGCCGCCATGCACGAGTTCCACGTGCGCCACGGCTTCGACGGCTCGGTCGCCGCCGCGCGTCACGAATTGACCATCCCGTACGGCGTGCTGCGCTACGACGAGGACGGCCTCATCTCCGGCATCGACGAGAAGCCGACGCTGCACCACTTCGTCGCGGCGGGCATCTATTACCTCTCGCCCGAGATCGTCGCGCTGGTCGCGCGCGGACGCCCCATCGACATGCCGGAACTTTTGGAAAGCGCACGGAAAATCGGCTTGCGTATCGGCGTCTTTCCGGTTCACGAGCATTGGCGCGATGTCGGAAGGCCGGGCGATCTGTCCGCCGCGCGTTCGGAATTCGACGGCGAGAAATAGCCCATGGGGCAATTGTTCCACATGTTGACGGCGGCGGAACGGACGCGGGGTCTCGTCGTGCTCGTCGTCCTCATCGCCATGGCCGCGGTCGAGGTCGTCGGCGTGGCGGCGATCGCGGCCTTCATCGCCCTTCTGACCGACCCCGGCGCGGCTTCGGGCAATCGCTGGCTGCAGGCAATCGGCCGGCAGCTCGGATCCCAGGACGGCGCGGATCTATTGCTGCCCGCCGGCCTCGCGCTGTTCGCCGTGATCGTATTCCGCAACTTCTATTCGGCCTTCGCGTCCTGGTCGCGGCTGTCCTATCTCCATCATTTGCGCAAGCGGTTGGCCACGCGCCTGCTCGCGAGCTATCTGGCCCAGCCCTACGCCTTCTTTCTGCGCGCCAATAGCGCGACCCTGGTCAAGAACCTGACCTTCGAGGTCAACCAGCTGGTCACGACCTATCTTTATTCCTGGCTGGTGATCGCGGCCGACGCGCTGACGACCTTGGCCATTCTCGGACTCCTGCTGTACCGCGATCCCGTCATCACCGCGATTGCGGTCGGTGTGCTCGGCACCGTTGCCGCGGCGGTTCTTCTGGGTTCGCGGAGCCTCGTGCGCGCGCTCGGCACCCGGCACCGCGCGCTGAACGACCGCCTGCACCGCACGGCCACCGAAGCCGTCTCCGGCATCAAGGAACTCAAGGTCCTGGGCCGCGAACGGCATTTTCTCGACCGCTTCGCCTTGATTTCCGACCGTTTTGCCGGCACCACGGTGTCCTTCCAATTGTTCAACGAATTGCCGCGCTACGGGCTCGAGATCGTCGTCTTCGGCGGCATGTTGCTGATGGCCTGGCTGGTGGTCGATCGCGCGGGCTCGGTCGCGCCTGTCGCCGAGACCTTGGCGTTGTTCGTCGTGGCCTTCTACCGGCTTTTGCCCATCACCCATCGCATTTTGTCGAGCGCCTCGGGGCTGTCGTTCAATCACGCCATTCTGGCCGATCTCTCGGAAAATCTTCGCGCGGGTCACGGCGCCGCCAAGGCACTGGCGCCGATGTCGCAAGCCCTGTCGTTCGCGCGTGAAATCGAGTTTCGAGGCGTGCGCTTTCGCTACGACGGCGCGTCCGCGGATGCGCTCGGCGGCATCGATCTCGTCGTTCCGAAGAATGCGACGATCGCCTTCGCCGGGCCCACGGGCGTGGGCAAGACGACCATCGTCGATCTGATGCTGGGCCTGCATCGGCCAACGAGCGGCGCTATTCTCGTGGACGGAGTTGAGATAGCGCCCGATTGCGTGCGCGCCTGGCAGGCCAATGTCGGTTACGTGCCGCAGGCGATCTATCTTGCGGACGCGAGCATTGGCGCCAATATCGCGCTCGGTGTGCCGGAGAACGAGATCGACGACGCGCGCCTGGCCGAGACGGTTCGCCTTGCCCATCTCGAGGACTTCGTGCGCGAATTGCCCGACGGCCTCGACACCATGGTCGGCGAGCGCGGCGTGCGGCTTTCGGGCGGACAGCGCCAACGCATCGGCATCGCCCGCGCGCTTTACGGCCGGGCCAATGTCCTGATCCTGGACGAGGCCACCAGCGCGCTCGACGGCATCACGGAAGCGGTGATCGAGGAATCCATCGCCGGCCTGCGCGGCCAAGCGACCGTGGTCATCATCGCGCACCGTTTGTCCACGGTTCGACATTGCGACCGGATCTACCTACTCGATAACGGGCGCGTGGCGGCCGCCGGCAATTATGACGAGTTGATGCGCGACAACCAGATATTCCGCGCCATGGCGCGCGCCGTCTGATGGCCGAGCTCGTCCTATACACGCGCGCCGACGCCGCCCGAGCCGCGGCCAGAAAGCCGCCGGAGGCCTCGACCGTGCTCGGCCTGACGCCGAATGCGCGCGCGGCGGCGGCGGGGCTTGGATTGCCCATGATCGATCCGATGACGCGCTACGGCGATGCGCGCCAGGCGCGCGACGTGGCGCACGTCGTGCGCGTCCGGCGCCGGATGCTGAAGGCACTCGGTCCCATAAGCGCCGTCGAGCGCGAACTTCTCATAGACCAGTTCAATCGTGTCGCCTATTCGGCGCTGCGGCTTTGGCACACATTGGGCGAAACAGGCCCGTGGCTGGTCCCCGCCGAAGGCGGCTCGTTCGCCCTGATTGCCGCGCGCGAGGCGGCGTGTGGCTGCCTGCTGGCCCACATCCTCGACCCCAAGGTCGCGGCCGAGACCGAAGCGGCGGCCATCCGCACCCCGCCCTTGCCCGCGCTCTACCGCACCCTGCGTCGGGCGGCACTATGGCGCCATCCATCGAGCGATATACGCTTGGCGCTCGGCATGGCCAAGGAGCAGTTCGGCCTGTTCGAGGCCTTCGCGCAACAGGGCAAGGCCGCGCGCACTCTGTTCGTCGGCCTGCCGCAGCGCGGCGCGTGGGAGTACGCGAAGCTCGCGCGCGAGGCATTGCGCAATCTTCGCGCGAAGGGCCTCGTGCAAGTGAGCTTGGCGCCGTCGCGCGCCGGCACGGATGGCGTTCTTGCGGCGCGCGCCGCGGGCGCGGTGGCGGACCAGGCGATTTCACCGGCCTTCGCGCGTTACGTGCCGCTCGTCGCGGCGAAACTCGGATACTTGGCATCGGCGCGCCAGGATGCGCGACGCGTGTTCGCCCAGGCCCGGCCCCATGCCTTCACCGCAGCCGAGATTTCCACCTTTGGCAATTGGATCGTGGCCGAGGCGGCGGGCGAAGCCGGCGTGCCGCGCGTGGTCATGAGCCGCAACGCCCACGCCGCTCCCGACCGCCCGCTCGCGCGCGATTCGGCCATCGGATATTTGCGCGCGCGCTATCCGCGGGACCTGGTGGACCAAC
>JBJXGH010000023.1:0-17067 GCA_046153685.1 Alphaproteobacteria bacterium
GTGTGCCGAGGCAAATATCCGTAGGGTCTTCACATCCCTGAACCTGGCCATCGCACCTTCTCGTCGCCGGAAGGGTTGGCGTGAGTTATCGGCTCGATTGTCAAGCCAACGGCCGCACTCATGGCGCCCTGACGTTCCGATGATTTTCATCGCCGCGCCGTAGGATCTGAGACGGTCGGTCGCGATCGAGTTCGGTTGCCCGGAGCGTTTCATCGCACGCTTAAGAAATTTCAGCGCAGCCTCGCGATCCCGCCGTTTCGTTGCGAAAACCTCGAGCACCTCGCCCTCGTGATCAACAGCCCGCCACAGGTCATGCGTCTCGCCGTCGATCCGAACGAACACCTCGTCCAGGTGCCAGCGCCGTGAAGAAAACAACCGGTGTTGAATGCGCCGTTTCCTGATCTCCGCGACGAATATCGGACCAAACCGGTTCCACCAGAACCGCACCGTCTCGTGGCAGATGTCGATCCCGCGCTCGAACAGCAGGCCCTCGACCTGGCGCAGCGATAGCGGGTAGCGCATGTACATCATCACCGTGAGGCGGATCACCTCGGGTGAGCTGTTGAAATAGCGGAACGGATTTTTCATCCGCCAAGGCTATGCGTCGGCTACGCCAGCCCCAAGCCAATTTGGTCTGACATTGCCTTAACAGCCACAGGCAATCGCAAGAGCGGGCTGACCATCAATCAGGCTGCGCCAGGGGGCGAACGCGCGTCACCAGCTCGGCGGCGGTTTGAACGCCGTCGGGGTCGATCGCCAGGCCGGCCGCCGCCAATGCGCGCGCCGTCCAGGTGTTGCAGGTATTGAAGAGGTGGAATTTTCCGGTCGCCGGGTAGAACTGGCTGAAACTGTATAAGCCGCGCGCGCTGGGTTTCACCCGCACGGCACCGGCGCGATCGAAGCTGGCGGCGAGGTGGGTGATGAGCCGCTCCAGGCCCCCGTCCGATAGCGGCACGGCAAGCAGGGTGACCGTGGGGAATATTTTCGCCGGATGATCGGCCAGCCCGCTGAGATGTATGACGGCCGGTCCGGGCAAGGCAGCCAGCAACGCAAGCCCGAAGGTCGGGCGCGGCGCCGGATAGTAGTCGGCATCGCCCCAGCCGAATTCGAGATAGGTCGCTTCCGGGAAGTCGGCGGCTTCGGGAAGGACGGCGAGGGACACCGCGGAGCGCGCCACGACGATGCCGCTGTGCCAGCCATTGCTGGTGACGAAGATCAAACGGTCGCTGGAACCGCCAATAGCCGCCTGTCCCCACAACGCGGGGGCGAGAAAGCCAAGAACTACGAGAAGAGCGCGTTTGAGCCGAACCACGATCCCTCCCTGCCGACGTCATATGTGGTGTCTTAATCGCCGGAATCGCGGTTGCGTGTAACCTTGTCAGGACGAGCCTCGAACGCAAGGCTCTAGCCTAACGTTCTCTGACCGCGATCACCGGAAACTATCCAGCATATTTCAGCGCCGCCGCAAGCTGATGGAGCCGTTTCCGGTGGTGTGGACCGAGCAGGTCGAGGCAGGATTCCGCCGGCCATAGCCGCTCAACGTCGGCATCCCTGCTATCGCTGGTCCGAATTCCGACGATGAACTAACATTGCGGTGCTGTCAGGCTAATGGCCACTCAGAGACAAATGGCCATTAGACTGACACCACCAGCGTGTCAGTACCCGAGTTCTTCGATTGCGCGGTGGCAGTAAATGGTCTGGCCGTGCGGAGTAGTTCGTGCGGGAGGCGCTACGCGATCGCAAACACTCTCGATCGCGAGCGGGCAGCGCGTGCGGAATGGGCATCCGACATCCCTTGGCGTCATGACGCCCGTTTGCGCCTGAGTCGGGGGACGCGCCGCGATCACGGATTCGAGCCAACCCTGGCGGAGAGCCGGGACCGATGACAGCAAAAGGGCCGTATAAGGATGGTGTGGCGGGCTGAAGACTGCGGCGGTCGGCCCGATCTCGCACACGCGCCCGGCATAGAGCACGACGACGCGGTCGGCGATCGATGCAACGGTCGCGAGATCATGAGAGATGAAGACATAGGCGGGCATTGTCAGAGCAATCAGTCTGCGTCAGCCGTCTCTGCCCTAACCTTTTCGGTTTGGGCACTGATTCACTGATTGCTTGGCTTAGACCAAACATGGTGCAACTCGGGAAGGCGACAACCGAGCAAAGGATGGTAACAGATCAGGTTAGTCTGACAAAGCCCGACAGGATGTTGCGGCATGGGCATCGCCACCTCGGCAGGCATCGCCCAGATCGTCGCCGATCTGATTGCCGTCCGGCCGTCGGCCATCGACCGCGAGCCGTACCGGCCGGAGCGCTTCGGATCTTTCGACCCTTATCACCCGGATTTCCTCAGGCGATGCGCCCTGGCGCGCGCGGCCAAATCGGGCGCCGTTGCCGGGGCGCGGTTGTGCGGCGCTGAATGATTTCAGCCAGGCATCGCGGGGCAGGCATGAATCTTCACATGATCATCGTCATGAGAATGGATTTTGACGATGGGTCATAGTGCCGATCCTTTGCTTCGGCGCACGCCTTAGGCGATCGAATTACGACATGGAGTTTGCGAGTACTCCGCGCCATCATCGTGCACGAACGCGCCGGCGCAAAAATGCCGCGCCGAATTCATCGCCGCCGATCTCCATCGATCTTCACTGCGACTTCGGCCGCATCCACGAAATTCGTCGTGTCGCTACGAGGCGCGAGACAGCGAGCGCCGCCTAGGGCCTCGCGCCGATCTGGTGGTGGGTCAGTTTGGCCAATTGGGATTGCGGTCGCCGCTACGATTCCATCCGGATTGCTCATACTACTCATTCAGCCAAAGCCGTGCGTCTGGGTGGTTATCGAAGAAAATCCTTGTTTACGTGCTGGGAGCCATGGTGCCTGCGAAGTCGCACCCCGCGCCGTGTAACTTCCTTCCGCCCGCCCTCGCGTTCGGTATGAAACCGCATCGCGCAAGTTGTAGCCGCGCAAGTTCAGGAACAGCTTTTATCTGGCGCATGGCACCTCCTTATGGCGCCTGTCTAGACATGTCCCATTCATCCACGGCCCGAGCCGCGTCCGACAAGTCGAATACCTTTTTGGTTGCACCCGTCGCCAAGGCAGGAGCCACGCGCGTCGTCTGGTGAATGCGGGTGAATTGCAGTGCTTGAAGCAGACCGCTCGCGCGTAAGCGTGATTTTAGACCTTCTTGTCCCATGGATGGCCGGAGCGGTCGCGAGCCTGCTATCGACCTGGCAGTATCCATTCGCCCGCCAATTCGAAAGATTGGCGCGCGGCTTGATTTTACGCCTAGACTTCGATTGGTTTGATCCGACTCAAGCCTCGGAAGTCCCGCCAACGAGTCCAGGATGCCCCACCAAATGGTCGCACGCGGCGCCGGGTCGTCCTCCCAATCCAGCCCGAGCTTCTCCGAGCTCTTCACGCCGAAGCTCGTCACCATCCTGCGCGAGGGTTACACCCTTGGAAATTTCCGCGCCGACGCCATTGCCGCGCTGACAGTTGCGATCGTCGCCCTGCCGCTCTCCATGGCGATCGCCATCGCCTCGGGCGCTTCGCCCGCCCAGGGGCTTTATACCGCGATCATCGGCGGCTTCCTCATTTCGGCCCTCGGCGGCAGCCGGTTTCAAATCGGCGGCCCCGCAGGCGCCTTCATCGTTCTGGTCGCCGCCACCGCGCAGGCCCACGGGATGGATGGGCTCATTCTGGCAACCTGCATTTCCGGCTTTTTCTTGGCGGCGATCGGCTTCCTTCGGCTCGGCACCTACATCAAGTTCATCCCATACCCAGTGATCGTCGGTTTCACTTCGGGTATCGCGGTTATCATCCTTGCCAGCCAGATCAGGGAACTCCTTGGATTGACCTTGGCCGGGCCGGAGCCGGGAAAGCTGCTCGATAAACTCCCGGTGCTCTGGTCGAGCCTGCCGACCCTCGACGGGGCGACGGTGGCGCTGGCCCTTGCGACGATTGGCGCCATCGCGGGATTGAAGAAAATCCGTCCCCATTGGCCCGGCATGCTGATCGCGGTCGCAGGCGCGGCCGCCGCGACGGCTCTTCTCGATCTGCCGGTCGCCACCATCGGCACGAAATTCGGCGGCATTCCGGGCAGTCTGCCCATGCCGTCCCTGCCGGATTTCGGCTGGGCCAAGATTCGGGCGGTTCTACCCAGCGCGGCGGCATTTGCGCTGTTGGGCTCGATCGAATCCCTCCTTTCTGCGGTCGTTGCCGACGGCATGACCGGGCGCCGGCATCGCTCCAATTGCGAGCTCGTCGGACAGGGGATCGCCAATGTGGCGTCCGGATTGTTCGGTGGCTTTTGCGTGACAGGCACCATTGCCCGGACGGCGACCAATGTTCGCGCGGGCGCCCATGGGCCAGTCGCCGGGATGCTGCACGCGGTCTTTCTGCTTGTTTTCGTGGTGGCGGCCGCGCCGCTCGCGAGCTTCGTTCCCTTGGCGGGCCTTGCCGGCGTGCTTGCCGTCGTAGCGTGGAACATGTTCGAGCGTCGCGCCTTTGCCACCTTGCTGCGCGCCTCGCGTGGCGATGCGGCGGTCCTGCTTGCTACCTTCCTTCTGACGACCCTCCGGGATTTGACCGAGGCGATCGTCGTTGGCTTCGCGATGGGGTCGGTCCTTTTCATTCACCGGATGTCCAAGACCACCGCCATTGAAACTCACGCCCCTTTCGTGACCGAAGACGAGGCCGACGATACCAAGAGCGGCCGCGTACCCTACGGCGAGGCCACCGCGGCCGATCCGAACGTGGTTGTCTATCGGATATCCGGCGCATTCTTCTTTGGCGCGGCGTCGGCGATCGGCGCTGTGCTCGATCGCATTTCCGACACGCACAAGGCCTTGATCGTCGATTTTGCGGCGGTGCCGTTCGTCGATTCGACGGCCGCCAACACGATTCACGACCTTGGCCGCAACGCGGCGCGGCACGGTGTTCTGGTCTTTCTGACCGGAGCTTCGCGCGATGTCCGGCGCGAATTGTTCGTCCACGGCATAAAGCCGCCCTTCGTGAATTACGAGAACACCATCGCCGAGGCGGTCGCGAAGGCGAGGGCAAGCGATCCCTCTCGCCGGGAGGGCTGAACACCGCCGATGGCTCGAATTGATGGCCAAGCCGAGCGGGCCTAATCGTTCGCGGGCGTCGTGGATTTTCCGCCCTTGCGTTCCGGCCGCTCTTTGCCGTTCGATCCCCGGTACGGTTCCGCGCGCATTGGCGCGCCGTCCAAGGGGGTCCGCCATGGCGAAGGGTGCGAATATCGAGATGGATGCGAACATGGGGGATATCTCTGTCATCGGCGCGGGGCAGATGGGCGCGGCGCTGGCGCAGTCGCTGTTGAACGCGGGCTTTCGCGTTTGCGTATGGAATCGCACGGCCGCAAAGCTCACCGCGCTTGCCGATGCGGGCGCGCGCGTCGCGGGCACTCCCGCCGAGGCTGTTTCGGGTGCGCGCTGGGTGATTGTATGTTTGACCGATCAAGCGGTGACCGACGCGGTGTTGAAGGCGGCTTCGGTCGCGCGCGCGCTCAAGGGCAATACCGTCGTCCAGTTCTCGACAATCTCGCCCCGCCAATCGCGTGATTTTGGCGCGTGGGCCGCGGCACGCGGCATTTCCTATCTCGATGGCACGATCCTCGGCTATCCGAGCGATGTGATCGGCGGGCGCTGTACGGTCGTTTATTCCGGACCGAAGGTTCTGTACGACAATGGCGCGCGTGCCTTTGCGGCCATGGGCGGAAACCCCAAGCACGCGGGCGAGACCATCGGCGCCGCGCCGGCCTTCGCCCGCGCGATCAACTCGTACTCCTTCGCCGGCTGGCTCGCCTTCTTCCACGGCGCCGCCATCTGCCACAAATCGGGATTTCCCATCGATATGTTCGTCGAGACGGCGACAAGCATGTTGCCTTCGCGCGAAGCGGCCATGCACGCCTTCGGGAAAAAAATCGCGGCACGCGATTACGGCCAGTCCCAGGCGGCGCTCGCACTCTACGCCGCCGCCTACGACCATGTCGTGGACATCAGCGCGGAGCTTGAGATCGACACCGCCTTTCCCAAGATGGTCGCGGGTTATTTCGAGCGCGCCATCGCGGCGGGCAACGGCGATCGCGCCCTTCCGGCGCTGTTCGAATCGCTGATCGAAAAGACGGACTGACGGCCCAGCCGCGTGGGCCTAGCGCAAGGGCTCGCGATTGGCGCCCGCGAGTACGCGGCGCATTGTGCCCCAAAACGCCGCCCAATTGTGCCGCCAGCCATTGGCGCGCATGGCCTGCCAGGGGCGGAAGTGCCGCGTGCGCGGCCGCATCTGACCCGCGAGCCAGAGCGCGAGGGCGCGCGCGGGATGGCCGAGCTTCCGGCGCACATGGTCCGCGTGCATGATCGACAGCTCCGCGAGCGAGCACGGCGCGGTTGCGAGCGCGCCGGCCTTCACCGCGCCCTTCATCAGTTGCGCGCCGGCCGCGGTGCGCACGACCGCGATGTTCACGCCTGGCGCCTCGCGGAAGATTCGCTTGCCGTTTTCGATCATCCAGCCATCGGGCACCGCGATATCGGCCGCCTCGCCGACCGCGTCGGGGCATATCTTGCAGCGAAAGGGCAGGTTGTAGGTCCAGGGCTTGGAGCTATCGAAATAGGTCTGTTCGTAGCTCATATCAAAGGCGCGGCCATCCCTCGTCTCGATATGGGTTGGGCCGGGCCAGCCATTGCCGCGCCAGCGGAACAGTCCCACATCCTCGCGCGCAATGCCGTGAAAAGCGGCGATCTTGGTTGCGGTCGAATCATTGGCGATGCCGCCGCAGAAGATCGTCACCAGATAGGGAATTTGGCGTGCGATGCGCGGATCTTGCCCGCCGAGATTGCGGATCGCCGAGATGTCGCAAGGCTTGGCAAGGACGGCAAAGCGCACGCCTTCGTCGAGCAGGCGCATCACATGCACGAGCGGTGCCGCGGGTCCATAACGCGATTGCGCGCCCGCGATCACCTCGCCGGGCGTGCGGCTGATTTGGGCGTCGGCGTGAAAGGGTCGCTCGGGCACGGCGCGGACGTGAAGAATCGCCTCGACCTCGCCGCTTTGCAGCAGATGAACTCCGAGTGCGGTCATCACGCCGCCCGCGGCCGCGCGAAAGCGCACCGCCTCGTCCGCAGCCCAGGCCCGCTCGTGGCTCAGCATGACGCCGTACACCGGATGGGCCGGTACGGCTTGAGCCTCGGGCCCTTCGACCGTGGCGCCCGGGCATGCCTTGAGGATGCGCGCTTCGAGCGCGTGGTCGAGCGGGCGCTTGAAATGCGGGCGCATCTGGCCGAACGAGGTGATCGCCATGTCGATGGCGTTGCGTCCCGCCATGCTTTGACACAGGCCGCAACCGGTGCACAGGCCGGTTTCGACGACGGCGGAGAGAGTTTGGGGATGGGGCACGGCGGCGCCTGCGATGATGGTTCAAGTGGCTCAGGTCCAGCCCGATCGGCGGGCCGCTCGCCGGACCGGCGGCAAGCGCCCTCTCGTGAGCCTGGACGTTTGGCGTTACTCTAGATCATGATCGCCCCGACCCGAACATGCCGATGGCGCTTGGATCGAGGCGTGCCTCGTGAACAATATCGCATGATCGGGACGAGATCGTTTCGTTTGAGGGTTTTTCTACCGGGCGAAACACACACTTTCTCGCTCTTGGTTACCGGTGGGGCGAGCATATAACGGAGGAATCCATGATTACCGAACTGCGCCATTACATCGCGGCCGATGGCAAGGACGCGGCCATGATGGACGTGATGGCGACGCATATCCGTCCCATCCTCGAACGCCTCGGCTTTAATATCAAAAACTATTGGGTCGATGCCGCCGATCCCAAGCACCATTGGTATGTCATGGAATGGCCTTCCGCCAAGGCGGTGGAGGACGGCTGGAGCAAGTTTCGCGCCGATGAAGGCTGGCTCAAGGTCAAGGCGGCGCACGGCGCGGTGTTCGGCAAGGTCGAAGCCTTCGTGCTGCGCCAGGTGCCCGCGATGAAATTCGGTTGATTGACCTCTCGGCCCAAATCTGACGGACCAGGTACGGGCCGTCAGCGGGCCAGTTGAAATGCAGCCTGGATCAAACACGATAAGAGAAAATCAAGCGTTCGATCCGCGCCGCTAACCTTCGGCGGCGAGCGCGCGGGCGCGGGCGAGAAGAGCCGCGATCGCGGTCTCGACCCGCGTCTGCTCGCCGCGATGCCAGGCCGCGTGCTCCGCCACGGTCTTGGTCAGCGCCCCGGCGTGTTCACGCACTCGGGCGGGGTTGACGCTGCCCTCGGTCACGCGGCTTTCGAGGAAGGCGCGCGCATCCAGAATGCGGCGCAACTCGTCATCGGCCATCGCGATCGACGGCGCGCCGAATTCCCGCGCGGCGGCCAGCAGGACCGCGGCGCGCGCGGTCGCTGGCGTTCCGCCGGCGTCGATGGTGTCCTTGACGAACTTGCCGACCACATGATGGGCCGTGCGGAAGGGCAGATCGAAGCGCCGCACGAGCTCGTCGGCCAAATGACTCGCCGTGCTCCAGAACGCGCCCGCGTTCGCGGCCATGCGTTCTTCGCGCACGATCAGCCCGCCGACGCTCTCCGCCATCAGGCGCAAGGCGCCCTTGGTCGTCTCGCCGATCAGCGGCAGCGGGTTGTCGGAAAACTCGAAATCGAGATCGGTCGAAAGCACCCCGCGCTGGCAACCCATCATCGAGGCCAGCCAGCCGACGGCCTGGCCCGCGACGGCCTTCACGCGTTCGAGGGCGTGCGGGTTTTTCTTCTGCGGCATGATGGAACTGGTGCCGGCCAGTCCGTCCGCGATCTCGACATAGCCAAATTCCCACGACGACCACAGATAGAGATCCGTCGCGAAGCGCCCGAGATTGCCCATCAGAAGCGCAAGTGTGGCCGTACCCTCCTCGAGATAGTCGCGCGCGAACAGGCCGCCATCGGAAGAATTGACCACGATGCCGTCGTGACCCAAGAGCGCCGCCGTGCGCCGCCGGTCGAGCGGCCAGGATGTGCCCGCATTGGCCGCCCCGCCGAGCACGCCCAAATTGGTGCGCGCATAGCATTGGCGCAGGCGTTGGACATCGCGCTCGAGGATGCTGGCCTGGCGCATGAGGTAATGGCCGAAGGTCCAGGGTTGGGCGTGCTGCAAATGGGTATAGCCCGGCATGACGGTCGCCGCGTGCTCGCGCGCGCGGTTCAGCACCGTGCCGGTCAAGGCTAGAGTATCGGCGAGCACTTCGAGCAGGAGATCGCGCAGGAAGATGCGGTCGGCCGAGGCGTCTTGATCGTTGCGGCTGCGCCCGGTTTGGATGCGCCCCGCGATGTCCGCGCCCAGCGTGGTTTCAAGATAATGCTCGATCTGCACGAGGTATGAGCCGGTCTGGGGCAGGAAGGGAAAGCGCGCGGGACCGAGCTCATGGACCTCGATGAGGCCGCCGAGCAGCTTGGCCGCCCGGTCGCGGCGCAACACGCCGGTCTCGGCGAGCATGACCACATGGGCGAGATCGGTGAGCGCAAAGCCGCGAAACCGCGCGGGCAGGGTCGCGAGATGGGGGACCTCGTCATATCGGATAATCGCGTCGCTGCGCTTGCCGAGCCTGGCTTCCTCAAGGAACACATCCTGCTTCATCGTTACCTCCCTCGAACGCGTCAGGTCTTGACGAGCATGTTGCGCGGCACATTGGCCAAAAGTTCGGCGCCCGTTTCGGTGATGCGAATGGTTTCGCTGGCGACATGCGAGCGCTCGGCAGACCACATGCCGAGAAATAGATGGAAAGTCATATTGGGCGCGAGAATCGTCTTGTCGCCCGGGCGGAAGCTCGCGGTGCCTTCGCCCCAATCGGGCGGATAGCCGATGCCGATGGGGTAGCCGATGCGCTGTTCCTTGGACAGGCCGTGGCGCGAAATGACCTTGCGCCACGCGGCCTCGACGTCCTCGCAGCGTGCGCCGGGCCGCGCCGCTTG
Organism: Alphaproteobacteria bacterium; assembly: GCA_046153685.1. Lineage (GTDB taxonomy): Bacteria > Pseudomonadota > Alphaproteobacteria > CADEGL01 > CADEGL01 > CAMAPP01. Next base: position 9,962 of record JBJXGH010000023.1, read on the forward strand.
CAACGCGGCTTCCGATCCCTCCATCACGATGGCATCGAGTTCGACCAGGGCGGCTTGCGGCTTGCCCAAGTGGATGGTGCGCGCCAGCACGCAGTGATAGCGCTGACGCACCGCGCCGAATTGGAGGCACACGGTTTCGTTCGCGCCAAAGCGCCGCTCGGTCCAGGTGAGATGCGTCGTATGGGCCTGGGGGCCGGCAAGCAGGAAGGGTACCGACGCCGGATAGTCGCCGCCATATTCCGCCGTTCCGGCGGTTGCCACGCGTTGCAGTTCCGCCGCCACGTCGCATTCGCGGACGCCGGGACGCACGGCCTCGCGGAAAGCGGTTGCCACGAGCTCCGCGATGCGCGCGGCCTCGCGCATCTTGGCGATCTCGGCCGGAGATTTCACGAGGCGCACGCGGTTGACCACGAGATCTCCGTCGATCAAGCGCGACTCGGGCAGCGCCGCGGCAAGGGCGTCGCGCATACGCGGGGTCATCTGCTGGCAATCGCGCGCGGCACCGACGCGGCGCTTTCCGCCGCCACGCGATATGATCTCGGCGGCGACGAATTGCATCGGGTGGCGGTCGGCCCAGCCGAACAGGTCCTCGGGATAGGCCATGACGCAATTTTCAGGCATGAAGCACGTCAGACGCGCGCCCGACAGATCCATGCCGCGCCCGATCCACAGCGGCAAATCGCGGTCCACGAAGACGACCGCGCATTGCGGGATGTAATAGCTCCAGCCGTCGTACCCGGTCAGATAGTTCATATTGGCCGGATCGCATTCGACGAGCACGTCGATACCCGCATCGGCCATGGCCGCGCGCACCTTGACCAGGCGGCCGCGATATTCACCGTCCCCGAACGCCATCCTCGCCCCCCCGAGCCACCCGGCCCATCACGGACGCAGGTAACCCCGGCGTCAAGGGTGGATCGTCTTCGCCATGGCGCGGGTTTTCCTTTGTCATGACCCGGGCCATTGCCGAGGATGGGCGGGGCGAAGATGATCGTGCAAACGCGAGGAGGGACCATGGCTGGGCTTGTCACTTACCACCTCAAGGGCAAGCGCGCGCTCGTGACCGGCGCTGCTTCGGGTATTGGTCTTGGCACGGTCGAATTGTTCGCGCGTTCAGGCGCGAGAGTGGTGCTCAACGACCTGGCCTCCAGCTCTCGCATGGCGGGCGAGATCGCGCGTCTCCGCGCCGAGGGCCTGGACGTGCGCGGCGTCGCGGGCGATGTCGCGAGCGAGCAGGGAGCGGCACGCATCGTGGCCGAAAGCCTCGATGTTCTCGGCGGCCTCGACTATCTCGTCAACAACGCCGGCACGCCCGGGACCCGCCAACCCATACCGATGAAGGATCTTGACGCCCTCACGCCCGAATTTTGGAGCAAGATACTCTCGGTCAATCTTCAGGGCGCATTCTGGATGACCAAGGCGGCGGAGCAGGCCTTGCGCGCTTCGCGCGGCGCGGTTGTCGATACCGTGTCGGATGCGGCTTTCGGCGGCGGAGCGTCGAGTCTTGCCTATGCCTGCGCCAAGGCCGGCCTCGTCCGCCAAATCGAATTGCTCGCCAAGGCGCTCGCGCCCGATGTGCGCGTCAACGGCATAGCCCCCGGTTACGTCAATTCGAATTGGGAATGTTCGTTTGGCGACATCGTCGAATCGGCCAAGCGCACCGTGCCGCTGGCGCGCGTTGGTCAGCCGGAAGATTACGCCCAACTCATCGTTTTCTTGGCCGCAGGCGCGCTATACGTCACGGGCGAGGTCGTGCTCGCCAATGGCGGAACGCGCCTGTAAGTGGCGCCTCGATCAGGGGCCGTTCTTGAGACCCAGTTTCTTGCGGGCTTCGGCAGGGCTGAGCACGCGAGCGCCCAAACGCGTCGCGATTTCGGCCGCGCGCTCGACCAATTGGCCGTTGGACGCGAACACGCCGCGGTCGAGATAGAGATTGTCCTCGAGACCCACGCGCATATTGCCGCCCAGCACCACGGCGGTTGCCGCCATGGGCATCTGCATGCGCGAGATGCCGAAGCTCGCCCAATGGGCGCCGGCGGGCAGCATGTTGCGCATCGTCAGCATCGCTTCCGCCGTCGCGGGCGCGCCGTAGCTGATGCCGAGGCAAAGCTGGTAGAGCGGCGGGCTTTCCACATGGCCTTCGGCGACAAGGGTATTGGCAATGGCGACCTGGCCCATATCGAAGACCTCGAGCTCGGGCTTGATGCCGAGCGCCTTCACCCGGCTCGCCATGGTGCGCAGGAAACTCGGCGTATTGACGTAGATGCGGTCGCCGAAATTCATCGCGCCGCAATCGAGGCTGCAGATTTCCGGACGCAATTCCTCGATGTAGTTGATGCGCTCCACCGGGCCGACCACGTCGTCGCGTTCGGGATCGGTCGCCATCGGATTGTCGGGGCTTGGGCCCCAGCTGCCGCCATTGCCGCCGGTCAAGTTGATGACCACATCCACGTTCGATTCGCGGATGCGCTTCACGATTTCGCGAAACAGCGCCGGGTCGCGGCTGTTCTTGCCGGTCTTGGGGTTGCGGGCGTGGATATGGGCGACGGCCGCCCCGGCCTTGGCGGCCTCGATCGCGGCCTGGGCAATCTGCTCGGGCGTCACGGGAATGGCCGGATGCTTGCCGACCGTATCGCCGCCTCCGGTAACCGCGCAGGTGATGATCACTTCGTTATTCATCGCATGTCTCCCCTTGGCGCCGTTTGTCGCCGCCCGGGGCCGAGCATAGCCGGGATGGGGTCGCCCCGTCATCTGGCCACTCCGTCATATGGCTGCTCCGTCATGGGGGGGCACCGAACCAAATTCGGCATCGCCCCTCGCTTGGCAGGGCCGCCCGCGCGCAGCTAGGTTGTGGGCCCGAACTGCCATAGCCCGATAGAGCAGAAATGCGCATCAATCCCATCGCGGGCGCCTTGGGTGCCGAAATCGAAGGCGTGGACCTCGCGTCCGCATTGGACGATGCGGTCTTCGCCGCGATCCACCGCGCCTTTCTCGATCATCTGGTGATTTTCTTTCCAGGCCAAAGCCTGGGTCCGGCCGAGCAGAAGCGTTTCGCGCTGCGTTTCGGGCCCATCTATGTCCACCGCATGGTCGAGGGCATGGCGGGCCATCCCGATATGATCCGCGTCGTGCGCGAGCCGGGCGAGCGCATCAATTGGGGCAGCGAATGGCATATGGACGCGAGCTTCGAGGACTGTCCGCCGCTCGCGACCGTGCTGCACGCGCAGGAATTGCCACCGTACGGTTCGGACACCATGTGGACGAATCTTTATCTTGCCCATGACGCGCTCTCGGACGGTCTGAAGCGCGCCCTTTCGGGTCTGCGAGGCGTGCACGAATCGGGCAGCGCCGCGCGTTACGAGGACCAGTACAAGGGCATGAAGGGCCGCCCAGCCGAGCCCAAGGCCAATGTCCATCCCGTGGTGCGCACGCATCCGGAAACCGGCCGGAAATGCCTGTATGTAAACGAGTCGTTCATGACCCGCTTCGAGGGCATGAGCGTCGAGGAAAGCCGGCCGCTGCTTCGCTATCTGTTCGCGCACAGCGTGCGCCCCGAATTCACCTGCCGCCTGCGCTGGAAGCCGGGCACGCTGGCGATTTGGGACAATCGTTGCACCCAACACAACGCTGTCGCCGATTACTTCCCGAACCACCCCGCCTTGTTCGCCGCGCGGCGCGTGATGCACCGCATCACCGTTCAGGGCGACCGGCCCGCCTAGCGGCTTCGCCCGCCGCCTGTCTCCGCCACCCCCCCCAAAGGAATTCCGCCATGGAACTGCGCAAGGTCGTGAGCTATGTCGAGGACATCCACCGCGACGGCGCGCGCGCCGCGACGGCGCGCATCGGAGATCGCCGGCAGGACGCGAAAGAAATGGGTCTCGCCTAGCGTCGGCGCTTGGTCTTCGGCGGGGCCTTCGCCCGCGCACGCGAATTCGGCCCGGCTTTGGGCAAGGGCCTCGCAACATCGTCCGCGACCAATCGGTTCAGGCGATGATAAAGCGCGTCCCAAAACGGCGCGTAATATTGCGCCGTTGCGGCGGGCGAGCGGCGTGTTGCCTGCACCGCCTCGACCGCCACCTGGTCCTCGGCATAGACTTGGCGATAGCTGCGCACGAGATTTTCATGAAAGGTCTTGAAGTCCGCGTGCGCCACGGCGCGCGGCGGGAAAAATCCGCAGTGCAGAATGCGCGTCCAGTCGGGCGCCTCGGGCAGGCAGATATTCATGCGCATCATCGTCGGGCGCACGGGTATCACGAGATTGGGATAATAGGTGATGAAGAACCCTTGGGTCGGCGCCGCCACGCGGCCGAGATGGGGCGTGCGCTCGACGCCGTAGGTCGTGCCGACAGCGGCCATGTCGAAGCCGAAGGCGATCAAGGGACCGTCGAGCGCGGTGAAGAAAGTCGGTTTCGCGTCCTTGGCGCGCGGCACGTCGGGCGATTTGCGATAGGACTCGTGGGTGAAGGCCTCGTGCAGGATGTTGATCGCCGCGTTCTCAAGATAGGTTTTCCAATTGGCCTTGAGCACGCGCCCCGTGCGCGCGGTCGGCCCTTCGTCGTCCTCGACCGGGGAAAGTCCATCGAGATCGAAAGCCGATAGAATACGCCGCAAGGGCGCGAGATGGGCGTCGATATCGCCCGCGCGTCCACCCAGATCGACAAACACGATGCCGAGACGTTCCTCGGCGCGCACCTCGATAAGATCGACTGGCTTTCCCGCGAGTGCCGCGAGGCTACCTTCGGCTGTGCCGTCCCACCACGGCGCCGCGATCAGTTTGCCGCGAAGATCGTAGCGCCAGCCATGATAATAGGTCTCGAGTGCGTGCCCGGCGCGCACGTCCTTGCGCACCGCGAGCGAGCCGTCATAGGGGCAGATATTGTGGAAGACGCGCACCCGGCCGTCATCGCCGCGCACGACCACCAGCGGAATCCGCATGAAGGTGAGCGGGCGCGCATCGCCCGCGTTGGGCACGGTGTGGGCGAAACACAGCGCCGCCCAGTGGCGGTGGAAGACGCGGTCGCGTTCGAGGGCAAAAAATTCGTCCGCGTGGAAAGCCCGGGGTGGCAAGGTGCGCGCCTTGGCGATGGGCGCGCGAATGGCCTTAAGCTCGGTCGAAGTCAAACCCGGGTTTCCCACCATTGTCCGATCCTCAGCCGAGGCGCGCGAGAACCGCGCGCGCGGTGTCCTGGCCCGATTGCACGGCGCCGTCCATATTGCTCATGAATTGCGTGGCACATTCGGCGCCAGCGAAATGCACGCGGTTCACGGGCGTGCGCAGCGCGCGGCCATAGGCGGTCCAGGCGCCCGGCAGGCAGGCGGATACGCAACCGCGGCTATATTCCTCGGCGGCCCAATAGACCTCGCGGATTTCCCGCGGCTTCGAGGCTTCGGGGCCGAAGCAGCGCGCGAGTTCCGCCAGGACCTTGGCTTGGCGCGCCGCGATGGGTTCGTCCCACAGGGTGCGCGATAGCGCCGTGCCGAGCTGGACGATCAACATGCCGAGCGGGCCATCCATGCTGCCGTCCCAAACCGAGAACATGGCGCTGGTCGCGGCGCCCGATAGGCCGGCGGCGCGCCAGAACGGCGCGGGATAGACAATCGTCATGCGCAGCCTGCCGCGAATGGGAAATCGCGCGGTCAGATAATCGCGCAGCGGCGGCAGCGCCGGCGCATGGACAAGGCGCCCCGCGAGCACGGGTGGCAGGGCGATGATGGCGAACGCGCCGCGCGCGCCGCCGCCTTCGCCGGTCACGCTCACCCCCGTACTGTCGGATTCGACGCGCCGGGCGGGCGTGTTCAATGTCACCGCGTCGCCCAGGCGCGCCGCCAGACGTTCGGCGATCTGCTGCGTGCCGCCGACGAAAACCTCGTTGTCGTGGGGTTTGCCGTCGAAGCCCATGAGGCCCGCAAAGCCGCCATTGGTGCGCGCATAGACGAGGGCGTGCAGGAACGACATCTCGTTCTGCGGAATGAGATAGGCCTCGATGACATGGCCGATGGCTTCGGCGTAATCGGCCTGCATGTTTGCGGTCATCCAGGTGCGCATGGTCTGGCCGTCCCATTCCTCGGCGTCCGGGGCGTCCCAGGGCGCCTCGGGCGGGATGGTCGCCGCCATGTCGTCGAGGCGCTTGACTGCTTGCGCCAGGCCGTCGCCGAAAATGCTGCGATAATCGCGCCGTCCGCTATCGGGCCGCGTAACGAGGCGCTCCTCGCCGCGTAGGTAAACCGAATTTCCGCCATGGGCGCCGTGCTCGACGAAGGCAATGCCGAGTTCGGCGGCCAGGGCCTTGAGCCTGTCCTGTCCGGGCCCGGTCCATATGCCTCCAAGTTCCAAGGGCTGATCGCCGCGCATTTCCGTCCAGACGCGTCCGCCGACGCGGTTGCGCGCCTCAAGCACCGCGACCGTGCGGCCCGCGCGCGCGATCTCATGGGCAGCGACCAAGCCCGAGATGCCCGCGCCGACTACGACAACATCGAAATTTTCCAATCCCCGTTCCCCCTGGCGAAGACCCTATTGATAGCGCGCACCTCGCCGTCAATCCATGGCTGCCGGCTGTCTCCGGTGGATGGGAGATTTCATCCAGGCCGGGAAATCAGCGATGATCGGGGCGTCTGCAAATATGACGGGACGACGAAGGTATGAATACGCCGACCCATGCGCTGATCGCCGCCCTTGCTTTCGCGCGCCCTGGAGGGCGGTTGCGTTCGCGCGCGGCGGTGTTGGGCGGCGTGTTTCCGGATCTGCCGATTTTTGCGTTGTGGGTATGGGCGAAATTCGAGGGCCTGGACGAGTCCGTGGTGTGGCGGGAGTTGTATTTTTCGCCGGGCTGGCGCGCCGCCATGGACGCCAGCCATTCCGTGCCGCTCTACGCCGCGATTGCGCTACTTCTATGCGCGATGGCGCGGCTGTCGCCCGCCGGCGGAACGGCTCCGGGCGCGAGCTGGGCCTTGCGGCCGCTGGCGGTGTTCTGTTGGTCGGCGCTACTCCACATCGCCGGGGATTTCCCCTTGCATATCGACGACGCGCACGCTCATTTCTGGCCTCTGTCGGATTGGCGATTCCGTTCGCCGGTGTCCTATTGGGATGCGCGCCATTACGGCCAACT
>JBJXGH010000028.1:0-4209 GCA_046153685.1 Alphaproteobacteria bacterium
CCTTGCCCGCCGCCGGCCAGGCCAGCGCCGAGCCCACGGTCGAAGCCATTCTCGATGCCGATCGCATCTACCGCGCCGAAGCTCGGGCGGGACATCTGAAGACGATCGCGCCGCGACGCTTCAATCCCGATGGCCGCGCCTGGCTGCCTATCCTCCATGCCCGGCGGGCCGATTGGCATTTCACGGTGCTGTATTCCAACACCGCGCGCGCCCACGAGTTGGGGCGCACGGGGGATTGGGTGGTGGTTTATTTCTACGATGCCGATCACCGCGAGGGTCAGCGCACGGTTGTAACCGAATCCCAAGGCCCCCTCGCCGGCAAGCGCGTGATCCGCGGCCGCGAGGCCGAATGCCGCGGCCATTACGCCCAAATGACGGCTGCAGGGCCAAAATGAAAACGGCGGGGAAATCCCCGCCGTTTTCATGTTCGCTCGATCGCCGCTATTCGGCGGCGCTCTTGGCCGCCGGCTTTTCGCGTACGAGCTTGTCGAAATCGGCCAGGAGCGCGCGCGTGACGGGGCCGACCTGGAAATTCATGCCGTCGATTTCCGAGATCGGCGTCACCTCGACCGCCGTGCCCGACAGGAAAGCCTCGTCGAAGCTTGGCAATTCCTGCGGCCAGATCGCGCGCTCGACCACGACATAGCCGCGCTTCTTCGCCAGTTCAATCACGGTCTGGCGGGTAATGCCGTTGAGAAAGCAATCGGGATCGGGTGTGTGAATGACGCCGTCCTTGACGAAGAAGACGTTCGCGCCCGTCGCCTCGGCCACGCGCCCGCGATAGTCGAACATCAGCGCGTCGTTAAAGCCGGCGGCTTCCGCCTTGTGCTTGGACAGCGTGCAAATCATGTAAAGACCCGCCGCCTTGCTCTGCGTCGGCGCGGTGTCGGGCGCCGGCCGGCGCCACTGGGAAATCTGCATCCGGATGCCCCGCAGGCGCGCCTCGGGCGTGAAATAGGCCGGCCATTCCCAAGACGCAATCGCCAGGTGGATTTTACTCTGCTGGGCCGAAACGCCCATCATCTCGCTGCCGCGCCACGCGACCGGACGAAGATAGCCGTCGCCGATCTTTTGGGCCTTGATAACCTCGCGGCAAGCGCGATCGATCGCGTCCGCCGAATACGGAATCTCGAAGCCCATGATCTCGGCGGACTTGAGAAGACGCAGAGTATGCTCGCGCAACTTGAAGGTCACGCCGTCGTATACGCGCTCGCCCTCGAAGACGCAGCTCGCATAGTGCAGGGCATGAGTGCAGACATGCATCTGCGCCTCGCGCCAGGGAACCAGCTTGCCGTCGAGCCAAATCCAACCGTCGCGATCATCGTAAGGGATCAGTGCCATGGCGGCCCCACTGCGAATTATTCCCCGGTGAACCAAGGGGATGGAAATTGAGGGGCGGACTATAGACCGCGCTTCCCGCGCCAAACAAGGCATCGGACGCAACCCCGCGCTATACTCGCGCCCATGACCGAGGATCAGCCCCATATTCTCGTGGTCGATGACGACGCCCGGCTTCGCCAATTGCTGCACAAGTATTTGGCGGATAACGGTTTTCGCGTGTCGTCGGCAGCGGATGCCCAGGCCGCGCGCGAACGCCTGCGCGGCCTTGCCTTCGATCTCATCGTGCTCGACGTGATGATGCCCGGGGAAACGGGCGCCGCCTTCGCCGCGACGCTGCGCCAGGAGCGCAATTTCGTGCCCATCCTCATGCTGACGGCGATGGGCGAAACCGCCGACCGGATCGCGGGTCTCGAGGCGGGCGCGGACGACTATCTGGCCAAGCCGTTCGAGCCGCGCGAACTTGTGCTGCGCATTCGCACCATCCTGCGCCGCGCGGCCTTGGCGATACCGCCGCCGCCTCGCACGGCCGTGGTCTGTCTCGGCGATTGCCGGTTCGATGCCACGCGCGAGGAACTCGTGCGCGGCGAAAGCCCCGTGCGCCTGTCGCAAGGCGAAGCGCGGTTGCTCAAGATCCTCGCCGAACGGCCCGGCGAGATCTTCGCGCGCGAGGAATTGCGCCAAGCCTTGGGCCCCGCCCTCGACGGCGGCATGGAAGCCGCGGCCGGCGGGCGCGCCATAGACGTTCAAGTCACGCGCCTGCGGCGCAAGATCGAGGCCGACCCCAAGCTGCCGCGCTATCTCGTGACCGTTCGCGGTCGCGGTTATGTTTTGCGACCCGATTGAGCCGCGCCCCAAATCACGCCCGCCCGCAATGAAACTCGCCGCCGTCATTAAGCGTCTCCTGCCCCGCCGCCTGTTATGGCGCGCCATGCTCATCATCATGGCACCCATGGTTCTCTTGCAGGTGGTCACGACCGTCGTCTTCTACGACCGGCATTGGGAAACGGTCACGCGCCGCCTCGCCTATTCGGTCGCGGGCGATATCGCCATCGTCATCCAGATGATGCACGACCGGCCGGGCCCCGAAGGCTTCGCTCAGGTGCAGGATCTTGCACTCAATCATCTGGGGCTGCGCATTCATCTGGTGCGCGGCGAAATCCTGCCGAACCTGCCGCCGCCCAAGCCGCGCGGCATGGTCGAGACCTGGCTGACCCAGGCACTCGACGACCATCTGCTCAAACCCTACCGCTACGATACCAAGAGGCACGAGAAGGACGTCGAGATCACCGCGCAACTGCCCGACGGCGTCCTGCATGTGCTCGTCAACCGCAAGCGGCTGTCGAGCGTCACGACCTATGTTTTTCTGCTGTGGATGTTCGGCACCTCGGCGGCGCTGTTCGCGGTCGCGATGCTGTTCATGCGCAATCAGGTGCGCCCCATCCTGCGGCTTGCCGCCGCCGCGGAAAGTTTCGGCAAGGGCCGCGACGTCGCCGACTTCAAGCCCTCGGGCGCGACCGAAGTGCGTCGCGCCGCCGCCGCCTTCCTCGGCATGCGCGAGCGCATCAAGCGCCAAATCCAGCAGCGCACCGATATGTTATCGGGTGTTTCGCACGACCTGCGCACCCCCCTCACGCGCCTGAAGCTCCAGCTGGCCATGCTGCCCCAGGGCCAGGAAGCATTGGACATGCAATCGGACATCGTCGAGATGGAGCGCATGGTCGATGGCTATTTGGCTTTCGTGCGCGGCGAGGGCACGGAGGCCCCGCAAGACACCGACATCCACGCGCTGCTCAACGATATCGTCGAGAGCGCAAGGCGCGACGGCACGAAAATCTCGCTCGACGCCGCGCATGCGCTGAGCCTGCCCGCGCGCCGCGACGCCCTGCGGCGCGCATTGTCGAATCTCGTGGGCAACGCGGCGCGCCATGGCCGCAAGATTGCGATCGCGGCGGCGCGGCGCGGCGATTCGATCGAAATCACCATCGACGACGACGGCCCCGGCATCGCGGCCGACAAGCGCGAGGACGCCTTCCGGCCTTTCGTGCGTCTCGAAAGCTCGCGCAATCCGGCCACGGGCGGGGTGGGCTTGGGCTTGACCATCGCGCGCGATATTTTGCGCGGACACGGCGGCGACGTAACGCTCGAGGATTCGCCGCTCGGTGGGTTGCGCGCAACCGCGCGCCTGCCGCTATAGACCGTCGCAGTCTCGAATGCCATCGGCTTTGGCGCGCACACCTTCGAGCCGAGACGTTCAATCGACATTGAATGATCGCAATCCGCTCCCGGCTTCGCTTGGGTCAGCCGCGCTCGGGCGCGGCGATTGCCAGCAAAACGATTGCGCCGCGAGGTGCCGCTAGAAGAGCTTTCCGCCGTTCGGAACCGCGCGGTCAACACCTAGGAGCACGACGGCACCCGCCTCGTCGGGAAAGCCGACGATCAACACCTCGGACATGAACTTGCCGATTTGCTTGGGCGGAAAATTGACCACGCCCGCGACCTGGCGGCCGAGGAGTTGCGCGGGCGTGTAGTGCGTCGTCAGCTGGGCGGAGCTACGCTTCACGCCGATCTCGGGGCCAAAATCGACGCTCAGTTTGTAGGCCGGCTTGCGCGCTTCGGGATAAGGCTCGACGGCCACCACGGTACCGGCGCGAATGTCCAACTGGTCGAAATCGGCGTAGCTGATGGTCATAAGCTGATGGTCATAAGCTGATGGTTATGGACCAAGCGGTGTGGCCGGATCCAGAACTGGCGTGAGCGCTGGAACGCTAACATTCCGCGCTGGCGGCGCAAGGCCCACCAAGACGGGCCTACCCAAACCGGACCTACCCAAACCGGACCAGGACGTCAAAACGAGAAGGGCCAGATCGG
>JBJXGH010000021.1:0-18827 GCA_046153685.1 Alphaproteobacteria bacterium
AACCCGCGCGCGTGCGCTTTGTCGGTGACGCCGTCGCCTTCGTCGTTGGCGAGAGCCGCGCGGCGGCACGCGACGCGGCCGAGTCCATCGTGGTCGAATACGAAACGCTGCCCGCCATCGCCGATACGGCAGGCGCCGATTTGGCGAGCGCCCCGACGGTATGGGACGAGGGCAATCTTTGTCTCGACTGGGAACTGGGTGACAGCAACGAAGCCGAGCACGCATTTGCCTCGGCGGCGCATGTCACGCGCCTCGATCTCGTGAACAACCGTATCGTCGTCGCCTCGATGGAACCGCGCGGCGCCGTAGCCGAATACGACCCCGCCATCGGCCATACCCTCCATGTCGGCTCGCAAGGCGTGCACAATATGCGTGCCCATGTCGAAACCATCCTGGGCGTGCCGGGCCACCGTGTGCGGGTGATAACACCGGATGTGGGAGGCGGTTTCGGTATGAAGACCGTGCCCTATCCCGAATACATGCTGTGTCTGTGGGCCTCAGAGCGTCTTGGCCGTGCGGTCAAATGGACGCCCGAACGCAGCGAGGCGTTCCTTAGCGATACCCATGCGCGCGACCAAGTCACCCATGCCGAGCTCGCGCTCGATGCCCATGCGCGCTTTCTCGCGTTGCGCGTTCGCACCACGGCCAATATGGGCGCCTATCTTTCGGCCTTTCAACCCGAGGTGCCGACCGTGCCGGCGGCGGCCATGCATTGCGGCGTGTACCGCATCCCGGTCGTTCACGCGCGGGTACGCTGCGTGTTCACCAACACCACGCCCGTCGAGGCCTATCGCGGCTCGGGCCGCCCGGAGGCCGCCTATGCCGTCGAACGCCTGGTCGATCAGGCCGCGCGCGAGCTCGGCTTGGCACCGGCCGAGATCCGCCGACGGAATTTCATCCCCCCCGAAGCATTTCCCTATCGCACGCCCACGAATCTGCAATACGACAGCGCGGATTACGAAAAAAATCTCGCCGATGCCTTGGCACTCGCCGATTGGGACGGTTTCCCCGCGCGGCGGACGGAGGCGCACGCCCGCGGCCGCCGGCGCGGCATCGGCCTCGCGTTCTATACCGAGATCTGCGGCATCGGCCATTCCGAGCATGCGAAAATCAAAGTCGATGCGTCTGGCGAGGTGACCATCGGCGTCGGCACGCAGTCGAACGGCCAGGGCCACGAGACTGCCTGGGCGCAGCTCGGGGCCGATTTCCTGCGTCTGCCGATGGCTCGCATCCGTATTCTTCAAGGCGACACCGCCTCGATTAGCTATGGCCGGGGCACGGGCGGCTCGCGCTCGCTCCAAATCACCGGCCCCGCCATCCAACGCGCAGCCACGCGCATCGTCGAGAAAATGACGCGCATCGCCGCGCATATGTTGGAAGCAGCTGAAATCGACATGACGTTCGAAGACGCCCCGGGCGGCGGGGGGCGATTCGCGGTCACTGGAACGGATAAAGCCATCGGGTGGGACGCGGTCGTGCGCCGCGCCTTCGAGCCGGCGAAATTGCCCGCCGAAATCGAGCCCGGCCTCGTGGCTCAAGCGCAATACGCCCAGGAAGGCTATTCGTTTCCGAATGGCTGCCATATTGCCGAGGTCGAGATCGATCCCGAGACGGGCGCGCTTGAACTCGCACGCTACAGTGCGGTTGACGATTTCGGACGAATCCTCAACCCTGTCCTCGTCGAAGGGCAGATTCACGGCTCGCTCGCCCAGGGCCTTGGGCAGGCCGTTCTCGAAGGCGCGCGCTACGACGCAAGTGGCCAGCCCCTGACCGGTTCTTTCCTCGATTATACCTTGCCGCGCGCCGCCGATTTTCCTGCCCCCGCCCTGCGCTGGAATGAAGTCCCTAGTCCCGCCAACCCTTTGGGCGTCAAGGGTTGCGCCGAGGCGGGTTGTGTCGGCGGGCCGCCCGCGATCATAAATGCCGTCGCAGATGCCCTGGCACATGGCAAGCAAGGCAGAGAGGCCGGGACGGCGCGTGTTCCCGATATGCCGGTCCCGCGCGAGCAGCTTTGGGCGGTGTTGCGGACTTGAAGCTCAAGCCAAAGCCGCACTGGATTTATTGGTTTTCAAGGTCATAATCCCGGCCAGATGATCAAGACAACCGCCACTGGAGAAGCAATATGTCGGACAAGATGAAGATGATTATTCCGGGCGTCATCGCCGTACTCGCCATTATCTGGGCGCTGATGGGCGAAGGCACCAAGGGCAAGCTGCGCGGCGAGGCCATGGAAGCGAAGGCCGCGGCCGAAAAGGCCGTCGGCGATCTTCAGGGTGCCAAGGACGGCCAGGCCGCGGCCGAGAAGGCGCTTGCCGATGGGATGGCCGCCCAAGACGCCATGAAGGCGAAGCTCGATAAGGAACTTGAGGTTATCTCGACCCTCGCCGCCAAGGATCCCAAGTGCGTGCCGTGCGCCGCCATTGTGGATTCGGTGAAGCGCATTCAGGCGCCGTAATCGAGACAACATTGGCGCGGCAATCGCCGCGCGATGGAAGGGCCGGGAGCAATCCCGGCTCTTCGTTTTTCTAGGCTGCCGCTTACTCGGCCAATGCGATCCGTATCAGGCAATTTCGATTAGCCGGTCCTTGATCTCGTTGACATCGTCCGGCCGGCGCGGAGCAAGGCGCGAGAGAATTGTGTCGAGCTCGCCAAGCGCGGCGGCATAGCCGTCGGCCACCCGCCCCTGCTTTAACGCCGCCGTGAAGCGCTCGACGACCCCCTGCCAAGCCTCGTCCTTGGCCAGGGCGTGAATCGCCTCGTCGGCAATGACCTCGACATGGTGCTCAGCCAATGAGGCGAACAAAAGCACGCCCGTGCGGTCGCGCGTGTGCGCCAAGCCGAGGTTGAAAAACGCCTCCCGCGCCAAGCGCCGCGCCGCGCGATCGCACTGCGCCTTGCCCGCAAGCCTCGCCGCGATGGCGCGTGGCGACAAAGCCGCCACGAGCAGAACGAACACCAGGACCTGAACCACGGCCATATGCGGCACGTCCGCCCCGGCTAGCCAGGGCAGCACCGGGAAAGCCAAGGCCGCTACGGCCGAAAACAACACGGGCGCGAACAAGTAGCTTTCAGACGCCCGCGCGGCCACGCAGACGAATTCGGCCGAGGTCCCGGATTCAGCGGCCTTGATCGCCACCTCGATTCGCGCGCGCTCGGCGGGAGAAAACAGCGTTGTCACCATCTTCCCGTCGCCCCACCACCGCCGAAAGATCCGCCGCCGCCGGTAAATCCGCCCGACCTGCCGCCCAATCCCCGGCCGATACCGCCGCCCAATCCTCCGATCCGACCGCCCGGGCGCGCCCCCCAAGGTCCGTCCAACAGCCACGGATTGACGCCAAGGCCCCGGCGGCGATTCATTTGGCCAAGAACACCGAAAACGACGAACACGACCAAGGGCAAGAGTGCCATCCAATCGGCGCCGCCTGGCGTATTGTCTGCGCCAGGTTTTGCCTCGTAGGTGCCTTCGACGCTGGCCAGAACCGCCATGGTTCCAGCGACGATGCCGTCCGCCATATCGCCCGCACGAAAGCGCGGCACCATCTCGCGCTCGATGATAAGACGCGCGCGAGCGTCTGTGAGCGCGCCTTCGAGGCCATACCCGACCTCGATGCGAACCAATCGCTCCTTCGCCGCGATCAGCACGATGGCGCCGTTATTGCGCTCGCCCTGACCCAATTTCCATGCGCGCCCGAGGCCGACGCCGTATTCGGCGATGTCCTGGCCGTCGAGCGACGCGATGGTGACGACGACCACTTGGTTCGAGGTCTTGCGTTCGTGCGCTTCGAGCAATTGGGACAGTTGCGCCCGCGTGGCACTGGGGATCATACCGGCGCCGTCCACCACGCGGCCCTCAAGGGCGGGATAGCGGGGCGCCGCCCATGCGGCGCACGCGCAAATCGAAAGCACGGCCGCGAATACCCACCGGACCGCGCCGCCGCGCCTTCGCCCCGCGCGCAAAAGCTCCAGCGCCATGGCTGTGAAGCCTAGAACTTAACCTTTGGCGCCACCTCGCCGCCCGGCTCGGCGGAGAAGCCTTCCTTAGGTTTATGGCTGCGATACAGCGTCATGGCCCAAATGATTCCTGGGAAGGTGCGCAATTCGGTGTTGTACGCGCGCACGGCCTCGATGTAATCGCGCCGCGCGACGGCGATGCGATTCTCGGTGCCCTCGAGTTGGGATTGCAGGGCCAGGAAGTTCTCGTTCGATTTCAATTGCGGATAGGCCTCCGAAACCGCCAACAATCGGCCGAGCGCGCCGGAGAGGGCTTGTTGATTGGCCTGAAATTGTTGGAAGGCCTCGGGGTTGGTCAGCAAATCGGCCGGTATCTGAAACCGGGTCGCCTTGGCGCGCGCCTCGACGACCTCGGTCAGAACTTGCTGCTCTTGCGCGGCGAAGCCTTTGACGGTTTCGACGAGATTGGGAATGAGATCGGCGCGGCGCTGGTATTGATTTTCCACCTGCGCCCAAGCGGCCTTTGCCGCTTCGTCCAGAGTCGGAATTTCGTTGACACCGCAACCGCCGAGCGTGAGCGGCAGAACGAGCGCGAGCACGCAAAAACTCCACCGCCGCGCCGACAATATTCCGAGCATGCGATCCACTCCTTTTCCGCCTCAGGCCTTTTCCACCTCAGCGGATCTGCGTCAGCCACTCCTGGAGATTATAGTAGTTCGTGATGCGCGCGATGCGTCCGCGGCGAATGTCGAAGAACGCCCCACCCGGTAATTTGTAACGCTGGCCCGTCGCCTTCGGCAGGCCCTTGTCGGTCTTGAGGTAACGACCGTGGACCATGAATTCGGCGGCGGCGAATTTGCCGTCGGCCGAGGCCATGACCCGGATGCCGGTCAATCGCTCGCGATAGGACGCATTCATCCGCGCCATGAAGCGCGCGAACTTCGTCCGGCCGATTTCGCGCCCGCCTTGGTTCAGATCGTGCGCCACGCGCACATCGAGCAACGAAAGGAATGTCCCCATGTCTTGGGCGTTAAAGGCGGCGTAATAGCGGCGAATGAGTGTTTCGGTCTTGGCGCGCGACATGTTCGAGGTCCCTGTAAGCGTGGCGATACGATGCGAGGCGATGCATAGCTGGAGCGGCCGCCGCCGTCCAGGCTTACGCCTTGCCTGATCTCGGTCTTAAACCTTGCCCAAGCGCGGGGGGGCCGCGAGAAAATTCTCGGCCTTCGCCCAATCGGCTGAGTTGAATACTTGCGGATCGGCGCGCAGCGCCTTGAGCGCCTCAAGATCGAGCTCCGCGAACACCCAGCCCGGTTCATTCACCTGCCCCTGGGCGATGACGCCATCTGACGGAAAACCCCGATCGCATGGCCCGAACGCGGCGGCGGCGCCGTGATTACGATCAACGGCGAAGTTCCACGGCGCGTCCCCGATCGTCGGCGACTGCACGGCGAAGCATTGATTCTCCAGAGCGCGGGCTTGGGCGGACAGGCGCACGCGATTCCAACCCGCGGGTCCGTCCGTGCAACTCGGCACGAGAATAATGTCCGCGCCCGCTTCGACCTGTGCACGCACGAGGCGTGGAAATTCGGCGTCGTAACAAATCGCCACGCCGATCCGGCCGAAATCGGTGTCGAATACGCGCAGTTCCTCGCCCGGCGAAACCCCCCAGATTTCCGCCTCGAACCGAGTCATCTGGAGTTTTTCTTGAACTTCGCGCGTGCCGTTCGGGCCAAACAGCCAGGCTTGGTTGCGATAGCTGCCATCCGCCACGCGGGCGGGAAAACTCGCCGCCAGCACATAGGATTTTCGAACCCGCGCCATTTTTTCGTGCGCGTCCAGGAAGCGCGGCAGCCATTCCTGCAGGGCTTCGAGCTCGCTCGCGAGATTGCCGCGCGCCTGGGCCGACACAAGCGACACGAGTTCCATCGAGCCGTATTCCGGGAATACCAGAAGATTCGCGCCTTCCGCCTCGCCCGCCAAATAATCGAGCTTGCCGAGATAATTTTCCCAACTGCCCACCTCCTCGATGGGATATTGGCATGCGGCCACGCGCAGGGAGCTCACGCTTTAAGTTCCTTCATCCAAAACTGCATCGTCTTCGGCGTCGGAGCCGACTCGTCGAGATCGCGCCATGCTATCGTGCCGGTCAATCCCTCGACCTTGCGGTACCCGCGTTTTTGCCAAAATGCATCGAGCGGCACATAGCCCCTTGGTCGGCGCGGATGATCGGGAGGCCGCACCACGCCACAAAACGCCACGAGGTCGAAGCGGCCGAGCCACCGGCCGTGCGCCTCGCGGTGATCAAAGAAGCCGACGCCGACGCCTCGCCCGCGGTAGTCGGACTTCAACACCGATTCGCCGCAATAAAAAATCTTGTCCACGTCATAGCCCAGCGAGGCAAAGCCGCCGCGCACACGTTCTGGCTCGTGCGCTAGCGGCAGGGCGGTCGCCGCGCCGACGACGCGCGCGCCGTCGAAGGCTATTACGATCACGCTGTCCGTCGATTTCATGTAGGTGCGGATATAGCCTTCCTCGTACGCGAGGTCACCGTCGTAAAGATATGGGAAGTCGCGAAACACCTCGATGCGCAGCCGCGCAAGCTCGGGCGCGAAGCTATAGGCGGCCTCGCCCACGAAGCTCTCAATTCGAATGCCGCCCGAGGTGGTCGACCGGACCGCCGCGCCGATGGTCATGACAACCCCCGCAGGTGCGGCCAACCCGCCGGCGAAATCGCGATTCGGCCAGCGGGTCGGCGCGCGAACGCAAAGCTCGACGTCAGAGCGATGCCACGCACATGATTTCGACCTGAAGCTGCGGATTGGCTAGGTCGGATTGAACCGTAGCCCGTGCTGGCGTATTGCCCGGCGATACCCAGGCGTCCCAGGCCTTGTTCATCTGGTTGAAGGTGCGGATATCGGAGAGCCAGATATTTGCCGTCACCAGCTTGGATTTCTCCGAGCCCGCCTCGCGGAGGTATTTGTCGATCTTGGCCAGAATCTGCTCGGTCTGGCCCTTGACGTCGGCAGAGGTGTCGTCGGCGGTAAGACCCGAGAGATAGACCATGTTGTTGCAGACCACGGCGCGGCTCATGCGCGGGCCGCACTCGATGCGTTTGATCGTCATGACGGATGCCCCATTGGTTCGGATGTCCATTCGTTTGGACGGTTGTCCTCGGACGCGCGAGCGCCCGCGCTCGACTTTAGCCAATCGGGCGCGTGAGCGCAGCCCGCAATCGCCCGGTGGCCACTCGCCAATAGCCGCGCAAGGCCCCGCCTTACGCCTGGCGCTTGCCATGGGAAGGCTGGGACGCGCCGCAACGGGACATGGACGTGGATGCCGCGCCAGGGCGCAATCGCTTAGTCGCCACTAAAACGACCGTCGCGAAAGCGTGTCCCGCCTCACGGCTCCGCGCATCGCGCCTGCGCGCTCCAACCGGGGCTCCCATTTGCGCGCCGATCAAGGGGTCCCGTTTAGACCCCAATTGGCAATTCTGGGCCTCGACCTCGGCGCTGAGCCCGCTCATCCATGCTCGGAGGCCCGTTTAGTCCGCTTTCGGCTCGCCAAACTCCATGCGCGCCCACAGTGCGCTTGTGTTCCTAGCCGCGCAGATCGAAACTGCCACGCCAATATGACCGCCACCGCAATCCCCGCCGCGAACGACGGACGCATCATCGGGCTCGTCGGCATCGGCCATCTGATGAGCCATTTTTATATGATGGCTTTGCCGCCCCTCTTTCCCCTCTTACGGGCCGAGATGGGCGCCACGAACACCGAGCTTGGCGCCGTCATCACCGTCGCTGCCATGTCGGCGGGCTTTGGCCAGGTGCCGACGGGAATCGTAGTTGACCGCCTGGGCGCGCGCTGGGTGCTCATCATCGGCGTGACCGTCATGGCGACGACAATCGGGCTCATGGGCCTTGCTCCGTCGTATCTTTGGCTGCCAGCGCTCGCGGTTGCGCTCGGCCTCGCCAATAGCGTCTTCCATCCCGCCGACTACGCAATCCTGTCGCATGCGGTACGAAGCGAACGCGTCGGCCGCGCCTATAGCCTGCATACCTTTTCGGGTTATCTCGGCTGGACCGCGGCGCCCGTGCTCATGACCCTGTTTGCGTCTCTCTGGAGCTGGCGCTCGGCGATGTTCGCGGCGGCGGCGATCGGTTTGGCGGTAGCCGCCCTGCTGTATGTCCAGCGCGGCCATCTCGACTCGGGAGCGGGCGAGCGTCAGCCCAAGGAACCTGGCGTCGCGGGCCGAAAAAATGGGCACGGCCTCAGCATATTGATGCATCCCGGAATCCTGGTGATGTTCGGCTATTTCGTCATGAACGCCATGACAACGGTCGGCCTCAATAGCTTCACCGCGACGGCGCTTCACGATCTGCGCGGCCTCGACCTCATCCAAGCCAATGCCGGTCTCACGTCCTTCCTCGTGGGCGCCTGCGTCGGGGTTCTCGTCGGCGGCCAGATCGCCGATCGGACAAAACGGTATGAATTGGTGGCGGCGGCGGGCTTTATCGCCTCGTCCTCCGCAGTCTTGGCCATCGCCTTCCTGCCTTTCGGGGTCCTTGGCTGCGCGGCCGCGCTGGGGGTCGCTGGGTTCATGCTTGGATCGATTTTACCCTCGCGGGACATGATCGTGCGTTCGCTAACCCCAGTGGGGGCATCGGGTCGGGTTTTCGGCTTCCTTTCGACCGGGATCGAGATCGGCGCTTCGGCCTCGCCCTTGATTTTCGGTCTGGTTATCGACCATGGCCGACCGGAACTGGTCTTCGCACTTTGCGCCCTGTTCATGATGATGGCATTGATCGGTGCCAGCACGGCCGCCGTGATCGCCCGCCGCTCGGTGCAGAAATAAGATTATAATTCCTATATAAAGCATTATAATACATAATATTATCTTGAGTGAATTTTAACTCAAGCTGGCCGCTGCGATTAACCTGCCCCCCCTTACGCTTTCGAACAGGCTGAATATACTCCAACAAAGCCCCAAGGCTCGAAGGAGGGAGCCGACCCGTGATGAGTCGCGCATTCATAAAGGAGCAGGAAGGCGATGCGGTCGTCGATCCCCTGCCGGAGCGGCCCCAGAGCCCGCATCCCAACTATGTGACGGCCGCCGGCCTCGCGAAAATCGAAGCCGAGCGCGCGGCGCTTATTGAGCGGCGCAAATCCTTGCTCAAGGAATCCGAGACCGATATCGGCGCCGCCGAGGTTTTGCGTCATGTCGAGCGCGATCTGCGCTATCTCGATGCGCGTATTGAACGCTCGGTTCTGGTCGATTTGTCCCAACAGCCCCCGCACGAAGTCGCATTCGGCGCAACAGTCGGCGTAACCGACGAGGATGGCGGACGGCACGTCTTCCAGATCGTCGGCGAGGACGAATCAGATGTATCAACTGGCCGGGTGAGCTGGGTATCGCCGCTCGCCCGCGCCCTCATGCGCGCGCGCATAGGCGGCGTGGTCACTTGGGAGCGTCCCGCCGGCGACCGGGTTTTGCGCGTAACCTCGATTCGCTATTCACCCGGCGACGGCCCCGCGCCGCGTCGCCCGGTTCTCGCCGGCAAACCTCTGCCTCAGCCGAAATTTTCCGCCATGCCCGGCGCCAAGCCGGCAAGTAAGCCCAAAGCAACGCAGGCGAAAGCCGCCGCGACGTTGCGCACCCGCTCGAAACCTGCCCCCAAGCCCCAGTCCAAGGCGGCACCGAAGTCGAAACCGAAATCCTTGCCCAAGCCCAAGGCCCGCGCCAAGTCCGCCGCCAAGCCGAGCAAGTCCAAGGCACGCGGCAAGCGCCGCTGAATTCCAAGGGATACCCATGGCCATCCTCAAAATCGCGAAGATGGGGCATCCGATCTTGCGCAAGATCGCCGAACCGGTCGCCGACCCGAGCGCGCCCGAAATCCGCCACTTGGTCGCCGACATGCGCGAAACCCTTGAGGATATCGGCGGCAACGGCCTCGCCGCGCCGCAGGTCTATGTCTCCAAGCGCGTGGTGATTTACCGCCTGATGGCGGACCGCATGCCGCCCGGCGCCCAAACCAAGCCGCTGGATTGGACGACGCTGATCAACCCGGTCATCACGCCGCTTTCGGATAAAAAGATCGCCAATTACGAGCGCTGCCTGTCGCTTCTCGACATGGTCGGCAAGGTCGAACGCCACGCCCATATTCGCTGCGAATACCAGACCCTCGACGGCCGGCCGACGGCCGTCGAGGCGCGCGGCTTTCACGCCATGGTGCTGCAGCATGAATGCGACCACCTCGATGGGATTCTCTACCCCATGCGGATCAAGGATCTGTCCGAATTCGGCTACGCGACCGAATGGAAGGTGAAGGACTTCGTCCTGCTATGGGATCCGAAGGATTTCGACGGCCGCTAACTCGCTCAATTCTTGACGAAGAGCTGGCGCGCGATCGCGCAGAACGGCTCGCCGCCCGAATCCGTCACGCGGAACGGCTCGCTGATCTCGATGCCCCAGTCATCGACCCAAATTCCCGGAATACAGTGAATTGTCATGTTCGCCTCGAGCACGGTCTTATCCCCTGGGCGCAACGATAGCGTGTGTTCGCCCCAATCGGGGGGGTAATTGAGCCCGATGGAATAGCCGATACGCGAATCTTTCTTGATTCCGCTCTTGGCGATGGTACGGCGCCAAGCGGCTTCGACGTCCTCACCGGTTGCACCGGTCTTGGCCGCGCCCAGCGCCGCGGTCAGGCCCTCAACCACGACCTTCGCCGAATCCGCCATCTTTTGCGGCACCTTGCCGAGAAACACGGTGCGCGCCAGCGGGCAGTGATAGCGGTGACGCACCGCCGCCAATTCAAAAATCGTCATCTCGCCCGATTTGAATTTCTCGTCCGACCAGGTGAGATGGGGCGCGGAACTCCCCTTCCCAGTAGGCAGCATGGGCACGATGGAGGCGTACTCGCCGCCGTACTCGGGCGTGCCGCGCGTCTGTGCGTCGAGAATCTCGGCAACCAGATCGCATTGGCGCTTGCCCGGCACGATGCCATCGAGCGCCGCGTTCATGACCTTTTCCATGATGCGCGATGCCTGGCGCATGTATTCGACTTCCTTCGCCGATTTGACGATGCGCACCCAATTGACGAGCGATGTCGCGTCCTTGAATCGCGCGTTTGGCAGATTGCGGCGCAACGAGTCGATCGCGGCGGCGGTAAAATAATAGGCGTCCATCTCGACGCCGATTCCGCCCTTGTCCCAGCCTCGGCTTTTCAGGAAATCCGCCACAAAGTCCATCGGATGTTTCACCGTGGACTGAACGTAATCGTCCGGATAGCCGATGATGTTCGCATGCTCGAGAAAAGTCGTGACCTTGGCGCCGTTGGCGTCCTGGCCGCGGCCGATCCACACCGGCTCCTCCTGCGCCACCGATACGATCAGCACCTGGTGGACATAGAACGACCAGCCGTCATAGCCGGACAGATAGTTCATGTTGGCCGGATCCACCGCCAGCAACACGTCGATCCCCGCCTGCTGCATGCGCGCCTTGGTCTTGGCCAGGCGGCCGACGTATTCACCGCGATCAAAAGCAATCATGTGCGTCTCTCCCCTCAGAAAATCGAAGAGTGTCAGTCGTAAAGACCGTCGCGGCCCGCAGGCGTCGATTGGCCGAGCACGCGGTCGAGCACCCAATTGCCGATGGTATGCACCAAGGGCTCAAGATAGGACATGCGCCCGGTCTCGGCGAGCGGCGAGAGAAGGCCGCGATGCTGAACTTCGGAGATGTGGTTGTCTTCGTCTGCGGTCTTGTCCCAGCGCTTGTAATAGCGCGACACCACCTCGGAGAAATCGTTACGCCGAATCGCGGATTCAGGAAAACACGCGCCGTGGATGAGCTTCATGCGGTGCGGCCCCATGGGATGGACTTCGAGATACCACATGCAATCCTGGGTACAGCAGAACATCGTGCTCGGGTAGATATTGGGATAGAACGAGCCGTTTTGCGCGCGTTCGTCCAAGGACGTGATTTCGGGAAAACCCGTATCGCCCGGCATGAGGGCGCGCGTGCCCTTTTGCTGGGTGTAGAGCAGCACGAACTCGCCCTTGACCTTCTGCACCGCCGGCTTCTTCGCCTTGTGCTTGCTGATGGAGGCTTGGTGCACGGTCGGGATGTGATAGCCCTCCATCGCGTTTTCGACGAAGAGCTTCCAGTTACATTCGAGGATGTATTCGCGCCTACGGACGGTCTTCATGCGGTCGAGATCGTGCGAGGCGAGAATTCCGGGCAAATCGCCGAGGAACTCGGCCAGCGGGATCGCCTTGGGGTCGAAATTCACGAACATGAATCCACCCCAAACATCGAGGCTGATCGGCACCAGGCCGAAATCCTCGCGCTGGAATCCCTTGGCCTGCTCCATATCCGGCGCGCCCGAAAGCGCGCCGTCGAGGCCGTAAACCCAGCCGTGATAGGGGCACTTGATGGCGCGGCAATTACCAGTCCCGGCGTCAAGCAAAAGCGAGCCGCGGTGCCGGCAGGTATTGGCGAAGGCGCGAACCTGGTTGTCCCGATCGCGCACGATCACCAGCGGTACGCCCGCGAAATCGAGCGCATAGTAATCGCCGGGATTGGGGATCTGATCGGTGCGGCCGAGAAAGTTCCACACCTTCATAAAAATTGTTTCGACCTCGCGCTTGTAGAACGTATCCGAGGTGTAGCACCACGGCGGCAGAGTCTCCGCATCAAGCAAGGGCCGCCGCTGCGCCGCATAGACGCGCGGGTCGAAAATATCCACCGAGACGTTATCCATGGCTCCCCCCGAAGGCGCCGGCGCACGCGAACGTTAGCAGCCCGCCCGCGCCCGCGCCAGATACGGCCCGACCACGCCCCAAACAGGTGTTCGTCCGGACCGCCAGGTCGGCTATAAACTCCCCCGGCAATGACGGGGTAAATCGCCATGCATTTTGGCCTCTTCAATCTGATGCAAATGCGTGACCCCGCCACCCGACCCGAGGAGGTGTACGCCCATACCTTGGACATGGTGAAGACGGCCGATCAGGCCGGCTTTGAAATGGCGTGGTTCGCCGAGCATCATTTTTCAACCTATAGCCTGTGCGCCTCGCCCATGGTCATGGCCGCCTGGTGCGCACCGCAAACCAAGCGCATCAAGCTCGCGCCGGGAGTATTGCTGCTTCCACTCTACGAGCCGGTTCGCTTGGTGCAGGAAATCGGCATGCTCGACATCATGAGCGAGGGCCGGTTCGTTTTGGGTCTCGGCACGGGGTATCAGCCGTACGAATTCGAGCGGTTCAAGATCGACCTCAAGGAGGGCGGCGACCGCTACATGGAATTTCTCGACATCATGGAACTCGCCCTGACCCAGGGCGAATTCGCCTATCGCGGCCGTTACTACAATTATCCGGAGGCGCGCATCGCAATCCGGACCGGCCGAAAATTCGACCCTGTCTATGTCGCGGGCGTGCTCAACCACCCTGGAATTCGCAAGCGCACCGCCGAACGGCGATACGTACCCCTGCTTGCGCCCGGATGGAATGACATCTCGCTGGTCGAGCGACAGCTCGCAGCCTACAGGGATGTCGGACGCCTCGTCGGCACCGCGCCGGCGGACTTTCCATTTTCGGTCATGCGCTTTACCCACATAACCGATAACCGCGCGGATGCGTTGGCCGCCGCCGAGAGTTTCCGCTATTCCACGCGCGTCGCAGTGTCGCTGCGCTTCGATTACGGCAAATTCACCGGCACCCTGCCCCAGGATTTACCCGCCAAGGACGAGCCTAGCCTCGAGCAGATCGTGGACAACTGCCTCATCGGCAGCCCCGAGCATTGCGCCGCGCGCATCGTCGCCGAAATCCAGTCTCTTACGCCTTTCCACTACACGCTGTTCATGCAGTGCGGCGCCTTCGACATGGCAAAATCGCGACGCAGCCTCGAGCGATTCATAACCGAAGTCATGCCGCTCGTGCGCCGCGCACTACCCGATCTCGATCGGATCGGTGGCAAGCCCGGTGCGTTGCGCACAGGCATCGACTACAAGCTCTCGGCGGCGCAATAACCATGCCTTGGGTACGCCTAGCCGCCATCGAGCGCGGCGGAACCCTGACCGAGCAGGTCACGGCAAGGCTGCGCGCGGCCTTGACGGGCGGCACCTTTGCGCCTGGCGAGAAGATCACCATACGCTCGGTCGCCAAGGCGCTCGGCGTCAGTCCGACGCCCGCGCGTGAGGCCCTGAATATCCTCGCTGCCGAGGGCGTCCTCGATTCCGCGGCCAATCGCTCGATGATCGTGCCGCGCCTCAGCCTCGACCGCTTGGCCGAGATCATGCGGATTCGGATCGCGCTTGAGTGCCTTGCGGCAGAAATCGCTGTCGAGCGCGCAAAACTCACCGAGATTCATGCGATCGTCGCGGCGAACGCCCGGTTGAAACAGGCAACGCTGGCGAAGGACTTCAAGGCCGCGATTTACGCCAACCGTCAGTTCCATTTCGGAATCTACGAGGCGGCACGCATGCCCACGCTCTTGCGCATGATCGAGGCGCTGTGGCTGCGGACGGGAGCTTATGTAAATCTTATTTATCCCGGGTTCGGCCTGGCCGGGAAAGGGATCGAGAATCACGACCGCGCCGCGCGCGCCCTCGGCGAGCGCGATGCGGGGGCGCTCCGCGCCGCGATCGAATACGATATCCGGTATTCGGCCCAGCACATCGAAGACGCGCTAGGCGCCAAGCAGCCGCCAGCACTACGCGCTTGAGACGAAAATCGCTACATGTTATAACAAATTATAACAAACAACCTCCTGCAAAGCATTGATAACAATGCGGGACTTTGGATTGTTAGCGCACCCCGCATGACCCGTCCGGCCTCCGGACGTTTAAGGAGAGCGAACGATGAAGTTCGACCTGTTCAGCCTGGTGCAAAAGCGCGACGAGACCTGGGACGATCGTCTGACCTATGACCGCATCGGCGAGAACATTCGAATCGCCGAACAGATGGGCATGGAAACGGCATGGTTCGCCGAACACCATTTCAACAATTACAGTCTCTGCCCCTCGCCGCTCTTTCCCTGCCTCTATTTCGCGGGACAGTTCAAGAAGATCCGGTTCGGCACCTCGGTCCTCGTCCTGCCGCTCTACGAGCCTTCGCGAATCCTGCAGGAAATCGCCCAGGCCGACGTGCTCACCAATGGCCGCCTGGTCGTCGGTATCGGAGCGGGCTATCAGGACTACGAGTTCGTGCGCTTCCGCGTGAAGCTGGCCGAGGCGGTCGAGAGGACCATCGAGATCCTCGACATCATCGAGCTTGGCCTGACGCAGCCCCATTTCACCTATAACGGCAAGCACTACCAGCTGCCCGAGACGCAGATCGCGGTTAAGCCCATACAGAAGCCCATGCCGGAGATTTGGGTCGCTGGCCTCATGGGCGCGCCGAAGATGCAGCGCCGCGTGGCCGAAAGCGGCTATGTGCCCTTTCTCACGCCGTCGTGGAATCCCATCGAATCGATCAAGAAGACCCGCGACGCCTACGACGAAATCTACCGCGCGAACGGCAAGGATCCGGCAACCATGCCGCTCTCGCTGATGCGCTTCACCCACATCACGAAGGACAAGGCCAAGGCACGCGATGCCGCCGAGCGGGCGCGCTATTCCTCGCGCGTCTCGCTCTCGTTGCGCCTCAACTATGCAAAGATCAATGGCATCTATTGCGAGGATCTGCCGGCGCCGAACGAGCCTTCCATAGCCGAAATGGAGGGAAACTACCTCATCGGCGACGCCGAGACGGTGGCCGAGCGGATACTCCACGACTATGACGTGATGAAGCACAGCCATGTGGCAGTGAACGTGCAGCTCGGCGGCGTGCCGCAGCAGGGCGCCATGAGTACCCTGGAGGAAATGGGCTCCAAGGTGATTCCGATGGTTCAGAAGGAGCTCGCGCGCCGCGGAGCGAAGTTCCCGGACATCAAACAGCGCCCCATGGCGGCGGAATTGCAGCGCCAGGCGGCCGAGTAACCCCCGCCGCATAGAAGGTCAACCGAAGGGCGCCACCGGGCGCCCTTCGCCTTTGTGCGGCACTCGCCCTCAACTTTTAGGACGGCGCATGAAAAAGATGAACGGCACGATCGCGATCGCCCCCAGCGCAATCAAGAGAAAGCTGTTGTTGTAGGCGATCATTGACGCTTGGCGGCCAATCTCGGCATCCAAGCCGGACAGCCCGCCGGGGCGCGCGAACGACCACAATCGCGGCACGAAGCCATACGTCATCAATTCGTTGTAGGGGTTAAGTCTTTCGGCCATCACGTCGTGATTGACGCGCATCGAGCGCGACAAAACGTTGAAAATCACCGCCGTGCCGACCGAGGTGCCGAGAAATGACACGACATAGTAGAAACCGAAACCTTCGGTGCGAAACCGCGGCGCAAGCGTGGAGAAGGTCAGCACCGTCATCGGAATATAAGCGACCGAGGAACTCGCCCCGTTGAGGAAGATGGTCCACGCGACATCGACCGCGCGCAAATCCATCGACCAGGTGGACATGGAATAGGCCGAGACGATAGCGCAGCCGAATCCGGCGGCCAGCACAAATCTCGGATCGGCCCGGTCGGAAATCCAACTGACCAGCAAGGCGCCGACCATGAATCCCGAGCCGCGCCAAATGAGCAACGCCCCCACTCCGACGATGTCATAGCCAGCCAGGGATTGGAGTTGCAGGGGAATTAGAAAAAGTTGCAAGAACACGATGGCGCCGTGGACGAAGCTGAAACTAAGGCCGATGGCGAAATTGCGGTCGCGGAACAACGGCGGCGAAATGAACGGTGCCGCGGCCGTCCCCATGCGAATGACAAAGGCATAGGCCGCGGTCAGGCCCACAGCCAATTCGAGTACGATCTCACGGGACTCGAACCATTCGAGGCGTTCGCCACGCGACAGCATGGTGAGCAAGGCCGAAATCGCGATAGCAAGGAAGGCGAAGCCGAACCAATCAAAATTCGGCGGGCGGATACGCTCCTTCAAAGGCACGAAGGCGAGCGTGAACAAGAACGCCCCGATCGACAGCGGCACGGTCAAGAAATACACCCAGGCCCAGCCGTATTCGTGAACCAGTTTGGCACCAACGAACGGACCGAACGTAGGCGCGAAATTCCCGATCACACACCACATGGCGGTCGCCAAGCCCTGGCGTTCACGCGGGAATGCCGCGAGCGCAATGGCATTTCCGAGCGGCAGCAGCGCTGCGCCGAACAGGCCCTGCAAGGTTCGGAAGACCAAAGCCTCGACCAGCGACGTGGATAACCCGCACAGCACCGTGGCCACGGCAAACCCAAAGCTCGCGACAAGGAACAAGCGGCGGCTGCCAAAACGCGTATCGAGCCAGCCTATGCATGCGGTCGCAACCGTCGTGCCGACAAGGAAGGCCGTGAGCACCCAGGCCATCTGATCAGGTGCGGCGGAAAACGTGCCCTGCATGTGTGGCAAGGCCGAGCCCGTGGCCGTCATCGTCGTCATATATGCAGCCGTGCCGAATGCGCCGGCGACGAGCGCCAACCAGGCCCGCAGTCCGATACGCTGTGCGGGTGCGCGGGCGGCCGTTTCAGCCACCTTCTGCGGCATATCGCTCATGGTCTTGGGCCCGCGCGGATCGTCATTCTCTGCCTTTGGGCATGCGCATCGTCAGGGACATCGGAATCATCGCCGCCGCCACAATCGCAATCAGATAAAAGCAATTATTGTACGCGATCATCGTCGCTTGGCGGACCATCTCCGCGTCCACCGCCGCAAGGCCGCCGTACTGGAGATTCGCCAGAAGGCGCGGCACGAAGCCATAGCCAAAACTCGCGTTGTAGGGATTGAGCAACTCGACCATGACGTCGTGATTGATCCGCGTTGAGCGGGTAAAGACGTTGAAAATCACCGCGGTTCCGACCGAAGTCCCGAGCATGGAGACCACGTAATAGAAACCCATGCCTTCCGCGCGGAATCGTTCGTTCAGCGTCGAAAAGGTGAGAACCGTCAGCGGCACGTAGGACGCGGACGAGCTTAGGCCGCTCAAAAAAATTGTCCAAGCGACATCGAATGCGCGCAAATCGGTTGACCAGGTCGACATGGCATAGGCCGCGATCACGCCGCATGAAATCGACCCCATCAGCAAGACACGCGGATCCAGCCGGCCGGACAACAAACCTACGACCAAGGCCCCGAGCACCACGCCCGAGCCACGAAAGGCCAGAAGCTCGCCGACACCAAGTATGTCGTAGCCGGCGACGCTCTGTAACTGGAGCGGAATCAGAAATACGGATTGATAGACGACCGTGCCGTAAACAAAACTGAAGATACAGCCCATCACGAAATTCCGGTCGAGAAACAGCCCCGGCGAGACAAAGGGCGACCGAGCCGTGGCGCTGCGGATGACAAAGCCATAGATCGCCGCCGCGGTGATCGCCAATTCGGCGATAATCTCGGTCGATTCGAACCAATCCAGTCGCTCGCCGCGCGACAATGCGGTCAGCAGCGCGCCAAAGCCAACAGCCATGAAGGCGAAACCGAACCAATCGAAATTCGGCGCGGCCATCCGCTTCTTGGCCGGCACGAAGGCCCAGGTGGACAGAGCGGCGCCGAGCGAAAGCGGAACAGTTAGAAAATACACCCATGGCCAACCGTGATCGTGGACCAATTCGGCGCCCAATATCGGGCCGAAAGCTGGGCCGACATTGGCGACGACGATCCACATGCCGGTCGCCTGACCGTGGCGAGCGCGCGGAAACGCGTCCATCACGATGGCATTGCCGAGCGGGATGAGCGCCGCGCCGAAGGCGCCTTGCAAGGTACGGTAAATCAACGCCTCAACGAGCGAGGAGGAAAGCCCGCAGGCTATGGTCGCCAGTGCGAATCCGAGCGCCGTCGCCATGTAAAAGC
>JBJXGH010000036.1:0-11847 GCA_046153685.1 Alphaproteobacteria bacterium
GCCGCGACGGGCGCCGCCCGGGGATTTTCAGCCATGGCGGAGTTATTTCGGCGGCACGAAGGCGCCGACCTTATGGTAGGTCGAATACGGCTTGCGCGTGAAATAGGGCACGAACTGGCCTACGGCATGTTTGATATAGGCGCTGCGTTCGTTCGCCCTGACCGCCGCCATCGAGCTCCACAGCGTGATCGAATAGACCTCGCCCGTTTTTTCGTCGACCAGCATCATGCCGGAATGAAAGCCCTTTTGCTTGTAGTAACCGGAGGTGTAGTGCCCCCATTTGCTCATGGCTTCCTTGAGTTTCGACTTCTTCATTTTGGCGTGCATGATGCGCGCGACCTTCGGTGCCTTTTTCGCCATTCCATTCCCCCAACGATCGATGTTTCGACGCATCTTTCCGGTCAAACCGGCAGCGCGTCCCGCGCCGCATAGTAGCGGACGATGCCGGGAAGGAACCAGGGCTCGCCCGAATAAAACGGCATGGTCGGAAAGGGGATGGCGTCGAAGGCCGTCTCGGATTCGGGTTGACCGAGAATACGCTTGGCCAGCTTGTTGCCGAGATAGCTTCCCAGCGGGATGCCGGTGCCGCAACAGCCGAGAAAATAATGCACGCCCTCGTACTCGCCGATATGGGGCAGGTAGTCGAAGGTGAAGGCGAAATACCCGTCCCAGCAGCGCGCGATGGGCACCTGGCCAAGCGCGGGAAACAGCCCAGTGAAGTAATCGCGCAGCTTGGCGGCGGTCGCGCGCAAATTGGCGTCGTTCCGTCCCGCATACCCGCCATAAATGAGCCGCGTGCCATCGGGCGTGGGCTGGATATGGAAGACAACCTTATGCGAGGTGATGATGGGCCGGCCGCCCGGCACGATGGCGTGGATCACTTCCGGCGCAACCGGAGCCGTCGCCACCGCATAGCTACGCACGGGTACCAGGCGCCGGCGCATGTATTCGAAAATCGGACCGTCCCGCCCCGTGTGCGCGTTGGTGGCCAGAACCACATTGCGCGCCTTGAGGTCGCCGCGCGCGGTGCGGACTTGGAATTCGGCACCGTCGCGCGCGATTCCGGTCACGCGGGTATGGGGCGCCAGCGCCACACCCGAGGCTAGCGCGCGGTCGAGCAAGCCGCGGTGATACAGCGCGCCGTGCAAGTAGCCCGGGCCATGCACCACCTGGCCGCCGAAATAATCGTCCGTGCCGACATGGGTGCATTGGGCTGAGCGCGGCACCATCTCCGCTTCGTAGCCGACGCGGGTGCGCAGCATGTCGACCTCTCGACCCAACGCCTCGTAGGCGCGCACGCTATGGGCGGCGTAATAGCGCCCGGTGCGTTTGAACAGGCAATCGATCCGCTCGGAGCGAATCACGTGGTCGAGGTGCTCGATGGCCAGCGCCGCCTCGCGGTAATAGGAGGTGGCGCGTTCGGCGCCGTAACGGTGCGCAAGGCCGTCGAAGCTCCATTTGAGCGTCCGGCTGACATTGCCTGCATTGCGCGTGCTTGCCCCCTGGCCCGGCACGCCCGCCTCGAGCACCAGCACGTTCCGCCCGCCGCGCGCGAGCGCAAGGCCGGCCGACAATCCGGTATAGCCCGAACCGATGATGGCCACGTCCACGCGCGCGGGCAGGGGCGCCGGCGCGATGTGGCGCGGCGGAGCGTCGAGCCACCAATAGGGCTCCTCGGAGTAGTCAGAGGCAAAGATGGCGGAGGTCGGGAATTTGGGTGCTTGCATTGCCATGCGCTATTCGTGTGCAGACGCAAGCTTAGCGCTGGAAATGCGGCCACGCCATTGCCTATAACTGAATCAGGCCATGGCCGAGCCAAACTGGCGGCCCGTGCCGCGAAACCCGAGGGGAACCCCCATGACCGATACGCGCAAGACCGATACGCGCATTCTGGTGAAGAAGGACGGCAATATCGCGTGGATGTTGTTCAACCGCCCCGAAGTCCTAAATGCCATGCTGATCGAGACCTGGCAGTTGATGGACGATCTTCTGGCCGAAATCGCCAAGGACAAGGCCATCCGCTGTCTCATACTCGCGGGCGAGGGCCGTGCTTTTCTCGCCGGCGCCGATATCGCCGACTTGAAACGGCACAACGAGATGATCACCAAGGGCGAGCTGACGGGCGCCGAATTGCGCGACATGGTTCATGTCGCGCAAAGCTGCTCGCGACGGATCCAGCTCATGAACATCCCGGTGATTTCGGCGGTTCACGGCTATGCGGTCGGCGCCGGCTGCGAGGTCGCGATCTGCGCCGATTTGGTGGTGGCCGACGAAACCGCCAAATTCGGTTTCCCCGAGGTGACCGTCGGCGCATGCATCACGAATGCCGGAACTTTCCTGTTGCCGCGCAAGGTCGGGGTCTCGCGCGCCAAGCTTCTGGCCTTCACCGGCGAGTTCATCGATGCCAAGGAGGCTCACCGCATCGGCCTTGTGGACGAAATCGCGCCGCAAGGCCAGGTGCGGGCGGTGGCCGAGAGGCTCGCGCGGCGCATCGCCAGCCGCGCGCCCATCGTGGTTCAACTGCATAAGCGCATGATCGACAAGGCGCTCGATGGTTCCTTCGAGGCGGCGCTCGCCATGGAGACCGAATCGGTCGTTGCGTCCATGCTGACCGAGGACAATCTCGAAGGCACCAAGGCGTTCTTCGAGAAGCGCGAGCCCGTATTCAAGGGGCGCTGAGCCGAACCTCGTCCTTTGCTCGCCTGTTGCCCAAGGAGCTGCGGTCCGCGGCTTCGGCCAGGGCCGCGGCCAAATTTCTGAGCTCAAAAGGCTTGCCGAGTAAGGCGGCGCCCTCCGGCAGGGCGCCGCTGGGCAACGCGGTACGGTCGATATAGCCGGACATGAAAATGACCTCGAGCCCAGGCTGCGCGCGCATGGCCGCGTGCGCCAGGTCGAAGCCGTTCATGCCGTTTGCCAGCACGACATCCGTCAACAAGATGGCGATCTCGGAATCGGCCGTGATGGCCGCCAGTGCCGTTGAGGCGTCGTTGGCGAATGCGACGCCATGGCCGAGCCGCTGAATCGCAGCCCGGCAGAAATCGAGCACGCCCTTATCGTCATCGACCACCAAGACCTTGGGGCGGGCGGGCGGAAGCGGCGCCTCTTCGTCCGCCATCGTCTTTGCCCCAGGCGGGGCAATTTTGGGCGCGACCGCCTCCGCTTGGGCCCGTGGTAGATAGAGCGTCACCGTCGTGCCCTCGCCGGGGCTCGAGACGATTTCCGCGGTGCCGCCCAATTGCTGGGCAAAGCCGTACACCATGCTGAGACCGAGGCCCGTGCCCTTGCCCTGCTCCTTCGTCGTGAAGAAGGGCTCAAAGGCCTTGGCTCTGATCTCGGGTGTCATGCCAGTGCCGCTATCGACCACTGAAAGGGCGACATAGTCGCCGGCCTTGAGCGCGCCGCTGGCTCCGGATTCGTCGGCGGCGAGGTTTGAGTTGCGCGCGCGGATGACGACCGTGCCCCGGCTCGGCATGGCATCACGCGCATTGAGAACGAGATTGAGAATCGCAGCCTCGAGCTGCACCGCATCGATGGTCGCGGGCCACAGATCGTCGGCGGTGGCGACCGACAGGTCGACCCGCTCTCCGACATAGCGCGCGAGTAGGTCCTTCATGCCAGCGACGAGCGCGCCGATATCTGTGGCTTGTGGCCGCAATTGTTGTTTGCGGGAAAACGCCAAGAGCTGCTTGGTCATCTCGGCGCCCTTGCGCGCCGCCTCGCGCGCCCGGCCGATGAGATCGCGGTCGTCGGCGTCCACGCGCGGCTTGTCGCCCAGAAGCTCGAGGCTGCCCAGCACCACGGCCAGCATATTGTTGAAATCGTGCGCGATGCCGCCGGTCAATTGCCCGATCGATTCCATCTTCTGCATCTGGCGAAGCTGTTCCTCGGCCGCGCGCCGTCCGGTTAGGTCGATGACGAGGCCGTAATAGCCGCGCACCTTCCCGTCCGCGCCCCTGTCGGGCATGTGGCGTGCTTCAACGTCGCGCATGCGCCCGTCGGGGTAGAGCATTTGGGCTTCGAATCGGCATTCTTCCCCCGCGATCGCCGCTTCGACGTGCTTCCGGATGGTTTCGTAGCGCGGCCCCAGAAAATCATCGACCCGCAGGCCAAGAATTTGACTCGCCGGCCGGCCATACCATTGCTCGGCGGTGCGATTGACGAAGCGGTAACGCAAGTCCGTGTCTACATAGAAGACCATGAGGGGCAGGTTGTTCGCGATGGTATGCAGGCGCGCATCGGCCTCGCGCATCACGGTGACATCGACACTAAGCACGACGAGGCCGCGGACCGTTCCGCTCGGGTCGGTATCGGGGACGTAGGAGACATCGACCTGGCGGGTCTTGCCGTCGGGGTAGGGGCCGCCGGCCGAAAACCGCTGAGACCTGCCGGCCAAGGCTTGCACGACGTAAGGCTCGATCTCGGCGGCGATGGCGGCGGGGACGACCTCGGCGAAATGCTTTCCGAGCACTTCGAGCGTGGTCTTTTGGTACCAGACTTCGAATTGCCGGTTGACGTAGTGGAGCGTCCGGTTGGTATCGATATAGGCGACCATGGCCGGAAGATTATCGGCGATGAGCCTGAGCCGAACATCGTTTTGCCTGAGGGCGGTGGTGTCGGTGATCAGAGCAAAAAAGCCGCGCACTTCGCCGCTCGTCCCGATGTCCGGGATATAGGCGATATCCACATTGCGAGTCTGGCCGTCCGGATAGGTCGAGATCGTTTCGAAGCGCTGTTCTTCGCCGCGTAATGTTGCTTTGATCCACGGACTCATGATCGCGTATGCCTCGGGGGACAGGACGTCGGCCACGCGGGCGCCGATAAGATTGGCTTCGGGAGTGGCGTACCAGCTCGCGGCGGTACGGTTGACATATCGGTACCTTTCATCCGCATCGGAGTAAACAACGAGACTCGGAAGACTGTCCGCGATGGCGCGAAGCCGCATATCCGCCTCGCGTTCGGCGCCGACATCGAGTGCCAGCGCGTAGTAGCCGCGCACTTCGCCGTCCGCGCCTCGGTCGGGGGTAAATCGGATATCGACCGCGCGAAATTGACCGTCGGGAAATTGAATCGTGTCAAAGAATCGCTGTTCCTCACCGAGCAGGGATGCGGCCGCAAAGGGGGCGTAGCGCGATTGGACGTGTTGGCCCAGCACTTCGGCGGCGGTGCGGCCAATGATTTGATCGACGGGCAAGTTGTACCAGGATGCCGCTGTTTTATTGGCGAACAGGTAGCGCCCATCACGATCGAGATAGACGAGCAGAGCCGGCATCGAGTCGGCGATGAGGCGCACCTGTGTTTCGCGCTCTCGCGCGGCCGTCGTGTCCATGCCGAAGGCGTAGTAGCCGCGCACCGCGCCGTCAGGACCGAAATCCGGCACCATCCGGCCGTCGATCAACCGGGCCTCGCCGGTCGGATAGCGCAGAACGGTCTGGAATTCCTGCGCCTTGCCCGCAAGCGCGCCCTCGATATACGGCAGCAGCGCCTTGTAGGCTTGCTCGCTCATCACCTCCGAGAGGCGCCGACCTGAGATTTCCGCGGACGTGCGGCCGTACCAACGTTCGGCCGTGTGGTTGACGAATCGATAGCGTTGCTCCGCATCGATGGAGATAATGAATATGGGCAGATTTGCCGCGATGGTTTGGAATTCCGTTGAGTGGTTGTTTTGGCGCGCGTTTTCTCCGAACGTCCCGATCGCGCGCGCCGTGGCGCTGAAATCGTCTGTGCGCTCGGCGCCCATCTCGCCCGCTTCGGCCAATCGCTCCATGGCTGCCGTCTTGCGCTCGATGGGTCGGACGACCAGGCGCATGACTTCGAGCGCCGTGAACCACAAGAGGCCCAGCATACCCGCCGAGAGACCGAGATCGAGTAGAATGCTCAGTCGCTGTTCGGCTGCGTCATCCTCGGTCGAGACGCCGGCGGCCAGATATTCCGTAAGCCGGCTCAAACCGGCCAGTTCTTCCGATAATTGTGCGATCGTGTTGACGAGCATGAACAGGGTCAAAAGGCCGAACAGCCAAAGCATGCGCCTCCGCAATACTTTGGGGGGTGCCGAGGGTGCTTGGGCGGACGGTGGGGTACGCGTATTCATTTCAAGTCACACGGGCAGGTTGAGGCAAGGCCGTAAATCGGCGCAGGCTTGCCATGCCGTGCGGACTGAAGGACTTCTCGGGCTTGGTCCCGCGATTCGCTTGGATACTCGTTATCAACGGTTAATGCGGTGTCAATGCTGGTGCGGCCGTCGCGCATGGGCTTGAAATGAGGCTGAACTCGCGCCTGCGGCCGAGCCTCAAACCGCCCGCGGCCAGACCTTGGGAAATATGGTCTCGTCCGTCAGCCGTTCGCCTGCCTTGAAGGGGCGGCCTTCGATGCGTGGCTCGACTTCGACCGGCCGGGCGGCATAGACGCAATCGTCGCCGAGCCAGGTCGTCTGCAGCGCGCGGCGCTGGATTTTCAAGGAATTGCCGGCGGCGCCATGCAGCATCATGGGGTGGAAGGCGATGCAGTCGCCCGGCTTCATGTCCCAAGTCAGAATGTCATATTTTTCGCGTTCGGCTTCGACATCGGGAGCTGGCAGGTATTCGGGGCCGAGTCCGTCGGGCACGCGATTATTCTTGATGAGCACGGGAATGAAGTTCTTTCCCCAGCGGTGCGAGGCGCGCACGAAGGACAGGCAGGTTTGCGTCGTCACGGGATCGATGGGAATCCACAGCACGACGATCTGGTTGCCGTCCACATTGTAATAGACCTGATCCTGGTGCCAATTCGTCTTCTTCGTCGTGCCGGCATTCTTCACGAACACGCCGTCAAAGAAATAATTGATCTGACTCGAGCGCGTAAGCTTGGCGGCGATCGCCGCGCCTGGGCTTTCGCGCGCAAAGCGCTCGAGCTCGGGCGTGTGGCGCCAGGCGTAATAGTCGGTGAAGAAGAATCCGGGATCGTCGGCGTCGGATTGGGTGCGGGCATAGGGTCCGGGATGGGCGAGATCGCGTGCGATGCCTTCGGCGATAAGTGTCCGCCATTTCTCGGAGAACATATCTCGTAGGCAGATTGCGCCGTCCGATTCGAGCGCCTGAATATCGCTCTCGGCGATCCTCGACAGGACCCGCTCGGTTTCGCTCATATCCGCCCCCATGAATTCAAGACAGACTCAAGATGCAGAGCCCACTCCCTCGGGTCAAGTCGGTTCACAGAACCTGTAATTCGAGATCGCCACCCGACAGGCATTCAAGGCCCGATTCGGTCAGGACATAGGCCCCGCCGAGCAGATAGCTGTGCGCGCCCTTGAGCGCGCTGGTATGCAGTACCATCGAGCAATTGGCGGGAAAGGTCGCGCCCGAGCCGCCGGTGATGTCGAGGCCGTCGAGCCAGGTCGGCGGAAAAGCCGCGGAGACGCCGTAACCGAACCGCGCGAGGGCGGCGGCGTCGAACCCCGCCGCTCTCAGCACGGCGAACGCCGCCTCCTCGGCCTTGGCGGCGGGCGCGCCGACCTTCACTTCGCGGCAGCCGGCGCGCAGCGAGGCCAGGGTCACGTCGTAAGCGCGGCGTTCCTCGGCACCCGGCTCGCCCATCCAAAGCGTCTGCATGGTGACCGCGTGATAACGCCGGCGGACTCCGGCGAATTCAGTCTTGATCGGTTCGCCGGGAGCGAGCTTGCGCGCGGTCGGGGTGCGATGGCTGCCGCGCGTGCGCGTGCCGGTTGCAAGCCAGGTCGGCATGGCGGGGTATTCGCTGCCCGAGGCGCGCAATGCGGCCTCGATTTCGCCCGCAAGCTCGATCTCGGTCATGCCCGGCCGGGCGGCGCGGCGCAGGCGGGCCAGGCCCGCCTCGGCGCATTGTGCGGCCTCGCGGACATAGGCGAGCTCTTGCGACGATTTGACGAGGCGCACCGCCTCGATGACGGCGCCCGCATCGGCCAGGCGGCGCGGGGCAAGGGCTTGCGCAAGTCGCAAAGCCGCGGCGCCGGGTAACGCATAGGTGTTCCAGCCCACGCCCACGCTGCCATTCGTGCCCGCGAACTCGGCCACGGCTCCCGCAATAAGCGCGACGGGGTCGTCGCGGCCATGATGGTACACGCGCTGATCGGCGATCCAGCTGCCGTCCTCGGCGTTTTCGCGATCGACATCGCGGTACACGAAGATCGCATTGCCTTCGCGCCCGAAGATCAGAGCCTGCAGGCTGAACTGGGTGTGGGCGTCGTAGCCCGCGAGGTAATAGAGATGATCGGGCGCGATCGCGACGCAGGCATCGAGCCCCGCGGCCGC
Organism: Alphaproteobacteria bacterium; assembly: GCA_046153685.1. GTDB lineage: Bacteria > Pseudomonadota > Alphaproteobacteria > CADEGL01 > CADEGL01 > CAMAPP01. Next base: position 8,262 of record JBJXGH010000036.1, read on the forward strand.
GAGCGCCGCCTGGGTGCGGCGCAGCCGGCCGCGATATTCTTCGGCGCTGAAAGGACGATCGGAGGTCATGGCGTTTTAGCTCTGCGGCCAGGCGAGAGGGAAATGCGGCCCGTCGAAGGGTCGGCCGGGCTCGTGCCCGGTATGACGCAAATCGGGGTCGGTGCCGCCGAGCTTGTCGGGGCAATAGATCGTGCCTTCGCCGGTATAGCGCGCGGCGAGAACGCGCAGGCGCTGGCCTTCGGCCAAATTGCCCGAGCCGCCATGCACCACCGTGCCGCTGAACACCAGGCAATCGCCCGGCTCCATCTCCCAGGCCAGGAAATCGTAGCGCTCTGGATGGGTATCGATATCGGGAATGCGGTCGAGCGCAGCCTCGCCCCGCGCGCGCGTATCGGGAGCGCTTTCAAAGGCATGCGTGCCCGCGCCGTCGGCAAAGAAGCTTTCGCGGTAGAACGTGGTATTCCAAGCCGTCGAGCCGCGCACGAATTCGAGCGCGCTTGCCCGCGGCACTGGATCGAGCGGCAGCCATAGGCTGCACACCGCTTGGCCCTCGACGCACCAATAGGGCTGATCCTGGTGCCAAGGCGTGCGCGCCCGCGTGCCGGAGGTGCGATAGAACATGCTGTCATAGAACACGCGCGCGGTGCGCGACGCCATCATGCGCGCGGCGATCTGTCCCGCGGGCGAGTGGACGAGAACGCGCTCGAATTCCGGAATGCGTTCCCAGTTCGCGACATCGTTGAAGAACACGTGGCCGACATCGTCCTTGGCATAGGTATGGGCGTAGGGACCGGGCTCGCGCAGATTGCGCTCGGCGCCCGCGCGCGCAAGCTCAAGCCAATCCTCGTCGAATTTGCGCCTGAGACACACGACGCCGTCGCGCCGGAAGGCGGCGACATCGTCCTCGGCGATAGGGGTCAGGGGCTCTTGATTCACATGGGCTCCGCTGCGGGCAATCTGGGCCGGCTGTCAGCTTTTCGCGTTCAGGAAACGCTCGGTCGCGGCCAGCAGAACGGCGGCGCCGATCGGGATCGCGCGCTCGTCCACCGCGAATTGCGGGTGGTGAAGGGGATGAATCATGCCTGCGTCCTCGTTGCGGATGCCGAGCCGCATCATCATCCCCGGAACCTCGCGCACATAAAATGCGAAATCCTCGCTGCCCATGGACGGCCGACGCACCTCGCGCACCCTGTCGGGGCCGAGAATTTCCACGGCGGATATACGCACCAACTCGGTCATCGCGGGATCGTTGTAGAGCACGGGTTCGCCCGTGCGGGTGTCGAGCGTCGCCTCCGCGCCATTCGCGCGCGCGACATTCTCGGCGATTTCCGCCATCAGACGCACGACTTCGCCGCGCAACGCCTCGTCGAGCACGCGCAGGGTGCCGAGGATCGTGCACTTGTCGGCGATGATGTTGGATGCGGTGCCGCCCTCGATGCGACCGATCGTGACCACTACCGGCTCCAGGGGATCGGTCCGGCGACTGCGGATCTTCTGCAACTCGCTGACAATGGCGCAGGTAGCCGCTATGGCATCGATGCCGAGATGCGGGCGCGCGGCGTGGCTGGCCCGGCCGCGCACCGTGATTGTGAATTCCTGCCCGCCCGCCAGCAAGGCCCCCGCGCGCACGCCGATCGACCCCACGGGTATTTCCGGATCGACATGGAGCGACAGGATACCGTCCACGCCCTTGAGGTGGCCTGCCTTGATGACCTCGGGCGCACCGACAGGTTCCTTTTCCTCGGCCGGCTGGAATATGACGCGGACCGTGCCGGGCAGTTCGGCGCGCCTGCGATGGAGTTCGAGCGCCACGCCGAGAACGATGGCCGTGTGAACGTCGTGACCGCAGGCATGCATCACGCCTGGATTTTGCGAAGCGAAGGGCAGGTCCGGCCGGTTTTCCTGGATGGGCAGCGCATCCATGTCGCCGCGCAGAGCGAGAGTGCGCCCGGGCTTGCCGCCCCGAATTGTGGCGACGATGCCCGTGTTGAACACGGATACCAGGTCCGAAACGCCGGCGGTTCGAAGCGTCCGCGCGACCAAATCGGCGGTGTTGTGCTCATCGTGCGACAATTCGGGATTGCGATGGATTTGCCGGCGCACCTCGACCATCCGCGCGGCCAATTCGCGGCCGATATTGGCGGGCAGCGTGCCGTCGCTCATCGTGCGCGCCGCCGTTACTCGGCGGCGGCGCGGGCCAGGGCCGGGCGCTCGGCCACCGACCACATCACGAGGTCGGAGAGAGAGAGAGAATCGAAGACCGGCAGCCCGGTATGCGCCCGAACGGCGTCGGACGCCGAGGGGAAGCCCGCGCATTCGAAGACCAGGGCGCGAATATCGGGGTGTTTGGCGCGCACGCGATCGACTGCGGCAATGACATCGCGGGCCAGCATGGCCATGTCGAGCTTGGGCACGGGCGCTGCCATTTGACGCCAGGATTCTGTGCCCTGGATGCCATCGACCACGACCGGGCTATCGGCGAGCGTCCAGCCCGCGCCCTGGCACTGCTTTTCGGTCAGCCGCGTCGCGTCATAGGTCAGCACGGCCAGTTTCGCACCCGGCGGAATGATGCGCGCGACGAAGGGCACGAACAGCAGGCTCGAGGTCGCGACGGGCACGGGCACGGCCTTGGCGAGGCTGTGCTGGAAGATGCTGGTGAAGCCGCAGGTCGTGACAATGGCGCGGCAGCCCTGGCGCACCAGTTCCTTCGCGCAATCAATATAGGCGCCTTCGACCGAAACATCGCCGCGCGTTACATTGTCGGTCCACGCGCCCGGGACTTGCAGCCAATTGGGCGCGTAGGGATAGGACGCGGGATCGGTTACCGAGCCTGGCACGTCCACCGGGCCGTGCATGAGGCGGAGGATGCCGAGCATTCCCGGATCGTCGCCGGTGCTCGCGCGCGCCTTGGGCGGCGCCACGCGGCCTTGGCGGGGCAGGACGGCGCCCATGACGAGGCGCTGGAGGGTCGAGAAATCGACGACCGGCAAGCCGGTCTCGCGCCGCACGGCCGCGGCGGCAACGGGAAAGGCCGAACATTCGAGCACGATAGCGGCGATATCGGGATGCTTGGCGATCAGCTTGTTCGTGGCCGCGCTGACATCGCGTTCGAGCATGGCGACGGTGAACTTCGGGTCGGGCTTGGCCATTTCCGACCAGGATTCGCTACCCTCGATGCCGATCACGGCCACGGGCATATCCTTGGCCGACCAACCCGCGCCGTTGAAATGCACCTCGCCTAGCGCCGTGGCGTCGTAGGTCACAAGGCCGAGTTTTTTGCCAGGCGCAAGCAGGCGCGCCATCAGCGGCACCAGAGACAGACTCGACATGGCGACCGGCACGTTCACCGCCGCCGAAACCAGTTTCTGAAACCGCGCGGTGAAGCCGCAATTGGTCGTGAGCGCCGCCACGCCCGCGCGCTCCATCTCGCGGGCGGTCGCGATGTAGGATTCGACGATCGACATGTCCGCGCCGACCACGTTTTGCGTCCAGGCGCCGGGCACCGTCTTGTAATGCACGGGAAAAGCGAAGGTCGCCGGATCGGCGATGGCGCCCGGCAGCCGGATCGGCGTGTGCTCAAGCAACA
>JBJXGH010000043.1:0-7708 GCA_046153685.1 Alphaproteobacteria bacterium
CGCTCGGCCAGCTTCATCGCATCGTCGAGCAGGTTAGCCGCGGGCACCACGCGACTGACCAGGCCGGAGCGTTCAGCCTCTTGCGCGTCCATGTTGCGGCCGGACAGAATCATCTCCATCGCTTTCGCTTTACCGACCGCGCGGATCAAACGCTGCGTGCCGCCGGCGCCTGGAAAAACACCGAGTGTGATCTCGGGCTGGCCAAACTTCGCCGTGTCGGCCGCGATGATGATGTCGCACATCATGGCAAGCTCGCAGCCGCCGCCGAGGGCATAGCCCGATACGGCCGCAATGACCGGCTTCTTGCAGCGCGTAACGCGATCCCACGCGCCGATAAAGTCGCTGTTGTAGGCATCGGCGAAGCTCTTCGACTGCATTTCCTTGATGTCAGCCCCGGCCGCGAAAGCTTTTTCGCTGCCGGTGAGTACGATCGCGCCGATCTCTGGCGCCGCCTCAAAGCTGTTGAGCGCCTCGTTGAGCTCGCCAATCAGGGTCGCATTCAATGCATTCAAGGCTTTGGGTCGATTGAGCGTGATCAGTCCGACGCGACCACGACGATCGACGATAATGGTCTCATAGGCCATGGTGTCCTCGGCTCCTCTATCTATGGCGGCGCGAGCTGGCGCATCGCATTTCCGGCAGGCGATTGAAGGGACTGATGATTCAGCGTGGCGCAAGATGGAAGCGGACCAAGACTTCGCCCGCCAGGGCCTCGGCCTCGATGGTGAGTCTTTCGCCCTCGCGTTCAAAGGTAAGCGGCGCGACCACGCGCCAGCCGAGTTCGGGCAGCGTTTCCCGATAGAAGGCTGCGACCGCGTCGGGCGTGACCGGCCCCGCGGCATAAGCATCGACCAGACGACCGTCCGGTTTGTCGAAGATGAGTCCGGCGGCGCGGTCCTCCGCCAATCCGTCCATCAATGGCAAATCCTCGAGCCCGCCGACAAACGATTGGCGGTGATCGCCCAGCGCCTGGAGGGGAGCGCCGAGCAGAAACAGGGCGAGCACAGCGGCTCGACCGCTTCTTTGCAGTGCAGCAGGGCCCATTGGGGCAGCCTCCTACATCAACGTTGGCGCTTCGCGCAATAGAATGTCGAACGGTTGCTTTGCACGATACGGCGGACCCCGTTGCCACAATCGCAGCCCGGACAGGCTTCACCCTCACGATCATAGACCGCAAAGGCATTCTGAAAATAGCCAAGTTCGCCAGAGGCTTGGACGTAATCTCGGAGCGAGGAGCCGCCGGCTTTGAGAGCCCGCTCAAGCACGTCCTTAATCGCCACAACGAGTCGTTCGGCGCGCTCGGATTTGACGGTTCGGGCGAGGCGCCTGGGGCCTAGCCCGGCATGGTAGAGCGCCTCGCAGACATAGATATTGCCGAGCCCCGCGACCACGGTCTGGTCGAGCAGCGCCGCCTTGATTGGCGTCGCCTTGTCAGCGAGCCGCTCGGCCAGTACGGCACCCGTGAATGCGTCATCCAGGGGCTCGGGGCCGAGGCGGGCGAAAAATCTATGGCCCGCAAGCTCCGCCTCGTCACACAAAGTGATCAGGCCGAAACGCCGATGGTCGGTGTAGCTCACCGTAACACCGCCTTGGAAGCCGATGCGGACATGCTCATGCGGCGCGACGCTGTTGGGTGGTCGGTCATGCACCACCAGACGGCCCGACATGCCGAGATGGATGATCAACACCGCGCCATCATCGAGATGGGCCAGAATGTACTTGGCCCGCCGGTCGAGCCGCACGATGCACCGCCCTACCAGACGCTTGGACAGATTTTCGGGCAAGGGAATCCTCAGATCGGGCCGGTGCGCTTCGGCCGTCACGATGCGCCGGCCGATCACGCGAGGCCCAAGGCCGCGCCGCACAGTTTCGACTTCGGGTAGTTCAGGCATGGCCCGAACGTAGCGCCTCGAGGGCCGCTTCGCTATCCTCGACGCCCATGTCGACCGAGGACAAAGAAACAGGCGGCGCCGAGGCCGTGGATTTCGGCTTCAAACGCGTGGCGGCGGAGGCGAAGGCTGGCCTCGTGCGCGGCGTGTTCGAGCGCGTCGCGCGGCGCTACGACGTCATGAACGACGTGATGAGCGGTGGCATCCACCGCATTTGGAAGCGCGAGATGGTGGAGTGGCTCAGGCCGACACCCGCCATGACGATCGTCGACGTGGCGGGGGGAACGGGCGACATCGCCTTCCGCATCCGCGATCGATTGGGCGCGGACGGCGGTGGACACATCGTGGTGTGCGATGCCAGCCAGAACATGGTCGAGGCGGGGCGCGACCGGGCCTATGACCGGGGCATTCTCAAGGGCATCGAGTGGCTCGTCGGCGATGCCGAGCGGCTGCCCTTCAAGGCGCGCTCGTTCGACGCCTATACCATCGCCTTCGGGATCCGAAATCTGACGCGGATCGAAGCGGCGCTTGGCGAAGCCGCGCGTGTGCTCGGACCAGGGGGACGCTTCCTCTGTCTCGAATTCAGCCCCGACATCATGCCGGGCCTCGACAAGCTTTACGATTTCTATTCCTTCGCGGTGATCCCCATGATGGGCGCGGCTATCGCCAAGGATGCCGGCTCCTATCGCTATTTGGTCGAAAGCATCAGGCGGTTCCCACATCCCGAGCGCTTTGCGGACATGATACGGGACGCGGGCTTCGCCGGCGTCAGCTACCGGCGCTTGAGCGGCGGCATTGCCGCGCTGCACTCGGCCTATCGTGTTTGACCGCAAGCGGCGAACGGCCGAAAGCGGGCGCTAAAAGTCATGCGCATTCCCCGCAATCTTTGGCGCCTGCTGGCGATCGCCTGGACGCTGGCGCGCTTCGATGCGCTGTTCCTGCTCAGGGACGCGCGCATTGCGCCGATCCTGATCGACCTGGTCAGCTTGGTCCCATGGCCGCGCCGCAAGGGGCGGCCGGGCGAACGTCTGACCGCCGCGTTCGAGGCGCTCGGCCCGACCTTCATCAAGTTCGGCCAAGCGCTCTCAACCCGGCCCGATTTGATCGGGGAGGCCGTGGCACGCGACCTGACCGCGCTGCACGACAAATTGCCGCCCTTTCCGGGGAGGCAAGCCCGCGCGATCATCGAAGCGGAGCTCGGCAAACCGATCGAGGCGCTCTTCGCGACCTTCGACGACAAGCCGATTGCCGCGGCCTCGATCGCGCAAGTTCATTTCGCGACCACGGCGGATGGCCGCGAGGTGGCGGTCAAGGTGCTGCGCCCGAATGTCGAGCGCGCCTTTCGCCGCGACCTCGATCTGTTTTTCTGGCTCGCCTCGATGGCCCAGCGCGCCATGCCCTCGTGGCGCCGGTTGAAGCCTGTCGAGGTGGTCCGCACCTTCGCTGATACGGTCGCGATCGAAATGGATCTCCGCTTCGAGGCCGCAGCCGCCTCCGAGCTCGGCGAGAACTTTGCCGATGATCCCGATTTTCGCGTGCCCTTGATCGATTGGGCTCGCACCGGCCAGCGCGTGCTGACGCTACAGCGCATGGCGGGAATTCCGATCGACGAGCGCGAGGCTTTGAGTGCGGCCGGCCATGACCCGCGCACGATCGTCAAGCACGCCTCGACCGCGTTCTTCAATCAGGTGTTCCGCGACGGCTTTTTCCATGCCGATTTACACCCGGGCAATCTGATGGTCGCGCCGGATGGCAGTATCGTGGCGCTCGATTTCGGCATTATGGGCCGGCTCGATCGCGAGACGCGGCGCTATATCGCGGAAATGCTGGTTGGATTCCTCACCGGCGACTATGAGCGCGTCGCCGACGTGCATTTCGAGGCCGGCTTCGTGCCGCGCACGAAATCGCGCGAGGCGTTCATCCAGGCGCTGCGCTCGATCGGCGAACCCATCCTCGGCCGCCCGCTTAACGAGATTTCGGTCGCCCAGTTGCTCGCGCACCTGTTCAAGGTGACCGAGACCTTCGAGATGGAAACGCAGCCACATCTGCTCTTGTTGCAAAAGACGCTGCTGATGGCCGAAGGGCTGTGCCGGCATTTGAGCCCGGAGGAAAACATGTGGCTGATCGCGCAGCCGCTGATCGAATCCTGGGTGCGGGTCAATCTCGGGCGCGAGGCGCGGTTGATCGAAACCGTCAAGGATTCGATCGAGGCAGCGCGTCGCCTTCCCAAGCTGATCGCGCGCGCAGAACATCTGCTTGGCAGCCTCGAACACGGTGTTCGCTTTGAGCCGGCAACCGCTCGCCTGGTCGCAGGCCGGCGCGGCCGCTTCACGGGCCTCCACGCCATTCTCGGCGTGATCGCGGCGCTACTTGCTGCGCTGGTGATTATTCAGCTGATTTAAGGGTTTAGGACACCGCCACGAACGACCCTTGCCCGAACTCCACGGACCATCTACTTTAAATACACGAAAATATCGGGCAATCTGGCAAAGGCCATTCCTGTGCTGCAGGGAAAGCGTATTCTCCTCATCGTCGCGGGTGGGATCGCGGCTTATAAGAGCCTTGATCTGATTCGACGCCTGAAGGAGCGCGGCGCGGCGGTGCGCTGCGTGCTGACGGCGTCGGGCGCCGAATTCGTGACCCCGCTCTCGCTGGGCGCACTCAGCGAGGACAAGATCTACGGCGACCTGTTCTCGCTCACCGACGAAGCCGAGATGGGGCACATCCAGCTCTCGCGCGGCGCCGATCTTTTGGTCGTCGCACCGGCCACGGCGGACCTGATCGCCAAGATGGCGAGCGGGATTGCCGACGATCTGGCGACAACGGTCCTGCTCGCGACCGACAAGAAGGTGCTGATCGCGCCCGCCATGAACGTGCGCATGTGGGAGCACGTGGCGACTCGGCGCAACATCGCGCGGCTCGAGGCCGATGGCGTGATCCGCGTCGGGCCTGAGATCGGTGCCATGGCGTGTGGCGAGTTCGGCGCCGGCCGCATGGCCGAGCCCGCCGACATCCTGGCCGCAATCGAGGCGGCGCTTGGCGGCACGGGCGGGCTTGAAGGCGTGCGAGCCTTGGTCACGAGCGGCCCGACCTATGAGCCGATCGACCCGGTGCGCTTCATCGGCAATCGCTCCTCCGGCAAACAAGGCCACGCGATCGCCGCCGCGTGCGCGCGCCTCGGCGCCGGCGTAACTTTGGTCTCGGGCCCGACGGCGGAGCCCGACCCGCCGGGCGTGACGACGATCCGTGTCGAGACGGCGCGCCAAATGCTCGACGCCTGCGAGTCGGCGCTACCTGCCGATATCGCGATCTGCGCCGCGGCTGTCGCGGATTGGCGCGTCGCCGAGGCCGCGCCCGAGAAGCTCAAAAAGGTTTCAGGTAAGAGCGAGCCAAAGCTCGAGCTGGTGCGCAACCCCGACATATTGGCCAGCCTGAGCGCGCGCAAGAATGACCGGCCGCGCCTTGTGATCGGCTTCGCGGCGGAAACCGAAAAGCTTGAGCAGAACGCCCGCGACAAGCTCGCGCGCAAGGGCTGCGACTGGCTTCTGGCCAACGACGTGTCGCCGGCCACCGGCGCATTCGGCGGTGACGCGAATACAATGCATCTGTTCGTCGCCGAGCCAAACGAGGGCGACGTTACGGTCGAGCATTGGCCGCGCCTTAGCAAGGTGGCGATCGCCGCGCGCCTCGCCGAGCGCATCGCGGTCGCGCTCAAGACCAAGTCGGGCCCCGTGAGAGCGTGATGCCACACGAGATCGATGTCGCCGTGCAGCGTCTGCCTCACGGCGCCGACCTGCCTTTGCCAAACTATGCCAGCGCGGGCGCGGCCGGACTCGATCTGCCCGCCGCGCTCGACGCGACGTTGACGCTGGCGCCGGGCGCGCGCGCCTTGGTGCCGACCGGCCTCGCGATCGCGCTGCCCGACGGCTACGAGGCGCAAATTCGCCCGCGCTCCGGCCTCGCCTTGAAAGCCGGGCTTACCATACTCAACAGCCCGGGCACGATCGACGCCGACTATCGCGGTGAGATCGGCATCATTCTAATCAATCACGGCTCTGAGGCCATCACGATCACCCGTGGCATGCGCATCGCGCAGATGATCGTCACGCCGGTGGTTCGCGCCAGGTTGGCCGAGCGCGCGAGCCTCGATGCCACGGCGCGCGGCGCCGATGGTTTCGGATCGAGCGGTCATGCGCCCCCCGATCAGAAGATGGTCTGAATCATGGTCCGCGTTTCGCGCAAACTGCGTTTCGCAATCGATGCTGTGGTCGACATCGCCTATTATGGCGGCGCCAAGCCGGTGCAGAGCCGCGAAATTGCGAGCCGTCAGGGCATTCCCCACCGCTATCTCGAGCTGGTCATGCAGCGGCTTGTTCACAACGGCATTCTGAGGGGCGTACGCGGGCCACGCGGCGGCTATTTGCTTGCGCGCGAACGCCGGCGCATCACGATCGGCGAGATCGCGCGCACGGTGAGTCAGCTCGAAGGTGCCGAGAACGAGGACGAGCCCGTGCCGCTCTCGCCGCTCGGCGACAAAGTGCTGAAGCCGTTCTGGGACGATTTGCAGCGCGACGTTGTGGCGCGGCTCGATAGCGTAACGATCGAGGAGCTGTGTCGGCGCGCGCAGGAGTCCGGAGTCGAGAGCGAGGCGCGCGCGCGCTTTGATTTTGCGATCTAATGCCAAATTTCTATGATCGCGACCGATCGTCGAGATGCCCTTAGGCGCCGGGCGCGCGCGTCGCGTGCTCAGGCGCCCTCCAAAAGCGCACGACGCGCTTGGCTTACGCCGCTAAGGCGGCGCGGCGCGGTCGCGCCGGCTAAGCCACGATGAGTTAGACTCATCATGGCTTGGAACAACGGGATTCGGAAAGGTGCCGTGCCATGGCCGCCAGCAAGATGAAAGTGGACCCCCCGGCGGCGCCCTATGTGCGCGGCCGCGTCTACGGCTCGATCACCGAGACGATCGGCGCGACGCCCCTGGTGCGCATGAACCGCCTGCCGGCTGAGCGCGGTGTGAAGGCCGAGATTCTTGGCAAGCTCGAATTCTTCAACCCGCTTGCCTCGGTCAAGGACCGCATCGGCGTTGCCATGATCGAGGCGGCGGAGGCGGCCGGACATATCGTCGCGGGCCGCACGGTCCTGGTCGAGCCGACCTCGGGCAATACCGGAATCGGCCTCGCCTTCGTGGCGGCGTCGAAAGGCTATCGACTAATCTTGACCATGCCCGAGAGCATGTCGGTCGAGCGGCGCAAGATTCTCAAGCTGCTTGGCGCCGAACTCGAATTGACGCCGACGGGCGAAGGCATGCGCGGCGCGATCAAGCGCGCCGAGGCCCTGGTCAAGAGCCTGCCCGATGCCTTCATGCCCATGCAGTTCAACAATCTGTCAAACCCGGAGATTCACAGGCGCACCACGGCCGAGGAAATCTGGGCCGATACGGGCGGCGAGCTCGACGTGTTTCTATGTGCGGTCGGCACCGGCGGCACGATCACCGGCGTCGGCGAGGTGCTGAAGGCGCGCAAACCAGGAATCAAGGTCATCGCGGTCGAACCCGAGGATTCGCCGGTGCTCTCGGGCGGCCAGCCCGGACCGCACATGATTCAGGGCATCGGCGCCGGATTCGTGCCTTCGATCCTGAAGACCGAATTGATCGACGAGATCATCTGCATCGGCAACCAGACCGCGTTCGAGACCGCGCGGCTCGCCGCCAGACTCGAGGGCTGGCCTGTCGGCATCTCGTCGGGCGCGGCGATCGCGGCCGCGCTCGAGGTCGGCGCGCGGCCCGAAATGGCCAACAAGCGCATCGTCATCATCATCCC
>JBJXGH010000044.1:0-15417 GCA_046153685.1 Alphaproteobacteria bacterium
AGTTGCTCCGACCACGTACCAGCTTCTGAGATCGGGGGCCATGCCCAGCATTGGCGCACGCAAGATATCGATGAAATGGTGGAAGATATTCATGTCGACCAGCGCCGCCTGCATGCGCCCACGAACCGTATTCGCAGGCCATAGAATTGGCGTGATAAAAAACATGACCACAAGCATATTGACGACGACTTGCTGCATATCGCGAAAGCGCGCGCAAACAATCGCAATTGTTGCGCCAGCCCAGACCCCATTCAGAACGAATACAAACATTGCGGGCAACGCGTACAACATGTTTTCGTTGGGTTCCATTCCAACGACGGCGATAACAACTAGATAAATAATCACATGGTGACCGAATACGATCACATTTCGAACCATCCCTGAAAAAATGAACGTCATATAAGGCAGTCGCGTTTGCTTCACGGTCGCCTCTACTGCCGTGAATGCAGTCGAGCATTCAGTTAGGTAGGTACTAAGCGGCACCCACACCGTAAAGCCGGTCGAGAGGTACGGCAGGTAGTCCTTGATGTCTTGTCCGAAGACCCCGGCATACATGAATCCGGAAACACCGATAAAGGCGGCGACACCGAGCGTGGTCCAAAATGGTCCGATCGTAGTGCGGCGATATCGTCGGATGACATCCATCCAGCCCATGCGAAGCCATAGGCGCCACAGTGTGAGACTTTCCCAAATGTCCAGAAGGGCGTTTCGAAGCGACATTTCAGGTGACGCCCATACTAAGTTGAATTAAACGCGCCAAGCGAATGCGAAAGATCGCAAAGCCTACGGCACTTTATACTTGCACGATTTTGATTCGCTTACCGCTCTTTGCGAGTCGAAATGCGGTCACTGCGATCGTTGCGCCGCTCACGCATGAGCAATGAAATTTTCCATTCGATTTCAAGCAAGAACGGAGGTGGAAATATATTCACGACCTAAGGATGAAAGGACGCTTCTGACTATTCCCTTCGCATCCAGTCCGGCAAGCTCGACCTGTTTTTCCGGCTTGTCGTGATCGAAAAATATATCCGGCAAGCACAGCGTCCGGATTTTGACGCCTTGATCCAACAGCCCGTCATGCGCCAGGAAGTGCAGGACATGGGCGCCGAATCCGCCGGCTGAGCCTTCCTCGACCGTCAGCACCACTTCGTGCTCGCGTACCAGGCGGCGCACCAAATCCGTATCGAGCGGCTTGGCGAAACGCGCGTCCGCAACGGTCGTGGACAGCCCGCGCGCGGCCAAATCGTCCGCCGCCTTGAGGCAATCGCCGAGGCGCGCGCCGTAACTCAGCAGCGCCACCTTCGTGCCTTCCTTGAGAATCCGTCCCTTGCCGATCGGCAAGGCCCGGCCCATCTCGGGCAGCTCCACGCCCAATCCCTCGCCGCGCGGGAAACGGAACGCGCAAGGCCGGTCGTCGATCGCGACCGCCGTCGCGATCATATGAACGAGTTCCGCCTCGTCGCCTGCGGCCATCACCACCATTCCCGGCAGCGGCGTGAGATAGGCGATGTCGAAGGACCCGAAATGGGTCGCGCCGTCGGCGCCCACGCAGCCTGCCCGATCGATGGCAAAGCGCACGGGCAGTTTTTGGATCGCCACGTCGTGCACGACCTGATCGTAGGCGCGCTGGAGAAATGTCGAATAGATCGCGGCGAACGGCTTCATGCCCTCACAGGCCAAGCCTGCCGCGAATGTCACGGCGTGCTGCTCGGCGATCCCCACATCGAAGCAGCGCGTCGGATGGGCTTTGCCGAAAAGATCAAGGCCGGTGCCATCTGGCATCGCCGCGTGAATCGCGACGATTTTTCCGTCCTTGTCCGCTTCCTTGATAAGTGATTGGGCGAACACCTTGGTGTACGTGGGCGATTTGAGCGTGGGCTTCACCTGAGCGCCGGTGACGATATCGAACTTGGCGACGGCGTGACCCTTGTCGGGTGCGTTCTCGGCCGGGCCGTAGCCCTTGCCCTTCTTGGTGATGACGTGAACCAGGATCGGCCCCGGCTCTTCCGCATCGCGCACATTTCTTAGGATCGGCAGCAAATGGTCGAGATTGTGACCGTCGATGGGGCCAATATAAAAGAAGCCCAATTCCTCAAACATCGTCCCGCCGGTCATCAGGCCGCGAGCGTATTCCTCGGCCCGCCTCGCCGCGTCTGCCAGGGGCTTGGGAAATTTCTTTGCTATCTCTCGCCCAAGGTGGCGCATGGATCGGTAGGGCTTCGAGGAAACGATGCGCGAGAGGTAGTGGCTAAGAGCGCCTACCGCAGGGCCGATCGACATTTCGTTGTCGTTCAAGATTACGATCATCTTGGTCTTGCGGGCGCCGGCATTGTTCATGGCCTCGTAGGCCATGCCCGCGCTCATGGCGCCGTCGCCGATCACGCTGATGACATTGTTCTTTTTGCCCTGGAACTCGGCGCCGACGGCGAAACCCAATCCGGCCGAAATCGACGTCGAACTGTGCGCCGCGCCGAACGGGTCGTACTCGCTCTCGCTCCTGCGGGTAAAACCCGAAGGGCCGCCAGCTTGGCGAATCTTACGAATGGCCGCGCGCCGTCCCGTGAGCATCTTGTGCGGATAGGCCTGATGGCTCACGTCCCAAATCAATCGGTCCTGGGGTGCATTGAAAACGTGATGCAGCGCCACGGTCAGTTCGACCACCCCCAGCGAGGCGCCGAAATGCCCGCCAATGCCCGAAACGGCGTCTATGAGATCGGCCCTAACCTCCTCTACCAGCTGCTTGAGCTGGTCGTCGGACAAGGGCTTCAAATCCGCAGGCCCGCGAATGGTATCGAGGAGTGGTGTCCGGTTACTCAATATCATTGGGAGTGCCCCCGACCCCGATTCACGCGTTGTTTTCATGGCTTAGTATGCTGTGGGCGCGGTGCTTGGCAATGCCTCGATATCTCCAGCCCCAGGGAGTGTTGTATTTTTGCAACATTTTGGTGTGCCGCCCATGGGTCACAGAGAAGTCCGACGCTTTGAGAAACCCCGGCCTGTTTCCAGGGTACCTCATGAATAACTTGCGATTCCCACCTAAGGAGTTCGCGCTGTTATCTATCAAATCATTGATATTATTATTGTCTATAAGCTGCCCTGCCCACCGACCCAGCTTTCCGGTACTAATTCCCCCTACCCTGTTGGCGGGCGGAGAAGTTCCCAAAAAAAAATGATCGAGCCAACTGCACGTTTCTTGGTCACTGGCGGCGCGGGCTTCATCGGCTCGGCCCTGGTCGAAGCGCTGATCGGCGCCGGCGTCGGTGTGACGACGGTCGATAAGCTAAGCTATGCCGGAAATCTTGCCAATCTCGCGGCCCTCGATGGCCATCCGCGCCACCATTTCATCCGCGCCGATATCGCCGATTCGGCGGCCATGCGCCAGGCCTTCGCCGAGGCGCGCCCCGATCGCGTGTTCCACCTGGCGGCCGAAAGCCACGTGGATCGTTCGATCGATGGCCCTCTTGCCGCCGTCGCCACCAATGTGGACGGCACGGCCGTGCTGCTCGAAGAAGCGACGCGCCACTGGCGCTCGCTCGACACGACCGCGCGCGACGCCTTTCGTTTCGTGCATGTTTCGACCGACGAGGTCTTCGGCGAGCTGGGCCCCCAAGGGCGCTTCGACGAGTCCTCGCCCTACCGGCCAAGCTCGCCCTATGCCGCGACCAAGGCAGCCGCCGATCATCTCGCTCGCGCCTGGCATCGCACCTATGGCCTTCCAGTTACGATTTCCAACGGCTCGAACACCTACGGGCCGCGCCAACATCCCGAGAAACTCATCCCCCATTTGCTGTGGCGCGCGTCATCCGGCGGCACGCTGCCCGTCTACGGCCGGGGGGAGAACGTGCGCGATTGGATTCACGTCTCCGATCATGTCGCGGCCCTGCTGGCGATTTGCGAACGCGGCCGGCCGGGCGAGACCTATGTGGTCGGCGCACGCGACGAGCGGCGAAACATCGACGTGGTCCAGGCCCTGTGCGCCGCGCTCGACCGCCTCGCACCAAGCGGCGCCCCGCATTCTCGGCACATCGCCTTCGTCGCCGACCGTCCGGGTCACGATTCGCGCTACGCTCTCGATCCGGCAAAAATCGAACGGGAACTCGGCTGGCGACCGACGACTGCGTTCAAGTCCGGCCTGGATGCCACGGTCGCGTGGTATCTCGAACACGGCGATTGGTGGGATGCGCTCGGCTATGATGGCACGCGCCGCGGCCTTGCCCAGACCGCACCCTAGGAGAAACGGCCGCCGCATGGAATCGACTCAGTCATGAAAGGCATATTGATCGCGGGCGGCACCGGTAGCCGACTTCATCCCATGACGCTCGGCGTCAACAAGCATTTGCTGCCAGTGTACGACAAGCCGATGGTCTATTACCCGCTAACGACGCTCATGTTCGCGGGCGTGCGCGACATCCTGATCATTACCACCAAGCGCGACCAGGATGCCTTCCGCGCCGCGCTCGGCGATGGTGCGCATTGGGGTATGTCGTTTTCCTACGCCGTCCAGCCCGAGCCGCGCGGCATCGCCGAAGCCTTGTTGATTGGCCGGAATTTTCTCGACGGCGGGCCTTCGGCGCTGATTCTGGGCGACAATATTTTTTACGGCCACGGCCTGCCGGAAATCCTAATCGCAGCCGCCGGCGCGAACCCAGGCGCCACGGTATTCGGCTATTGGGTCGCGGATCCAGGGCGATACGGGGTGCTCGATCTCGACCCTCAGGGCCGGCCGCGCGCCATCGTCGAGAAGCCCGCGCTGCCGCCAACCCATTACGCCGTCACCGGCCTGTATTTCTTCGCCAGCGACGCGCCGGAGCTTGCCCGCGAGCTGCGCCCTTCCGCGCGCGGCGAGCTCGAGATCACCGATCTCAACTCCCTCTACCTCGCCCAAGGCCGCTTGCGGGCCGAGATCTTCGGTCGGGGCCTTGCCTGGCTCGACACCGGCACGCCCGAATCGCTCGCACGCGCTTCGGCTTATGTCGAAGCGGTCGAGCAGCGCCAAGGCCTCAAGATCGGCGCGCCGGAGGAAGTCGCCTGGCGCCTCGGCCTCATCGGCGATAGCCAGCTAGAAGCCCTCGCCCATGCGCTGCGGGCGAGCGCATATGGCGCCTATCTTTCGTCCCTTCTGCCATCGAAGTGACGGGCCGTGCGTGTAACCCCGACGGACCTGCCCGAGGTGCTTGCGATCGAGCCCGAGATTCACGAGGACGCGCGTGGATTTTTTCTCGAGCAATGGCACGAATCGCGTTACCGCGAAGCTGGAATTACCGGACGCTTCGTCCAGGACAATCTCTCGCGCTCGCGCCAAGGCGCCTTGCGCGGCCTGCATTTCCAAGAGCCCGATCCGCAAGGCAAGTTGATTTCGGTCTTTGAGGGCCGGATTTTCGATGTCGCGGTCGATATTCGCCGCGGCAGCCCGCGCTTTGCCCATTGGGTCGGCATCGAGCTGTCCGCGGACAACAGAAAACAACTTTGGATTCCACCGGGCTTTGCCCACGGATTCTGCGTGCTCGGCGAACACGCGACGGTCTCCTACAAATGCACCGAAATCTACGTGCCCGGGCACGAGCGTGTGGTGCGCTGGAACGATCCCGCGCTCGGCATCGCCTGGCCGGTGCGGACGCCCGTTCTGTCCGAACGCGACCGGCTCGCCCCCGCCCTCGACGAGCAACGGGCCTTGCCGGACTTTCCCGGCAACGGCGCATAAGTGCGCATCCTCCTGACCGGCCGCACCGGCCAATTGGCGCGCGCGCTCTCGGCGCCACTCGCCCGTCTTGGCGAGGTGATTGAGGTTGATCGCGCCACGCTCGACCTGTCGGACGCGACCGCCATCCCCGCAGCTCTCGACCGCATGCACCCGGACGTCATCGTCAACGCCGCCGCCTATACCGCTGTCGACCGCGCCGAGGCCGAGCCCGATTTGGCCTTCGCCGTGAACGCCCGCGCACCCGAAGAAATCGCCCGCTGGACGGCGCGCCACGGCGGCGCCCTCGTGCACGTCTCGACCGATTACGTCTATTCGGGGGCGGGCGAGGTGCCGTGGCACGAGGACGATGCACCCGCGCCGCAAAATACTTACGGCCGCAGCAAGCTCGCGGGCGATGAAGCAATCATGGCCAGCGGATGCGCTTTTCTCATTCTTCGCACGAGCTGGGTGTATGGTGCGTCCGGGCGCAATTTCGTTTCGTCCATCGCTGCTGCGGCATCCCGTGCCGAGGAATTGCACGTCGTCGCTGATCAGGTCGGCGCACCGACTTCGGTCGATGTCTTGGCCGACGTGCTCGCCGCCATATTGGCGCAAGGCCCCGATGCCCAGTCAGCCATCCGCGCAAAGCCCGGCCTGGTGCACGCCGCCGCGCGCGGCGAAACCAGCCGATTGGATTTTGCCCGCGCGATTGTCGAGGGCTTGCGTGCGCGCGGCTCGGCGCTCGCATGCCGGCGAATCCTGCCCACCGTCACGGCAGCGCGGCCGGGCGAGGCGGCGCGTCCGCTCAATTCGCGTCTTGATCTCTCGCGCCTATCCTCGCGATACCGCCTGAACACGCCGGACTGGCGGGAGGCGTTGGAACGAGTTCTCGACCGCATTGCCCTTGCGCCCACACCTTGACACGCCGGTTGCGCCAAACCCATCCTTTGCGTGTTGCCACGCGTGACTGGGGTGCCCCGTTCCGCCGGGACGGGGCTGAGAAATACCCACTGAACCTGAACTGGGTCATGCCAGCGTAGGGAGAAGCCGCGGGCCGAGGTGATGCAGAAGGAGCATCGCCGCGGGCCGCGCGTCTCCCGATCAACCGGGGGAGAGGCCGTGCGTAGCCTGATCGTCGCCATCTTTCTGTCATCCATTCCGCTTGCCTCCGCGCCAGCAGCCGAGCCACTGCGTCTGCCGATCGTCGTGCCCATTACGGGACCGCTCGCGCTCGAGGGCGCGAGCCAGCGCAACGGCGCCCTCTTGGCGATCGAAGAGGGTTCGGGCGGACTCGAACTTGCGACCGAGGAAACCGACACCGCCGCCTCGGCCGAAGCGGCGCTGACGGCACTCGCGCGCGCGCTATCGCGGCCAAATGTTCTGGCCGTCGCCGCGTCGATATTCGGACCGCAAATGCTGGCGATGATGCCGGTCGCCGAACAGGCGCGCGTGCCGCTGATCACGGTATCGGGTACTGCGCGCCTGACCGAGCTCGGCAACCATTTCGTTTTTCGATTCTTCCCCGCCGACCCGGTGGTGAAGCTGGCCCAGGCGCGCTACGTCGTCGAGGATGCAAGGCGCTCGCGCGTGGCGCTGCTCTACCAGACGACCGCATACGGCCAGAGCGGCCGCGACGCGCTGGGCGAAGCCTTTCGCAAGCTCGGCGCGAGCATCGTCCACGAGGAAGGCCTGGCGCTCGGCGTGAAGGACTTGGCGCCGGCGCTGGCGAAGGCCAAATCGGCGGGCGCGGACGTACTGGTGCTGCAACTCCATTCGGGCCCGACCGCCCTCGCCGTCAAGCAGGCGGCCGCGATGAAACTCGGCCTGCCCATCGTCGCGGGCTCGGCGATGCACCAGCCATCCACCGCCGCCTTGCTCGAACCTGCGGAGCTTGCTGGAGTATGCGCGGAAAGCGGCTCGGCGCCGACGACAGGTGGCACCCCCGAACTCGAACGCTTCGCCGCCGCCTATCGCAAGCGCTTCGGCTCCGAGCCCGACGGCTTCGCCGCCGCGCAGTACGACGGCATACGCATGGCCATCGCGGCGCTCGCCAGGGGCGCGCGCACCCCCGACGCCGTGCGCGAATATCTCGCGACCCAGAGCCACCAAGGAGCCGCCATGAGCTACCGGTCGGACGGCAAGGGCAACATGGCGCACGACGCCGTGATCGTCTGCTATGACGGTCAAAGCCGCACGCCCCGCTTGGCCAAGCGCTATGCGAACCCGCTTGGCGCGCGCTGACGGGCAAGATGGACGCGGGTTCGGTCCTTCAACTCGGCTTCAACGCGCTTTCGCTCGGCTGTGCCTACGCGCTCGTGGCGCTGGGTTTCGTGCTCGTGATCAATGCCGTCGGCGCGGTCAATTTCGCCCACGGCGATCTCGTGATGGCCGGCGGCTTCCTGGCCGTCGCGGCGGCCCAGATTTGGCCGGCGCCAGGCATCCTCATTCTGCCCGCCCTGCTCGTGATCATGGCGACCTTGGGCGTCGTTCTCGGTGCCGTCGCCTATCTACCGCTTGCAAAACGCCCGCCCAACGCCGTGTTCGTCAGCACGATCGCGGTTGGAATCATGCTGCAAAACGGTGCGAACGCGTTGTTCGGCGCCGCGCCGCGCGCCGGCCCCGCGCTCGTGGTACCTGGCCATTGGACGGGAGCGGGCGCGGCCTTTGATCGCCAATCCCTGGCCGTGATCGTGGTGTCGCTGATCCTGGCCGGTGCGTTTCGCTTCGTGCTGACCCGGACGCAACTCGGGCGATCATTGCGCGCCGTCGCGGCGGACGCCGAAATGGCGCGCGCGCTCGGCATCAACGCCCGCCTGCATATCCTCGGCGCCTTCGCCGCAGCGGCGGCCCTTGCGGGAGCCGCCGGTCTGTTGCTGTCCCAGCGCTATTTCGTGACCCCTACCGAAGGCACGGGGCTCATGCTCAAGGCCTATATCGCCGTCGTTATTGGCGGCTGGGGTCGTTGGGGAGGTGCCGTTCTCGGCGCGCTGTTCGTCGCGGCGTTCGAGGTCCTGGTCGCCGCCTGGCTTGCTCAGCCCTTGGCCGAGGCTTTGCTGTGCGCGGCCGTGCTGGCTGTGTTGCTTGTTCGTCCCCAAGGCGTCTTTGGGGAAACCCAAGGCCGGCGCGCATGACCGCGCGCGGGATTTTTAACGCGCCGCCCACCCTGACCCTTCTGCTCGGTGCGGCGGCGCTTGGGGCCTACGCCGTGATTGGCGCGGACGAATATGCCCTTCGCGTGCTCTCGACGGCCGGGACATTTGCCCTTCTGGTCATGGGCTATCAATTCGTCTTCGGCCATCTGGGCGCGCTGTCGCTTGCTCAAGGCGCGTTCTTCGGCCTTGGCGCCTACGCGACCGCCATTCTGTCATCGCGCTACGAATTCGATTTCTCGGTCAGCTTTCCAGTGTCCATCGCCGTGCCGGTGATCGCCGCGGCCATCGTCGCCGCGCCCGTCCTGCGCCTTGAAACCCATTATTTCGCGCTCGCCACCCTAGTGCTTGCCCAAGGCGCGCTCCTCGCCGTGCTCAATTGGGAGAATCTCACGGGCGGCGCCAACGGCTTGCCCGGCGTGGGCACGGTGCGCATCGGCGATCTCGCGGTCGCGCGCGGCCTGCCCATGGCGGCGTTCGTCTGGTGCGCCGTTGGCTTGGGCGCCTTGCTGGCCTGGCGCTTGGTGCGCGGGGCATCGGGCCTGGCTTTTTCCTGCCTGCGCGACCGACCGCTGGCGGCGGCGGCGATGGGCCTCGACGGCGCGCGCGCGCGCCACGGCGCGTTCCTCATGAGCGCGGCCTATGGCGGCGCCGCCGGGGCGCTGCACGCGCATTTGTCGGGCGTGGTTTCGCCCGAGAGCATCGAGTTTCCGGTGATGGTGTCGTGTCTGACGATGGCAGTGATCGGCGGCCGGGCGCGGGTCGCGGGCGCCATCATCGGCGCCTTGTTGCTGGCGCACTTGCCCGAGTGGTTCCGCGGCTTCGAGCGCACTTATCTGATCGCCTATGGCGCTGCCGCCCTGGCGGCGGTCATCCTCGCGCCGGCGGGCTTGGCCGAATTGTTCGAACGTGCTTGGACGCGCCATCCGGCCCTGCCCGCGCCATCGCGCCCCACGACCACGCCGCGCCGCGCCGCGACCTCGGCCGCCCTTGCGCTCGACAATGCGTCGAAAAGATTCGGCGGCGTCGTCGCGGTTGATGGCGTCACGCTCGACCTCAAGTCGGGCGAAATCCTGGTGCTCATTGGTGCAAATGGCTCGGGCAAATCGACGCTGATCAATCTGGCAACGGGATTCGCCGCGCCCGATAGCGGACGCATAGCCATCAATGGCGAGGATGTTACGGGCGACCCCGCACATGCGGTGGCGCGGCGCGGCGTGGCGCGAACCTTTCAAGCCACGGATCTCGTCGAGGATGCGAGCGCGCTCGACAACGTGGCGCTTGCCTGCGCCGCGCGCACGGGCGCCGAGCGCCTGACGAGCTGGAGTCCGCGCGGGAGCGCGGACATGACGGCCGGGCGGGCCGAAGCAAGGTGGTGGCTTGCACGCTTTGGCGGCGCTGGAACGGAAGGGCAAATGGCGTGCGATTTGCCGGCCGGCGCGCGCCGCTTGGTTGAATGCGCCCGGGCGGCGGCGCAAAATCCGCTCGCCCTCGTGCTTGACGAGCCGGGCGCCGGGTTGAGCGCGGCCGAGAAAGCCGCCTTGGCAGAGAGATTGCGCGAGCTGGCGCGTGGCGGCACCGGCATCCTGATCGCCGATCACGACATGGAATTCCTGTTTGCGATCGCCGACCGCGTGGCATGTCTCGATCGCGGGCGGCTCGTGGCGCTCGGCTCGCCCCAGGAGGTGCGCAACGACCCGGCGATCTTCGCTGCCTATCTGGGCAACGCGCCATGAGCGTCATGGGTGCGCGCGGCCTCACGCTATCCGCCATCGCCGTCGATTACGGCGGCGTGCGGGCGGTCCGAGATCTTTCGTTGACCGTCGCCCCGGGAGAGATCGTGACCCTGCTCGGCGCCAATGGCGCCGGCAAGTCGAGCCTCATCCGTGCAGTCATGGGGCTGGTGCCTTCATCGGGACGCATCGACCTCGACGGGCGCGCCCTTCAATCGCTCGCGCCCGAAGCACGGGCGCGGCGCGGCCTCGCTTTTGTTCCGGAAGGGCGGCGGGTTTTCGGCGATCTCACCGTGCGCGAGAATCTCGAGGTCGCCGCGCGCACGCGAGCCGCCCCAAGGCGCATGCGGCTCGACCGCGTGATCGCGCTATTTCCCGCGTTGGAGGCGCTTCTCGGGGCGCGCGGCTGGACCTTGTCGGGTGGCGAGCAGCAAATGGTCGCGATCGGGCGCGCGCTGATGCAAGAGCCGCGCGTCCTGCTGCTCGACGAGCCGTCCCTAGGCCTCGCACCGGCGCTTGCAGCCAAGATGTTCGAGCTCTTGCGCGCCCTGGCCGATTCGGGCGCCGCGGTATTGCTTGCGGAACAGAACGTACGCCCCGCGCTCGCCATCGCCACGCATGCCCATGTGATCCGGCGGGGTGCTTTAGTGAAAAGCATGCCCGGCGCGGAATTGGCCATGGCGGGCGATCTCGGCGCGCTTTTGCTCGGCTAACGAGGAAAGCCGCTGGACTATTTACACGTCTCGCGCGCGGCCCAACGCTCGCCCACCCCGGTTTCGGGCCAGATGGTCACGACCGCCGGCCCTGCCAACCCTGTGATTCGCCGGTAGCCGCACGCCAATTCCTGCGCCACGGCCGTGATCTGGGAGGTCGATTTGTAGGCTGCGGGCGACATGACGACCCAGATCGTCCCCCGGTCGCGCACCGTGAGCTCGACGATCTCGCCCCGGCTCACCGCCCAATCGAGAAAGCGGTCTTCGCGTTCCGCCAAGGCCGCGGCGGCGGACAGACGCACGTCCTTGAGCGCGATCCAAGCAGAACCGCGCAGGCGCACCCATGCGCCGTCCACGCTCTCGACCGCCAGACGCTCGCCGCGCTTGGCGTGTCGGATCGTCTTATGCCCGGGTCCCGGCCCCGCGCGCACCGCCGCGCGCTCGACGGTCACTTGAGCCTCCTGCTCGGCGGCCGGCGCTTGAACAGGCGCCTGCTCTTCAACCGGCGTTGGCGCGGACGCGGGCTTGGCGACTGCCGGATGGACGACCAGGACGGCCGTTAGCGCGATACATGCGACAGGGACGCGCATGCCGAACACGTTCAGACCGTCTTTACGAAGGCGTCTGCGATCCCCTGAATACGTGCATTGCGTGCGCGCGAGGATTTGAGCAGGTCCTTGGCCTCGGCGATCACCTCCGCTTCGTCGAAGGCCAGTATCCGGCCGTCCTCCATCACCATTTTGCCATCCACGATCACGGAACGGACCGAACCGCCGCGCTCGCCGAACACGAATTGCTGACCCGCGTCGTTGAGCGGCACCCACCACGAGGCGTCCAGATCGTAAAGCACGAGATCGGCCTTCTGCCCGGGGACGAGACGCCCAAGCTCGGGTTCGAGCATCGCGTCCGCCCCGCCTGTCGTCGCCATGGCGAGAACATTTTCGACCGTGACCCAGCGTGCCCGGTCCGCCAGCGTCGCACGATGCATGATGGCGGCCAGTTGCATGGCATCTTGCAAAATCAAATTGTCGTTCGTGCTGGCGCCGTCCGTGCCGAGCGCGCAGCGCACGCCGCGCGCCAGTAGCGCCGGAATGGGCGGCGTGCCCGAGCCGATCTTAAGATTGCTCTCGGGATTGAATACCGCGACCGCGCCGCATTCGGCCATCAATTCCATGTCGTGCTCGCTCACCCAGTTGCAATGCGCGCACGACCACCGCCTATCGAAGGCGCCGAGCGCGGATAATTGCTCGATCATGGTGCGGCCGTAGCGGCGCTGGGCGACGTCGGCCTGGGTCTTGGTTTCGAGCATGTGGCAATGGATGCCGGTATCGGTGCGCGCGGCCAGTTCCTGGCAGGCGACGAGGAACGCGTCGGAACAGCGCAAGGGGTTCGACGGCGCGGGGAAAACACGCACCCGGCCATGGGCGCGGTCGTATCGCCGAATCGCTTCCTCGGCGATTGCCATGCTCTCGGCCATGGGACGGGGAACGAGGGTGTTGTTTTGCGCAATGGCCGCGTTCAACGCAGGGGTTGCCTGTTTTTCGTCCGGCATGATGTCCGAGTATTCGCCGTCGAAAATCCGCAAGGCCACGACCGCGCGCATGCCGCTCTTGCCGAAGGCACGAACCACCGCCGAGATATCCGGGACCTCGAAGCGCTGCTCGGGAAAGTGGTCCATGACCGCCGTCGTGCCCGAGCGAATCATCTGGATTGCGCCCAACAGGGCCGCGATTTCGATCTCGTCGCCGGTGCGATTGGCGGTGTCGGCCTGGTTCAGCCACATGAAGCGCTTGTGGTCGAGGCGGTCGGCGGTGCCGGGCGAAAGCTGCATGGCCGAATGCCAATGAGCATTCACAAGGCCCGGCGCCACGAGCCGCCCGCGTCCCTCGATCATCTTGGCGCCCGCAGGCGCGGCGAGATTGGGGCCGATCGCGCGAATCCGGCCGCCCTCGATCGAGATATCCACGTCGCTCCGCGATGCGGCGGCGTCGAGTACGTGGCTTGCGGCCCGAATGAAGATCGATTCGTTCGGCATGGACGGAACTCCCGGCAGGCAAGGCGCGCTATCTCTATATGGCGAGCGTTAGTCTATACGCCAAGCGCCTGGGGGCTAGCCACATGGCTTGAAGTCGCTGGTCCAGGCAGCCGCCTGCCGGGGCGCATGATTTCGTTTGTCTCGCGGCCCCGCGGCGTCTAAATCCCTAAATTCCGCCAAACGATGGGAGCCAAAGATGTCCGAAGATGCGCGCGCCGCCGCCCGCAGAACCGCCCGCGCCCTTCTCGACATCCGCGCCGTCAATTTCCGCCCCGCCGAGCCCTATGTCTTTACCTCCGGACGCGTTAGCCCGGTCTATATCGATTGCCGCAAGATCATCTCGTTTCCACCCCAGCGCGCCCGGATCATCGCCGACATGGACGCACTCGTGCGCCGCGAAATCGGCGCGGACAAGATCGATGCGGTCGCCGGCGGCGAGACGGCCGGGATACCCTATGGCGCCTGGGTCGCCGATCGCCTGAATCTGCCCATGCTGTACGTGCGCAAGCAGCCCAAGGGCTTCGGCCGCAACGCCCAGATCGAGGGCGATATCCGAGACGGCTGGCGGGTGCTGCTGGTCGAAGACCTGGCAACCGATGGCGGTAGCAAGCACAACTTCATCAATGCCCTGCGCGCGGCGGGCGGCATCGTCAGCGATGTCCTGGTGGTATTTCACTATGGAATTTTTCCCCAAAGCGTCACGAGCTTGCGAGAAATTGGCGTGCGCTTGCACGGCTTGGCGACTTGGCGCGACGTGTTGGCCGAATCACGCTCGGGCCAGGATTTTTCGGAGAACGTCCACATGGAAATCGAGGCATTTCTTGACGATCCGGATGGCTGGGCCGCGCGCCGCGCGCGCGCCAAAACCTGATCGCGCCTAGGCCAGACCAAGTTCCTCCCGGACGCAGCAATATGGCGTTCGCCGGCCGATTAACCATCGCTAATCTTCCGTTAACCATGTCAAATAAAGATAGCTTTTTGGTCGACAATCCTGTCGCGCGCCCGGCGCGGCGTATGCATCCAAAGGTTCTCCTTGCCATGACACCCCATAGTTTGTTGCGCGGCTTATTGCGCGTCACCGCCTTGGCCAGCTTTGCCGCCCTGGCTTGGATTGCCGTCGCAACCACCGCAGGCAGCCCCGCGGCACAGACCGCCCTCGCCGCGCCCAAGGGCAAGGTGATCCTGACGATCACCGGCACGATCGCGGTCAAGAACGCGACGAACGGCGCGACCTTCGATCTCGCCATGCTCGATGCCATGCCGAAGACGACGATCAAGACCGCGACGCCTTGGACCGAGGGCCGGCAGGTCTTCGAGGGCGTCGCCCTCAAGACCCTGATCGCGACGGTCGGCGGCACCGGCGGCACGGTGCGGGCGCTGGCGCTCAATAACTATGCCTATGAAACCCCGCTGGCCGACATGGCCAAGTACGGCGCGATCCTCGCCCACAAGCAGAACGGTAAGGATATTTCCGTGCGCGAAAAAGGCCCGTTGTGGATCATCTTTCCGCTCGACGATTTCGCCGAAATCCACAATATCGAATATCACAGCCGCATGGTCTGGCAGATCAAGGAACTTCAGATCAAATGACCAAGCTGCGCCGCTGGAAGAACATCGCCACGATTTGGCTTTCGGCCGCGATCTTCCTTGGCGGCACCGGATATTCCGTCAATCGCCTGATGGTCGAGGAAGAGAGATTCCTTTCCATCTATCGGACGGGAAGTTGGATTGCCGCCCAAACCCAATTGGAGTTTCAGCGATTCACCGGCGCGCTGGACCGTTACGCGCTCGGGGACCCGGCGGTCAACCGCGACGAATTGATCGAACGCTACGAGGTGATGTGGAGCCGATTCCCGATTCTCCTTTCCGGAACGGAGGCGGCCTCGATCCGCAGGATCAAGGGCGTGGCCGAGAGCGCGCCCGACATCTTCGAGGCCGTGAAGGCGCTCGAAGACCGTATCGTCGAGCTGAAGCCGGGCGACCGGGCCGCGCGCGCGGCGCTCGAACCCGAGATCGCGAGCATCGCCAAGCGGCTGCAACACATGGTCCAACTGGTTATGGTCGAAGCCAGAAACCACCAAGAAAATCTCGAGAATTTAAGGTATCC
>JBJXGH010000045.1:0-2686 GCA_046153685.1 Alphaproteobacteria bacterium
TTTTGACGACCAATTTGCCGAACACATGGCGGTCGCGGAGGCGACCCGCCAGACGCTGTCGCCGGCGTTCGACCGCATGGTTTCGGCATGGGTTCATGCGATCAAGGGCGGAAACAAGCTCCTGTTCTTCGGCAATGGCGGCAGCGCGGGCGACGCGCAACATCTGGCGACGGAACTCACGGTGCGTTATATCAAGAACCGTTCGGCCATCGCCGCGATCGCGCTCACGACCGACAGCTCGGCTTTAACCGCGATCGGTAACGATCTCGGCTTCGACCAAGTGTTTGCGCGTCAGATCGAGGCCCTCGGCAAGCCCGGCGACGTGGCCGTGGCGATTTCAACTTCGGGCAAGAGCCCGAACGTCATCGAAGGGCTGAAGGCGGCGCGCGCCATGGGCCTCATCGCCACCGCGCTCGGCGGCAAAGGCGGCGGCGACATGGTGGGACTGGCCGAGCCGCTCCTCGTCGTGCCATCGGACACGACGGCACGCATCCAGGAGATGCATATCACGCTCGGTCAGATGCTGTGCGGCGCGTTGGAATTCGAACTTGGATCCGCGCGCGGCTAGCCGCCACGCGCCATAAAGTGCATGACGCCTCGGGTCAGCGTTCTGATTGTCAATTATAGTGCGGGTCCCCATCTCACGCGATGTATCGCCGCGCTACGCCGGCAAACCGTGACGGACTTCGAAGCCATCGTCGTTGACAACGCGTCCACCGATGGCTCGTTCGCCCTGGCTCGGGAATCGGCAATGGGCGATCCACGTTTCCACTGGGATGATGCCGGCCAAAATCTTGGATTCGCCGCAGGCAGCAACCGCGCGGCGCGTCGGGCGCGCGCGGATTGGCTAGCCACCCTCAACCCCGATGCCTTCGCCGCGCCGGACTGGCTCGCGCGTCTTCTGGACGCGACATCGCGTTATCCCGATGTCGATATGTTTGGTTCGACGCAATTCGATGCCCATAGGCCAGGTATGCTCGACGGCGGCGGCGACGCCTATCTGGCGGCCGGCGTCAACTGGCGCGGTGGCTATGGCCGGCCAGCCTCGGAGCGCCTGCCAACCTGCGAAGTTTTTGCTCCCTGTGCCGCCGCAGCGCTCTACCGCAGTTCGGCCTTCCGCGCTGCCGGCGGCTTCGACGAGTCGTTTTTTTGCTATTGCGAAGATATCGATCTCGGCTTCCGTTTGCGTCTCATGGGCGCGCGCTGTGTGCAACTAGAGGATGCGACGGTCGAGCATATTGGCGGCGGCGCCGGTTCATCCGATGCAGGATTTGCGCAATATCACGGGGTACGCAATATGATTTGGACTTTTGTTAAGAACATGCCGGGCCCACTGATATGGCTTACCGCCCCAGCGCACATCGCCGCGCTTGCCGTGCATGCCAGCCGAGCCGCGGTGCGCGGGAATTTCAATCCCGTAAGGCGGGGCATTCAAGATGCCTTACTAGGTTTGCCCAAGGCCCTGTGCTCACGCGCGCGCATTCAGCGAACGCGCCGCGCGACTACTTTCGAAATTGCGCGGGCGCTGTGCTGGTCGCCGGCTCTCTATTTGCGCCGCGGCATCCACAGACTCGGACCGGCGGAAAGGCAAGCCGCGCGCTAAAGCGCCGCCGGATCGCGCACCGCGTCCTCGGCCGATCGATCCATCCAACAGCGGAACCACAATTCGAGCATCCACATGCTCCAAAGTCTCGTGTGGTGTAACGCCTTTCCCGCCCGATGCTCGTCCAAAAGGCGCTCGACGAAGCGGGAGTCAAAGAGCCCCCGTTCTCGCGCGCGGGCGGATGTCAGCGCCGCCTGCACAGGCGCAAATAAAGGACCTCGCAGCCACGATTCCATGGGGACCGAAAAACCGCGCTTGGGACGTAGAACGATTTCGGGCGGAAGCTCTGAGCCAAACGCGTCACGCATGAGCCCTTTAGGTCTGCCGCCACGGCGCCGAACCTCCGCCGGCTGCCCAACCGCCCATCCAACAAGTTCCTGATCAAGCAGCGGCGAGCGCGCTTCGAGGCCGTGCGCCATCGTCGCAATGTCCATTTTCACCAATAGATCGCCAGGCAGGTAGGAGTGGAGATCGCACCAGGACGCCCCGGTCAACACATTGGGGACTTCCTCGAACCATTGCTCCAAGGCATCGGACGGATCGTCCTCCCGCCAGGCCGAAAAAGCCGCACCGTAGCCGTATTTGCGATCGAGATTTCTGAACGCCCCCATGAACGCCATGTGCCGCGCGCTGCCGCGTGGATCCAGACGCCGCACGTTCCGCCGCAGAACGCGCCACAATCGTCCTTCGCTCGGATATTCGGGGCACCATCGATCGAGACCCGCCGCCAATCGGCGAATGCCCATCGGCACGCGCTCGACCCAGGCGTTGGCGGCATGGGCGCGATAGCTGTCATAACCCAGGAACAATTCGTCTCCGCCATCGCCGGTCAGAACCACACCAACTTCGCGGCGAGCCGCCTGAGCCAAAAGATAAGTGGGAAGAGCGGATGAATCGCCGTACGGATCGCCGAAAAGCCAGGCAAGGCGCGGCAGGATCTCCGCGTCCGATGGCCCAACAACCAATTCATGGTGTTGCGTGCCGTATCGATTTGCCACCGCGCGCGCATAGGGCCGCTCGTCGAATGCGTCGTCCTCGAACCCGATCGAAAATGTATGAAACGATCCACCGAGGTGTCGAGCC
>JBJXGH010000046.1:0-6442 GCA_046153685.1 Alphaproteobacteria bacterium
TACTACTGTTCATTGATATCAAATTTGTGTTGTGTATATTAGCAAATGTATTATTAATAACATTCAATTCATTAAATGACAACGAACTTGTAGAAATAGAACCAGCGTATAATGAACCTGCTGCCCGGCTATGTCGATACGCCGATGTCGCGCGGCGTGACGCCGGATGAGGCCCAGATGCTGATCAAATTCACGCCGCTTGGCCGCCGGGCGGAGCCGCGCGAGATCGCGCCGATGATCGCGTTCCTCGCCTCCGACGAAGCGAGCTTCGTTGCCGCCGGCAATTACATGGTCGATGGCGGGATGGCGGCGCTGTGAGTGAACTCACGCCGCACGCGCTGCTCGAGCTCGGCGATTTCGCGCTTGATGGCGGGATCACGCTGCCGAACGCGCGCTTGGCGTTTGCGACCTATGGCGCGCTCAATGCCGCGCGCGACAATGTCATCGTGTTCCCGACCTGGTTCACCGGCACGCACGTGGATCTCGAATGGCTGATCGGCGACGGCCGCCCGCTCGACACGCGTAAGTATTTCGTCGTCGCGCCCAGCTTGTTCGCCAACGGCCTCTCGTCCTCGCCGTCGAATACGCCGGCGCCACTTGATCGCGGCCGATTCCCGGCGATCACGATCCAGGACAATGTGCGCGCCCAACATCGGCTGCTGACCGAGCGCTTTGGGGTCCGCCGCATCCAGCTCGCGATTGGCGGCTCGATGGGCGCATTCCAGGCCTATCAGTGGGGCCTCGCTCACCCGGACCTGGTCGAGCGCATCGCGCCCTGCTGCGGCGCGGCGCGGGTAAGCCCGCATTGTTATGTGTTCCTGGCCGGCGCCAAGGCGGCGCTCCTGACCGACCCTGCGTTCGCGCGCGGCGACTACAAGACGCCACCAGAGACCGGCATGCGCGCGATGGCCCGCGTTTGGGCGGGCTGGGCACTCTCGCAAGCGTTTTACCGCGAAGGTTTGTTCAAGCGCATAGGCTTCGCCGACGTCGACAGCTTCCTAGTCGATTTCTGGGAGGCGTTCTGGCTCAGGCTCGATGCCAACAATCTTCTGAGCCAACTCCATACCTGGCAGACCGCCGATATCGCCAAGACGCCGGGTTATGATGGCGATCTCGCACACGCGCTTCGCTCGATCCGTGCCAAGGCCGTGCTGAGCCCCGGCGAAACCGATCTCTATTTTCCGTGCGAGGACATGGCCTGGGAGGCCGCGCACCTGCCGAACGCGGAGCTGCGCACAATCCCAGGGCCCTGGGGGCATCTCTCCGAAGCTGGAATCGATCCGGCTTGCAACGAATTCCTCGGCAATTCGATCCGCGCGCTGCTCAAGCGCTAGCGTTTCAACAACCTAGCCGAGCGCGCGCTCGATGCGCGGTCGAACCTCACGGCCGAACAACTCGATGGTGCGCCGCGCCTGCGTCATGGTCGAGCCCAAGGTCTGGATGTTGAGCATCAGATGCGAGGCGCGCGATGCTTGGATATCGGCGACTAGGCGGGCCGCGACGGTCTCCACGTCGCCGACCGCGAGGTTTGCCGCCATCTCGTCGAGCGAGGCCTCGTTCTCGACCGGCGTTTCAACCAACATGCCGCCATCGACCATTTGCTGGCGGTTGCGCAACGCGGCAGCGAGGCGCAGTTGGTGGCGTGCGGTGGTCAGATAATCGCGCGTTTCAGCTTCGCTCTCCGTCACGCAAAGAAAGCGCAAAATGCCGAGCGGATGCGGCGCGTTACCCCGCCCCTCCTTGGCGAAGGAGGCATCGATGCGCGCCCGCTGATTCGCCAAATAATCGGGCCCCGCCGAGCGTCCGGTGATGATGGGCACGAAGCCGCGCCGCGCGGCGAGCCGGTGCGTCGCCTCGGAATCGCCCGCGATCCAAATTTCGGGCCGCGTGACCGGCCGCGTGCTGATGCTGGACTGCGGAATCGACGTGAAGCGCCCGTCGAACGCGAAGGTTTCCTCGGCGAAGGCGCGATCCATGAGTGCGAGGAATTCGTCGAGCCGCTCCTTCGATTGACCGAGATCGACATTAAAGCGCTCGAACTCGAAAGGCTGATAACCACTGCCAATGCCGAGCAGCAGCCGGTCGCCACAAAGCGCCGCGGTCATGCCGATCTCGGCAAGCAGACGGATCGGGTGATAGAGCGGCACGACGATCACGGCCGGGCCTAGCTTGATGCGCGAGGTCGCGGCCGCGCAATAATTCACCATCAGCAGTGGCGACGGGCAGACGCAATAGTTCGAGAAATGATGCTCCGCGAACCAGGCGGCCTCGAAGCCCGCGGCCTCGGCGCGGCGAACCAGCTCGACGGTGTCGCCCAGCACCTTCGCGACGGAGGCGCCATGGTCGCGATAGCCCATCAGACAGAACAAGCCGAAACTGACCACGGACCGGCCCCCCTATCGGCGCGACAGTATAGTTGGCTCGCGCCCCACTTCGGCTAACATGATCGGCGATGGTTCGAAAGGGAGGATATCATGGCCGATACGATCGTCTTCGCGGGCACCGTCGACTGGTCAGGCGAGAATCCGGGCATCTACTTGAAGGAGAAGCCTGACGGCCCGTTCGTCGCGCTAGCGAGCTTTTTTCGCGTCGTGCTGTCGCCTTTCGGGCGCGGCCACGCCTTGGTGCTCATGCAATCGCCCCACGACGCCAATCCGCCGGCGGAGCGGGGAAATTTCTGCTTCACGGACAATGAGAAGCTGGCGCGCTACCTAGTCACCGACTATGTCGCGAATTTCGGCGCGTTCAAGGGGTTGGCGGCGCTTGGGCGTCTCGGCTACAGGCCGCTCGATAGCGCCGGCGCGTCGGGTGATCCGGCCTCGACCTATAGCGAAACGGTGAAATCCGGCGACCTTACAATACGCCTCAATTGGAGCGGTCTCGGTAAGCCATTCTGTTTCGCCATGCCGCCGGACAAATCAGCCACCGGCAAACATTACATGCCGAGCCTGTTCATCGGTTGCCAGGATGCGACCATTTCCGTGAATGGCCGCGCGCTCGCAGGCAAGCCGGTGCCGCGCGAGATTGCCGGACACGCCATCACCACGGCGATGCTGGCGTTCTCGGAAACCTGGATACGGGCCTAAACCGGATCGAACTCGCCGCGCCTGCTGCGTGGTACAAATCGAGAACCGCTTTAAACTTCGACGGTCGCGGGCGGATGCGACGAGGCGACAAAGGGGACGCAGCCATGAAGGAGCATGAGGAAGGTTATTCGATGCCGCTCGCGGCGCCGAGCTATACGCAGCCGCCGTTCGAGGCGATGGAGCAAGGCAAGATCCTCCTGATGGTCTACCGCGCCGATAAGAAAGCGGTCGCTTGGGAGGTGCCGGAACCGTTGAAGCCGTTCGGCGACGGCACGATGCTCGCGTGGATCGGTGACATGCGCCAGCCTTCGCACTCGGTCGAGCTATACCATGAGTGCCTGACCGCCATCAAAGTGCGCTACGGCGATCGCGTCGGTTGGTACATCAATTACATCTGGGTCGATCACGACATGGCGCTCACCTTCGAGCGCGAGATCTATGGCTGGCCGGCAAATCTATGCGAGACCACGGCACTGCGCTTCCATGGCAGCCAGGTGTTTGGCGATTGCACGCGCTATCGCGAAGTGCTGATGCGCATGAGCCTGAACGTGACGAGCCTACCGCCCAAGGGTCGCGTGAAGCCGCTTGAAGACGAGATCGCGAAGCTTTCAGGCGGCACCTGGCTGCAGGTCAGAAAGCTCCCGGCACCCGAGCGCGGCGGCAAGCCGATCAAGGAGCTCTTGGAGATTCCATCGACCGATTTCAAGCTGCACGAGACCTGGAGCGGTAATATGACGCTCGAGCTCGGCAAGTCGGGCCTGTATCCAAACCTACATGCGCTCGAGCCGAAGGAGATTCTCGGCTCCTATTTGATCCGCGCCTCGTGGATCGTGCCCTATCCGGTGCTGCTGTGGTCGAATCGCGGTGGCGCGAGCGCGAAGAAGGCGAAGCGATAGCGGCGCAGGAGGCCAGGCTCAGGCATCGAAAATCGCTTCGGGCAGGAAGGCGCAGACCACGAAATTCGGCACGTCGACCACGTTGCTGATCCTCAAGTCGACCGCGACACTGCAAATGACATAGGCCTGCTCCTTGGTGAAGCCGCGCTCCTCGAGTAGCCGGATCATGGCAAGGAGCGCGTTGCGCGCCGCCAGGTTGAGATCGCCATCGTGATTGACGCCCTCGGCATCGATCGGCATGCCCATGGTCGCGGTGAAGCGCTCGGGCATGGCGAGGCGCGGGTCGGCGAAATAGCTGGTGCGCGCGAACATCGGCCCCGCGATCCTGCGCCGTGTGGCTTCGCCTTGGTGGAGCTTGAAGCGCACCACGCAGCTTGCCTGCATTTCGACCGCGGTCAGGCACACTTCGCCATCGCCTTGCGCGAAATGGCCATCGCCGGTCGAGAACAGCGCGCCCTCGACCGCGACGGGGAGAAACAATTTGGCGCCCTTGGTCAGCTGCTTGACATCGAAATTGCCGCCGTTCTCGCGCGGCGGCACGGTGCGGAGGCCGCAAGTCGAGATCGGCGCAGCCGCCGGTACCGCGGCATCGGGGTCGGGCGGAAAGACATGGCCGCCGCGCGCCAAGAGCGCAGCCTCGCGCCTAGTCCAGGCTTCGAGCTGCGCATGCGAGGGCGCGACGCCCGAAATGCCCATGAACGGCGCGCCCGGAATCCGCACGCCTGGAATTTGGGACGCGATCGCCCAGCCGTCTTTGAGCGCCCAGTGCACCAGGAAGTGCTCGGTGAAGAGATCATGCAAGAAGCCCAGGCCCGGCACGATGAGCGAGATGCCACGCGCCTCTGGGATAATGTCGAGGAACTCGACCTCCAAGAGATCGCCGGGCCTGGCGCCCTTGATTGCGACCGGTCCGGTCAGCGGGTGGACCACGCGCGGCGAGAACTTGGTCATGTCGGCCGCCATCGCGCCGGCCGGCAAATAGCCGTCGCTCGAATCGCGCGTTTCGATCAGGAGCTCCTCGCCCTCTGCCACCTCAAGAATCGGTTCGAGATCGGGGTGCCAGCGATTGTGGCCGGTCTCGGGTTCATCGCACAAATGCTTGGCCCGATCGATCCTGATCGATTTCATGGTCCGCTCCAGACTTACAGCGCCCGATACAGCACCAGCGCATCGACATAGCCGTGGCGCGGCGAGAGGAACGCGCCCGGCAAGCGGCCAACGATATCGAAGCCGCATGACTGCCAGAGGTGTACCGCCGCGTCATTCTTGCTGATCACGAAATTGTACTGCATCGCGCGAAAGCCACGCGCCTTGGCGCGCTCAAGCGAATGCAGGCACATGGCGCGCGCAATGCCCTTGCCGCGTGCCTCAGTGGCGGTGACATAGCCGCAATTCGCCACATGCGCGCCGCCGCCCCCGGTATTGGCGCGAAGATAATAAGTGCCAAGCACCGTGCCATCAGCTTCGGCGACGAACATCTCGTGACCCGGCTGGTGGAAATGCGCGAGCGCGGCCTCGCGGGTCATGTCGCGCGGCAGCGGATAGGTTTCGCCCTCGCGGATCATCGGCTCGATCACGCGCCAGACCGCTTCATCATCCGCCCGCGTCGCGGCGCGCACCGCGATCGACACCTCAACCATCACCACGTACTCAAAGGCGACGACGTCTGATCAGGCCGAGAACAGGTTCACCGCTATAATTGCCATGCCGACAACGCTGACCGCCCATAGCCCCGTGCGCAGATAGGGAATGCCGACTAGGTAAACCGGGAAATAGGCGAGCCGCGCCCAGAAAAACAAATGCGAGCCCACAGCCAAGTCTTCCGCCGGAACGCCGACAAACCAGGCGCCAAGCAGCAGAGCCGCGAAGAGCGGCAAGTTCTCCAACATGTTTTTTGCCGCCCGATCCGCGCGCGCGGCGGCGGGGCTGGCCGGCGTCAGATTGTCCCGATTGCCAAAGGCAAGCAGCATGCCGGCGGGTGTCCAACTGCGGCTGCGGATCACGCTGGCACAAACCAGCATGACCCAGGTGAGAATGACGGAGGCTGCGAGAAGATACGCGGGCGTGCTCATGGGGTTCACCTATGCTGATTGTGACGAAACTATGCCCCGGCATGTCGGGCAGCGCCACTCAGTTCCTCGATAGCGCACCGCCTTTGTCCTCAACGCCGCGTCCAATCTTCCGCCTGCTCGAAGGCAAAGGCCGCGCGGTAAATGGTCGGCTCGTCGAAATGCTTGGCGATGAGCATGACGCCGATGGGCAGACCCTCGCTCAACCCGCACGGCACGGACATGGCGGGATGGTGCGTGGCGTCGAACGGCGCGACGTTCAAGAGCATCTCATGCGCGCGGCGCACGATCTCGGCCGGCCCGGCATCGGGGCCCGGCAATTTGGTTGCCTTCAACGGCAATGTCGGCATCAGAAGCAAATCACAGTCCTTCAGCGCCGCATCATAGGCAC
>JBJXGH010000058.1:0-4251 GCA_046153685.1 Alphaproteobacteria bacterium
GGTTGCCGGGCGCGGCTATATCACATCCATCGGCCAATACGGCCTCGACCCCGACGATCCCCTGCCCGAAGGCTATACGCTCTCCGACACCTGGATGCGCACGGTCAAGTCCATCCAGAAGACATAACAGTGCCGGCATAGTTCCGGCCGGACATGGCGCGCGCAGCGCGGTGCGCGCGTGACATTCAGCGTTTGTAACCCGCGCGGCCGTGGCGCTCGAGCGCGGCCCAATCGACATCGACCCCGAGGCCGGGTGCATCGGGCAAGTGCGCGGTGCCGCCATCGATGCGAATTCCTCCCGTGACGATTTTCTCCGGCCCCCAGTCGAGAAACGAGACATGGCCCTCGCAATCGACGGGGTAATGGGTGCGGATCGCCGCCGCGATGTGGCAGCACGCCGAATCGCCGATCATGGTGTACGGATTGGTATCGACCGAAACGCCGATATTGGCGCTCTCGCAGATGGCGACCGCCTTCATCGCCTCGAACAATCCGCCAAGGCGATTGATCTTCAGCACGATGCGGTCACAGGCCTGAAGCCGTGCAACCTGCAGCATTTGCTTGGCCGACCAGATCGATTCATCGAGAATGACCGGCACGCCGGACGCGCGCCGCACATGGACGTGGCCCTCGAGATCGGCATAGGGCAGGGGCTGTTCGATGGACAAATTATCGTAGGCGGAATAGCGCCTCAAGCACGAGACCGTCCAGGCGGCGCTTTCCCAGCCCTGATTGGCGTCGGCGTCGATATAGACATCGCGTGGTGTCGATTCGAGCGCGGCATCGAGCTTGGCGAGTTCCGACAACATGTTCTCGCGGCTCCAGCCCTTTGCGAGCACGACATCGCCGACCTTGATCTTCAGGCCCTTGAAGCCACGCGCGACGTACTCGCGACAGCCCTCGGCCATGGCTTCGGGCGTCTTGTGGTAGAGATTCGTGAGCATGGTGAGCGAGGTGCGATAGGCGCCGCCCAATAGCGCGTGCACCGGCAGGGAACGCGCCTTGCCCACGAGATCGTAGAGCGCCATGTCGATTGCCGAACGCATGGTGCGCGCGCCTGGCATGCCGCCTGAATGCGCGCCCTCCATCAGGTGATGGCAGAGCGCGAAATTACCGGGGTCGCGCCGCTTGAGCGTTGCGTCATACAGGCGTGCGAGTTCGAGAAGCTGCTCGACCGTTTCGCCGAGATACCATTGCTGGCTCGATGCCTCGCCGACGCCGTAGGTTCCGTCCTCGGCCGTCACCTTGACCAGAACGGAGGGCGGATGGCTTGGCCAGACATATTCATCGTCCACCCAGGCTTCCTTGATGGCCATGGGATAGAGTCGAAAGCCCTCGATGCGCGCGATTTTCATGCCGGTCCCCATCGTGCCCGGCCCGCAAATATCCTGGAGCCGCCGGCGGGGATTATGGCGAGCGCCAAGTGGTTTTGCGAGCTAAGTGCGGCGCGCAAGTCGAGCCATTTAAGTCAAGGGCACTGCCGCGGGCCGGGCATCGGTGTGCGACGATCCTGTGAGCGTGCCCTCGCGCGACCCCGATTAGGGCGATTTGACGCTCATCGCGACATCGACCCCCAACGCACCCTTGATTCCGACGATCAAGGGGTTCACTTCGAGCGACACCAAAGTGTCGCGCGCCGCCGCGCCGAAGCGCGAGATGGCGGCGATGGCATCCGCCGCCGCGTCGAGGTCGAACGGTCCGGCGCCGCGCACGCCGCGGATGAGCCGTGCCGCCTTTGTGCGTTCGAGCATGGCCCTGGCTTCGGCCGAATCGACTGGCGCCAGCGAGACCGCGACCTCGTCCAATATCTCGACGAGGGTTCCACCCAGGCCGACCGCGAGGAGGCTGCCGAATTCGAGATCGTTTCGGATGCCGACGATGAGCTCGATGCCGCGCCCGACCATCGGTTGCAACACGACACATGCGCCGTCCTGGCCTTTGGCCGCTTCCTCTAGCGTGCGCGAGATTTCGGCATAGGCTCTGTCGAGCTCGGCCGCGTTTGCGAGACCGAGCCTTACCAGTCCCAGTTCGGTCTTGTGGGGCAAGTCCGGCGCCGTGCCCTTGAGTACGACCGGATAGCCGAGTTCGGCCGCGACGCTGCGCGCCTGCGCACCCGAATCGACGCGCCGGCACGAGGCCATCGGCACGCCGGCCGATTGCAGTAGAGCCACGCGCTCGGATTCGGCCATGCATGCCGCGCCGATGGCGGCGCGTGCGGCTGCGTGGACAGATTCGGGAATGGGTGGCGGCGGTTTGGGCGCGCGCGCCTCGGTCCAATGCTTGAGCGCAAGCAAACCCGCTTGCAAGCCGCGCAATACAGGGATGCCCGCTGCCTTGAGTTTCTCCAACATGGCTTGGTTGAAGCCGGCGCCGGTCATGTTGTTGATGAAGAGAATTCGCCCGCTCTTTCCGACGAGCGGCGCGATGATGGGCAAGGCGACGTCGAAGATAAATGTATCGGCGCCGCCGCCGCGCGGCAGATCAACGCAAATCGCCAACGCCGCCATATTCGCGTCCTCGACCGGGGCCGCGACCATGGCATTGAAGCGATCGTCGTCCCAGCCCAGGCCCCAGGCGTCGATGGGATTGCGCGGGGTGCCAAAGGGCGGAAAGCCCGCGCGCAATTTGTCGATGGTGGCCGGACTGAATTGCGGCACGGAAAGGCCGATGCGTTCGGTAATATCGGCGATGAGCCCGGCCTGCCCGCCGGAAAACGTCATCGCGGCGATATGGCGCGTGCGGGGCCGTTCGTGGACCTCGGCGAAAAGGCGGGTGGTTTCGGCGAATTCGTCCAGATCGCGCACGCGGACGGCGCCGCACCGGCGCAAGAAGGCATCCGTCGCCCGGTCGTCTCCCACCAGCGATCCGGTATGCGCGGCGATCGAAGCGCGTGCGGCGTCCGATTCCCCTACCTTGAGGGCGACGACGCGAATGCCGCGCCGTGCGGCCTCTTCGCAGGCGGCGATGAACAATTCGGGCTTGCGGATGGCTTCGAGATGAAGCGAGACGACCTTCACGCGCGGATCCCGCACGATGAAATCGAGATAGTCGGCGGCGGCGCACACGGCCTCGTTTCCGGCGGTCACCACATAGGCAAGGCCGATATCGTTTTCCTCCTGACCGAAGGCGATGGCAAGCGAGCCCGAGTGGGTGAGCAGAGCGACCGGACCGCAACGGAGATTCGGCATCCGAGGCCAGGTAGAAATCGAGGAGTTGTCAACGAGATTGAGGAATCCGGTGTTGTTGGGGCCGCACAATTTTATGCCGTAGCGGGTGCAAATCTCGACCATCATGCGCTGGCGCTCGATGCCGTCTGGGCCGCCATCGGCGAATCCCGAGGCATTGCACACTGCGGCTCTCGTGCCGGCAGCACCGAGCTCTTCGAGTATGCCTGCGACCTGTTCGGCTGGAATGCCGATGAACGCGGCGTCCGGCACTTCGGGCAATTGCCCGACCGACGGATAGCAGCGAAGCCCTGCAATGTCGTCATAGCGCGGATTGACCGGATAGACGGCGCCCTTAAATCCGGTTGTGCGAAGATTGCGCAAGACACGCCAGCCGGCCGACATCTCGCGCAAGGAGGCCCCAATGATTGCAACCGATCGGGGTCGCATGAGCCGTTCCATCGGGTGTTGCGTCATTGTCGATCGCCGCCGGGTTTCTCGCGTGGATGGAATGCTAGCATTGTGAGAGGCCCTCAGCGCGTCAAGCACGGCGATTGCGGGCGAAATCGGCTTTTAGCCGTTGCGCAGCGAGGCGCGTTCCGAATATCCACTTCTCGCCGCCGATTCAAGCAAACCCTCGCGGCTTAGCCAGCCAACCGGGCGTGACAGCGCGGGTGCTGCTCGGGCATCCTTGCGCGTGACGAGGGAGGGACCGATGACCGAACGCTGCGATGTTCTGGTGACGAATGGCTGCGTGCTCACGCTCGACGGCGCGCGCACGATCTATGCCGATGGCGCGGTCGCGATCCAAGGCCGCGACATCGTGGCCGTGGGAAGGTCGCGCGATGTGGCTGCGCGCTTTGCGCCCGTGCGCACCATCGACGCGGGCGGTGCAATCGTCCATCCGGGCTTCGTCGAGGGGCATTACCACACGACCATGCACCTGACGCGCGCGGCGATCACCGATGACCCGAGCCGGCCCGCGGTCGGCGGCGCTGCGGGCGCCTCGCAGCGTGCGATTTATTCCGAATGGACCAATTCCATCGACGACGCGGACGAACATGCCTCCGCCTCGCTCGCGCTCCTC
>JBJXGH010000062.1:0-3551 GCA_046153685.1 Alphaproteobacteria bacterium
AATTCGAGCAGTTCGCCCGCGAGCTCACTCAAATGTGCCTTCACTTCCGTCGTCGTCACACGAAAAAACTCGCGCCGCCGATTGACCATATTAACACGCACATTACTCAACCGTTCGTGCATGGTGAATAGCCCCGAGTTTTCTAGACGCCCTCGGTTGTCATTTCCTTCTGCCTTTCGAACTCGACGGGCGACAGCATCCCGTTTCTGACATGCTTGCGCTTCGGATTGTAGAACATCTCGATGTAATCGAACACATCGTGGCGGGCCTCGGCTCGGGTTTTGTAGGTCTTGCGCCGTATCCGTTCGCGCTTGAGTAGGTTGAAGAAGCTCTCCGCCACCGCATTGTCGTGGCAGTTCCCACGCCGGCTCATGGAATGCTCTAGGTTATGGTGACGCAGGAAGGACGCCCAGTCCATGCTGGTGAACTGGGAGCCTTGGTCCGAGTGAATGAGCACTTTTGTCTTCGGCTTCCTGCGCCACACGGCCATCAGCAATGCCTGCAGGACAACATCCGTTGCCTGACGGCCCTGCATTGACCAGCCGATCACGCGGCGGGAGTAGAGATCGATCACGACCGCCAAATAGGCAAAGCCTTCCAGCGTCCTGATGTAGGTAATGTCTGTCACCCAGGCCCTGTCTGGTATCTCCACGTCGAACTGCCGATCCAGCGTGTTGTCGATGACCATGGATGGCCTACCGCCATAGGCGCCGGGTCGGCGCTTGTAGCCGATCTGCGCCTTGATACCGGCCTGCCTGGCCAGGCGCGCAACACGGTTCGGACAGCACGTCTCGCCCTGATCGAGAAGATCGTCGTGCAACTTGCGATAGCCGTAGACCTTACCGCTGTCTTTCCACGCCCTCCGGATAAGTGCGGTCTGGCGAGCATCTTCCCGAGTCCGTTTGCTCAACGGGTCCTTGAGCCAGGCGTAGAAGCCACTCGGTTGGATGCACAGGCAACGACACATCGACCGAACCGGGAACAGCGGGCGATGCTCGGCAACGAACGCGTATCTCACTTTGCATCCTTGGCGAAATACGCGGTGGCTTTTTTTAAGATGTCGCGCTCCTCGGTGACACGCGCCAGCTCGGTCTTCAGCCGACGGATCTCGGCATCCTTGTCATCGCCACCGGAAACGGAAGACTGAGAGAACTTCCTCTTCCAGGCGTAAAGCGAGTGCGGGCTCACGCCCAGACGTTGCGAAACCTCCGCTACCGGATAGCCCCGCTCGGTGATCTGCGCCACCGCATCGCGTTTGAAATCGTCGCTGAAATTACCTTTGCCCATCATCGCCTCCTGGCCTCAAAATTAGGGAAGAAGGCGTCTAGAAAACTCGGGGCTATTCAACCATTGGCCGGAGGCCAAGCTGTCCGACCTGCGCCATGCCGCCGCGCATGAGCACGCGGTCAGCTTGCGCGATCTCATGTTCCGGCGGGTGGGCGTGGCCTGGACCGCGACCATGGGCCGCGAGGCCGCGCGCCGCGCGGCGGAAACCGTGGCCGACATCATGGGTTGGGACGCCAAGCGCATCGACGCCGAGGTGGCCGATTACCTGGCGCATATCGCGCATTTCAATGGAGTGACGAAAGACAGCTAAGAGCCCGTTTGAGGATGGGGATTCCCTCAGGGTCGCATTCTTGATTCACACTATGCATGTGGACACGAGAGACGCGAGGCCGCATGGCTCGCGATCGAGCGGAAGACCAAGCGCTATCTGGCCGATCTGACCGACGAGGAATTGGCCTGACGGCTTTTTTGTACCAAGACAATTTTTATCAATTCGCTTGGTACAAAAAGAGCCAGTCAGGTCAAAATCAACGGACGCAAATTTTGAATCCGACCCTCGGGCAAAGTAATCGATTTACTCTGACAACGCCGTCCGAACCACCAAAGAGGACGATATACGGCGCTTTCGCGATTGCCCATTAGCCTCAGGCGACCCTACACTTCCGCCACGGTGGCCGGATCGACCGGACATCTGGGGAATGTCGGCTTAGTATTCTTCGTAGGCGGCTATGCCATTGGCATGGTGGGGGTCGCGTTGCGCACGAGAACTGCGGGTTCTGGGACGGGCGCGCCTCGAAGGCTTCCTAGGAGGCCCTGGAAACCCGTCGTCCTCGCGATAATCGGCGCTCTCGTCGCCGTCGTACCCGCCACCGCTTTCTCGCAGGTGCTTCCGAACACCGCGGCCAACCGCGCGCGCGGTGTGGTCGGATGCGTCCAGTCGGGAGGTGCGATCACGTGTCCGGGGGCGCCCTCGGGTGGCCGCGGCTACGGGGGCGGGAATGCCGCGATGATGAACATGATGTCCGGCCTCATGGGATCGCTCATGAACGGCATCATGACGGGCATCGAACAGAGCGCCCAGCAAGCCCGGGCCCGCGGCTATTCGTTGAACGACCAAGGGATCGCTCAGTATCGCGCCGGGGAATACGCGTTGGCGGCCCAGTCCTTCCGGCAAGCGCTCCAACTCGTGCCCGACGATGGGAACGTTCGCGAAAATCTCCGACAGACGGAAGCGATGCTGGTGCAGGCGCGCGCCGAATCCGAACAAAGAAATCGGGACCAGCTCGCCGCGGCGCGTGATCGCATTAGCGCCATGCTGGGCGGGCTGAGCGGCGAATTCTCGCGCGAGGTCGCCGCCGCCGGAGGTGAACTCGATTTCCTGCGCCCCGAAGGCACGAGCTTTTTCGGAACCGGTGGCGGGGAACCGGTCCCGCCCAATCGCACGGCCCCGATGTCGACATCCCAAGGCGCCAGCCTCACATTGCTTGCACCGGGCGAAAGCCTTTTCAGTCGCGGCACGCCGGAGTCCGCTCCGCCCTCCATGCCTGGGTCGGCGGAGGGTCGTCTCCGCGATGCGCCCAATCAAGCAAGTCCATCGAAAGACGACGGACTGAGTTTCTTGGCGCCCGACGCGACGATCGCAACGGCGCCAGGCACTCCGCGCTTTCCCGCGCCACCGCCGCCCGGAGCCCAGCCCGCTCCCCCCCCCGCGCCCGCGCCCACGCCGCGCGCGCCCACAGTGGGCCCGGCGGCGATTCTGGCGAGTGCCATGAAGGTTTCGAACGGCGATTGGGACGCCGCACGCAATCACCTCTTCAAATTGCGGCAGGAACGCCCGGACGATCCCTCGGTCAAGAAAGCGCTGGACGAGCTCGAAAGACTGCATGCCCCGATTCGCCGCGAAGTTGCCGGCGAAAGCGAGCCGACACCCGTCGGTTCGCGCCCCCAGCGCCCCATCCTGCCTCCGCGCCTGGTGTTGGATGGCAATTCCCAGGCCGAGTACGAAGCCAACATGCTCGCCAACGAGGCCTTCTATCGCGTCGGAAAGGACGATGCGGCCGTCGAGAAGCTTCTCGCGCGGGCCGCCGAACTGGCGCCCGCCGACAACGGAATTCGTCTGGCATTGGCGAGCGCGCGGCGATGGAACGAGACGGCGGCCGCGAGACAGGGCCAGCCGGCGAGCACCGAACTTCCCGTTCGGCACGTGCCGCCCGACAAGGTCGCCGCCGCGCGCGGCCATTCGGAGATCGGCCGTTGGTGGATGG
>JBJXGH010000074.1:0-23688 GCA_046153685.1 Alphaproteobacteria bacterium
GCGCGCTGGCCGATCGCTTCGACCAGCGATTGATGCTGCTTGTCGCGCAAGCGATCGTGCTGTCGATGGCGGCCGCCTTCGCGGTGCTCGAGCAATATGGCGCCATGACGCCGTGGCTCGTGCTGGCGCTCACCTTTGCGCTCGAATCGGGCTCGGCGCTGCGCTATCCGGCTTATCAGACGACGGTCAATCGCTTGCTGCCACGCGCCGACATCGCGCGCGCGCTCGTGCTTTCGAGC
This sequence comes from Alphaproteobacteria bacterium, assembly GCA_046153685.1. Taxonomy (GTDB): domain Bacteria; phylum Pseudomonadota; class Alphaproteobacteria; order CADEGL01; family CADEGL01; genus CAMAPP01. The sequence goes on from JBJXGH010000074.1 coordinate 240, forward strand.
ATCGGCTGGAATGTGGCGCGCGCGGCCGGCCCGGGCCTCGGCGGCCTCGTCATCGCCGCTTTCGGGGTCAAGGCCGCGTTCGCGTTGAACGCACTGCTCAACCTGCCGGTCATCGTCGTGCTTTTCCGCTGGCGGCGGCGCGACGCGGCGGACCGCGTCGAATCGGGCGGCGGCAATCTCCTGGCCCAGATCGCCGACGGCTTTCGCCATGTCGGCGCGGTGCCGGTCATTCGCGCGGCGATTCTACGCTGTTTCGTCTTTACGCTGTTCGCTTCGTCTCTGTGGTCGCTGATGGCGGTCGTGGCCAAGCATCTGATGGGCGGCGGGCCGGAGATTTACGGCGCCTTGCTGGGCGCGCTCGGTGTGGGCGCGCTCGCGGGCGCGGGCGCCATCGATGCCCTGCGCCGGCGGTGGGAGCTCAGGCGGATGTTCGCGCTGGCCACTCTGTGTTTCGCCCCCGGCCTTCTCGTGCTCGCGCGTGCGCCTTCGCCGTGGCTGACCCTGCCGGTGCTGGCGGTTGCGGGGTTTGGCTGGATGATGGCGATGTCCACCTTCAGCGCGGTCGTGCAGCTTGGCGCGGCTCGCGCCTTCGTCGGGCGGGCGGTGTCGATCTACTATCTCGCGCTGTTTGGGGGCTTTGCGCTCGGGGCCTGGCTGTGGGGCCATGTCGCCGAATGGGCTGGGGTCGAGATCGGCCTGTGCGCGGCGGCGGCGGGGTTGATCCTGAGCCTAGCCCTGTACGGCAAGCGCAGCGGCCTCGGGCTCATGTCCGCCGCGTCTAGTTGAGCTCGGCGCGCAGGCGCGCGCGATAGACATCGAGGGACCCGGGCCGGCCCTCGACCATGAGATTCCAAAACGTCCAGCCATTGCACGCGGGCGCGCCTTGCACGGCCGCGCCCACGCGGTGGATCGAACCCGAATGCACACCCATAGGGCTTTCGGCGACGAGAGTGCCGTCGGCGCGCACGCGCGCGGCGTGGCGCCGGTCGGGGCTCCACAGCACGTCGCCCGCCGAGAGATAGCCGCGTTCGACCAGCCAGCCGAAGGGCACGCGTGGCGCTTCGCGCTTGGCGGGGGCTTGGGCCAAGCGTGCGTCCGCGAGCGCGGGGGTGGAAGCGAGGCGCGCACGCGCGGCTTCGGCATAAACCGGATCGCGCTCTAGGCCGATGTAATGCCGGCCGAGTTTCTTCGCGACCGCGCCGCTGGTGCCGGAGCCGAAGAAGGGATCGAGCACGATCGCGTCCGCCTTGGTCGAGGACAGGATGATGCGATGGAGAAGGGACTCGGGCTTTTGCGTCGGATGCACTTTGTGTCCTTTCGTGTCGCGCAGGCGTTCGTGGCCCGTGCAGATCGGCAGCAGCCAGTCGCTGCGCATCTGCAAATCGTCGTTGAGCGATTTCATCGCCTCGTAGTTGAAGACGTAGCGCGACTCGGCGCCGCGCGCGGCCCAGATCAGCGTCTCGTGCGCGTTGGTGAAACGTCGGCCGCGGAAATTGGGCATGGGATTGGATTTGCGCCAGACCACGTCGTTGAGCACCCAGAAACCCAGGTCCTGCAAGGCCGTGCCGACGCGAAAGATATTGTGATAGCTGCCGATGACCCAGAGCGCGCCGTCGGCCTTCAGCACCCGGCGCGCGGCGGCCAGCCAGGCGCGGCTGAATTCATCGTAGGTCGAAAAATCGGCGAACTTGTCCCAATCGTCGTCCACCCCATCGACGCGGCTGTTATCGGGGCGGTGCAACTCGCCCTTGAGGCGAAGATTGTAGGGCGGATCGGCGAAGACGAGGTCGACCGATCCGACGGGAAGCTGGTTCATGAGTTCGATGCAATCGCCAACCAGCACCGTATCGATGATGCCCGGGTCGATTTGGCGCGGCCGCGGAGCCCCGGAGGTCTGGCTCTGGCGTGCGCGGGAAGGCTCGGGACGGGGGCTCGCTTTCATCATGGGCGCGGACCATGAGTCATCGGGAGTCCGCACGTCAAGCGGCTCGCGCCGAATCTCGACAATGAATCAATAGGTTAGAAAAGCGACTCGGCGACCCCCAAGATGTGGGGGGGCGGGCTTCGCCCTAGTGGGCCCGGGATTCGGGGTTTGGTGCCAGATCGCGCCAAGGGGCCAAGGGCGCGAAGCTCATGCGGTGGTGCGGAGTTGGGCCGTGCGCGGCCAAGGCCGCGCGGTGGCCGGGCGTGCCATAGCCCGCATTGCGCCCCCAGCCATATTCGGGATAGCGGCGGCCAAGACGCGCCATCAGCCGGTCGCGCGCGACCTTGGCGAGAATCGAGGCGGCGGCGATCGACAGCGACAATCCGTCGCCGCCGATGATGGTGCGAACAGGGCAGGGCAGGACGGGCGCGCGGTTGCCGTCGATGAGGGCAAGGGCGGGCGGCGAGCCGAGCGCCGAAAGCGCCCGGCGCATGGCCAGGAACGTCGCCTGTAGGATATTGAGCGCGTCGATCTCGGTCGCGGACGCCGCACCGAGCGCAAGACGCGCCACGCCCTCGCGTGCCGCGTGGCGCAAGGCGTGGTCGAGTGCCGCGCGCGTTTCGGCCGAGAGCGCCTTCGAATCGTCGAGACCGTCGCGCAGGATGGCCGGCAGGCGGCGAGCGTCCAGGATCACGGCCGCGGCCACCACCGGCCCCGCCCAAGGCCCGCGCCCGGCCTCGTCCAGCCCCGCGACCGGGCCGGCAATTTCGGACTCGAAACGAAAATCGGGCATGGCTGGAATCCTGGCCGGGCTGCGCGGAGTCTAGCATGTGCCGGCCGGGTTCGAGTTTCTGCGCGCCCGTCGGGCTGGCAAAGTGCCGGGTAACCGCTCGGCGCGGCGCCAAAACCCAAAACGCGAATGGCGACCATGAACGCCGCGCGGCCGGTCACTTCGGCGCGGCGGCTGGACATCGGCCGATTGCCGTCACGCCAGCGCATTCGGCGCGATGCCCTTGATGAGGAAATTTACCCGTGCCGTCGCGTCGGAATATTTCGTGCCGTGGCACTCGGCGGTGTCGAATGGAATAACGACCGACCATCTTCCATCGAGCTCGACGACGACGAGAATCAAGGCCTGGGCTTGATCGTTCTAGAACAAGGTGGCGCCGTCTATTCCAACCAATGCGGCGGCTATGCCTGCCATCATCCCGAGGCCGAGGGCGTTTACGTTCCGCTTGGAGAATTGCCGGCCTCGTTCGATGCGGATTTCGCCAGGCCGGAACCCAAGTGGCACGGACGCCGTTTCGATGGCATCGACGAGGAAACGGCCCGGTTCATAGAGGAATGCTTGGCGTCGTCCGTGCCCGGCGGGATCGCATGCGTGGCGGTCGACCGTGCGCGCGTGGCGGAAAGCGAAGAGGCCTGGGTCCATGTCGTCATCGCTGAGAACGATCACGCACTACTGACGGCGCATGGCGGCAAGCGCGCGATTCTGACCTGGCGGAACAGCGACTGAGATTCGACAAGGCTCGAGCCTATAGCAGCCTCAACTGATCGCCCGCGCCATGGTCGGCGATGGGCGGCGGGGCGAATTGCGCGGTGTCGAGGTCGAAGCGCTCGCGGTCGAGCCCGAGTCTTTTGACCGCCAGGGCAAAGCGCCGCGCGATCAATTCGGCGTAAGGCCCGACCCCGCGCATGCGGCTGCCAAAGCGCGGGTCGTTGAGCTTGCCCCCGCGCATCTCGCGCACGAGGTTGAGCACGCGTTCGGCCCGGTCCGGGCGGTTCGCCCGCAGCCATTCGGCGAACAGATCCTTGATCTCGTGCGGCAGGCGCAGCGCGACATAGCCCGCCGAGCTAGCGCCCGCCGCGCGCGCCGCCTCGAGAATGGCTTCGAGTTCGGCATCGTTCAGCGCCGGAATCATGGGCGCCGCCATCACGCCCGCGGGTATCCCGGCGGCCGCCAACGCGCGCAGGGTGTCGAGCCGCGCCTTGGGGTGCGCCGCGCGCGGCTCCATCGCGCGGGCGAGCGCCGGATCGAGCGTCGTGATCGAGACGAAGACACGCGCGAGATTGCGCCTCGCCATCGGCGCCAGGATGTCGATATCGCGTTGGACAAGCGCGGATTTGGTGACGATGCCCACGGGATGGGAAAACGCGGCGAGGGTTTCGAGAATTGCGCGCGTGATCTTCAGTTTGCGTTCGATCGGCTGATAGGGATCGGTATTGGTGCCAAGCGCTATCACCTTGCAGACATATTTGGGCGCGCTCAGCTCGTTCGCCAGCAATCGCCCGGCCTCGGGCTTGGCGAACAATCGGCTTTCGAAATCCTGACCGGGCGAGAGGCCGAGATAAGCATGCGTCGGCCGCGCGTAACAATAGATGCAGCCGTGTTCACACCCCCGATAGGGATTGATCGATTGGTCGAAGGGAATATCGGGCGAGGCGTTGCGCGCGATCACCGTGCGGCCGGTATCGGTCGCGACCGTGGTCTTGAACGCGGGCAGGTCCTCGTCCTCGTACTCGGCGCTCCAGCCATCGTCCACCCGAATCCGCGTCTCGGCCTCGAACCGGCCCGAGGCGTTCGATAAGGCGCCGCGCGCCTTGCGGCGCGGCTCTGGAAGGACATCGACCATGATCGGGGAGAGTACGGCGGCAATAAGAACATTTCAAGAACATAACCGCCGGGTATCGTACCCGCACGGCGCGTTGCCATGCGGCGGGGGCGCGGGAATTTCCCGATCTTGTGCCCGCAGCATCACCGCGAGGTCGGGCGCTTTGCCGTGCGGCGGGGCGCGCGGGCAGGGGGCGGGAGGCTTAGAGCAGGGCGTCGAGGCCGCCGCGATCCAGCCATTCCCCACGCATCTCGCGCAATCGCTCCTCGTCGTGGCAATCGGCGATATGGGCAAGGGCATGGTTGCGGAAGGCCGGTTCGAGTTCGAACCCGCTCCAATCGCGTTTGCGCGCCGCTGCCGCCATGCGCGCGAAAATCGTGATGGTGCGCAACCAGGTGAGACGCCGGAACGGTGCGAGAACACGGCGCAATTCTCGAGCGTGGATTTCGGGCGCATGCGCGAGATAGCGGCGATAGAAAGCGGCGATGTCCGCGTCTTCGGGCGACCAGGCGACGGCCGGATCCCACATGCCCGAGGGATAGATGGTCGCGTGCGCGAGATCGATCGCCGGCGTACCGTACACCGCTTTTTCGAGATCGACGCAACGCGCCCGGCCCCGCGCGTCCACGACGAAATTGCCGGGCTGGGTATCGGTCATGATCAGGGTGCGAAACTGGCGGCTGTTCGCGTGCTCGGCGCCGTAAGCTTGCGCCCAGGCCAGTTCCTCCTCGATCTGCCTTCGCGCGCCCACCGATAGCCCCGCGCCTTCGAGCGCGCGCGCCTGGTTTTCGATGGTCGCGAGCATGGCCGCGAGCGGATCGAGCTGGTCGATGAGCGGCGCGCGCGCCTCCGGCACCGCCAGCATGTGGATCGCGAGCAGCGCATCGCACAGGGCTGGCGCTTCCTCGGGCAGGCGCGGGGCATGACCCACGATTTCCTCGACCGCGAGCGCGCCCCAGGGCAGTTCCGCGCTCGGCGCCAGGATCGCGAACAATCGCGGCACCGCCTCCGACAGCCGAGCGCGGCGAAAGCTTTCCGCCTGATAGTCGAGATTGTCGGCCGGCGGCAGACCCCAATGGCTTTGGCGCGGCACGCGCAACAGCACGCCCGCGCCCTCGCGGCGAATCCCGCGCACCCGGTACAGCCGATGCTGCAGCCCGCGCACCGGCAAGGCCTCGATGTCCTCGGGCGTCACCGCCGCGAAGCCCTCGGCGCGGCGCAACGACGCCGCCAGCGCCGCCGCCTTGGGCGCCGTGCGCCCGGCAGAGCCGTCGGATAGAACACGAACGCGTGCGTCCGTCATGGGCGGAGCATATCATCGCCTGGCCGATGCCGGCCAAATTCCGGCGCGCTGGTCCATCCCAACGAGGCTGGCGCGGCTAAGCCGGCGATCGGTGTGCGCGAAGCGGCGGAAAGCCCGTGAACATAGACCTGAGTGTCGTCATCCCCACGCTCGACGTGGCCGGGCCGCTCGAATCTCTGCTCGAGGAATTGACGCACGCGCGCGCCGAAGGCCTCGCGCTCGAAATCGTGGTCGCCGATGGCGGCTCGGCGGACGGCACCGTGTTTTGCGCCCATCGGCACGGCGCGCGCGTCATCGCCGCGCCAAGGGGGCGGGGCCGGCAATTGGCCGCGGGCGCCGATGCGGCGCGGGGCGCATGGCTGTTTTTTCTTCACGCCGATACGCGGCCTGGACCGGGTTGGGTCGAGCAAGCGCGCCGCTTCATGGCCGTGCCGGAAAACGCCGAGCGCGCGGCGGCTTTTCGCTTCGCGCTCGACGACGCAGGACTCCAAGCGCGGCGCATCGAGGCGCTCGTTGCCTGGCGCTGCCGCGTCTTCGGCTTGGCGTACGGCGATCAAGGCTTGCTGATCGCGCGCGCGCACTACCGGGCGCTTGGCGGTTTTGCACCGGTGCCGGTGATGGAGGATGTGGATCTTGTGCGACGCATAGGCTGCGCGCGTTTGATTCTGCTCGACGCGCCGGCGGTCACCTCGGCGGCGCGCTACCGGCGCGATGGCTGGATTTTGCGGCCGCTGCGCAATCTGCTTTGTCTCGCGCTCTATTTCCTCGGCGTGCCGCCGCGCGCGCTCGCGCGCCTCTATGGGATGCCAGTCCGGTGAGGCGCACCGTGATTGTCTTCGTCCGCGCGCCCGTTCTCGGGCGTGGCAAGCGCCGGCTCGCCGCCACGATCGGCGATATTGCCGCGTGGCGCTTCCAGCGCGCGTGTCTCGGGACGGTTCTGGCGCGGCTGGAGAAAGATGCGCGCTGGACGACGATTCTTGCCGTGACGCCCGATCGCGCCGAGCGAGGCGTGGGCGCGCCGCGTGCCGCGGGCCGGAGCCGGCGCGTAATCGGGCAGGGTTCGGGTGATTTGGGCGCGCGCATGGTGCGTGCCTTGCGCGCCGCTCCCCCTGGCCCCGCCGTGCTCGTCGGCGCGGATATTCCCGAACTGCGCGCCGACCATGTCTGGCGCGCCTTTCGGGCACTGGGGCGCGCGGATGCGGTGTTCGGCCCGGCGCGCGATGGCGGCTATTGGCTGATCGGTCTTGCGCGCGCGCGCCGCCATCTCAGCCTCGCGGGCGTGCGCTGGTCGAGCGCCCATGCGCTCGCCGATAGCCGCGCGGCGCTCGGTCCACGGAAAGGGATTGCACTGATCGAAGTGCTGTCGGACATCGACGACGGCGCGGATTACGCGCTTTGGCGCGCGCGCGACGCGACCGGCCGGGCCTCGAAGGGGGTCTAGAGAGACTTCCCCCGCCTGTGTTCTTCCAGGCGCGGCATCAACTCGGCGAGATTGCACGGCCTGAAGCGCGCATCGAGCTGCCAGCGCAGGATGTCGTCCCAGCCGTCGCGGCATGCGCCGGGCGAGCCCGGCAGGGCGAACAGATAAGTGCCGCCCGCAACCCCGCCCGTGGCGCGCGATTGCAAGGTCGAAGTGCCGATCTTGGCGTAGCTCAATTGCCGAAACAATTCGCCGAAGCCCTCGATTTCCTTTTCGTACACCGCGCGAAATGCCTCGGGCGTGACATCGCGGCCCGTCACGCCCGTGCCGCCGGTGGCGATCACCACGTCAATGCCGGAATCGGCGATCCAAGCCTTGAGCCGGGCCTCGATAGCGCTTCGGTCGTCCTTGACGATGGCGCGGGCGGCCACGATATGGCCGGCGGCGGTCGCGCGTTCGACGAGGGTTTGGCCCGATTTGTCGTCCGCCTCCGTGCGGCTGTCCGACACGGTCAGGACCGCGATGCGGACCGGGACAAAGGCCCGGGTCTCGTCAATTCCTGACATTGCGCACGCCCAATTTCTCGTCGAGCGGGGTATAGAGCGGCCAGCGCCCGACGGCGATCGCGTCGAGGGACGGGGCGTCCTGGTCGAGGCGGGCGCGGTAAATCCAATAGCTCGTCAGCACGTGGCGCACGAAATTGCGGGTTTCGCGCACGGGAATGGCCTCGATATACAACAAGGGGTCGTCGCCGTGCGCGATCGTGCGCTGCCATTTGGCGAGATTGCCGGGACCGGCATTATAGGCGGCAAGCATGCTCGACAGATTACCCTGCACCGAGCCGAGATCGAGCAGATAGGCGAGATATTTCTGGCCGAGGCCGAGATTGAACTCGGGATGGTAAAGCCGGTCGCGCTCCTTGCGGGCGAGCGCGCCGTCCTGGGTGAGATAGCTCGCGGTGCGCGGCATGATCTGCATGAGGCCGCGCGCGCCGGCGCGCGAGACCGCGGCGGTGTTGAAGCCCGATTCGTGGCGCATGACGGCAAAGAGCAGTGCCCGATCGACGATGAAGCCCGAATCGGGCCGGAAATGGGGAATGGGATAAAAGGCGCTGTCGTAGCGCTGGCCTTCGAGTTTCTCGATGTATCGGCCCATGGCCATGGCGAGCGCGGGCAGCTCGGCGCGCAGCGCCAATGCCAGAAGGGCGCGGGCGGACTCCGCGCTGTCAGGCCTTATCTGGCGGAACTCGCGCTCGGCGCGCACGCGTTCGCCGATCTCGATCAGCGCGAATGCGCGCGCTCCGCTCGTCTCCGCCGCCAGGAGTTTTACGCCGGCCTCGGTCAGAGTCGGCCGCGTCCAGTCGAAGCCCGACGGGATATTGAGCGCGCGCTGGGCCAAGAGGCCGTAGAAGGTATAGGGATAGCGCGCGGCGACGCGCTGCCAGCTCGCCACCTTCTCGGGCCGTTCGCCCGCAAGGTGCGCGCGCGCCGCCCAATAGGCCCCGGCCGCGCGCGTCTGGGCGGATACGGCGAGCGAGGTCGCGGTCGCTTCGAAATGATCGGCCGCGCGCTGATAAAGGCCCAGGCGCCAGGCGGCGAGTCCCGCCGAAAAATGTGCCGAGCCTTCGCTCAAGCCCTTGCGCGCGACCGTTCGCTCCGCGATCGCCAAGGCCTCGATGGCGCGACCCGATTCGAGCAATAGCGCGGAGTTGTCCTCGCTGCTCACCTCGTCCCCGGCTAAGCCGTCGTCGTCGTCCGGCGCGCGGTCGAGCTCGACCGGCTTCTTGTCCGCCGGCTTCTTGTCCGCCGTCAGGGCCTCGCCGCCGCGCGCCGCCATTTCGATCATCCCGCCCGAAGGCCGCATCGGCGCGATTTTCGTTCCCTTGGGTTTACGCTTCAGCGCCAGGCGATAGAGCGCCTGGGCGTCGGGGTGGTCGCCATGGCGGCGAAGCCAAGCCACCAATTCCTCGTATTTCGGTCTATATTTGGGATCGAGATAGCGCTCGGCCAGAAGATGGCCGACCAGGCGTTTGTCGCCCAGCCTGGCGATCGCTTTGTCGGCGGCGGCCCAATTGCCCGAGGCTTGATGGGTGAAGGCCGCGCGGTAGAGCGCGGTATCGGTCGCATCGAGGATGGCGGGCAGTTTCACCTCGTCGGATTCGCTCTCGGCGGACGGCGGCGACGAGGCGTTCGCGGGGAGCGCGGCCGTTTGTTCGGTGGAGAGGGCAGCCGCCGCCATTGCCCCAAGATGTAAACGACGCGCCGCGCCGTCTTCGCCCATGTCCGTGGTGCCCGTGTCCGTGTTGCCCATGTTCGTGGCACCCATGTCCGCGCGCGCGGGCTGGGCTAGCTGGGCGACGACCGCGAGCCCGATGGCGGCCGAGAGAAGCCCCCCCGAACACAGCGCCGCCACGAGCCGCACAGTCTTCCTTAACGCTTTTTCCGGGTGGGGCCGCCTGTAGAACATGGGGGGCGTATAAATTCTGTCCGCCGCCCTGGCAAGCGCGCGCACCCGACGATTTTCCACAGGCTGTGGATAAAATATTAACCAGTTCCGGTATTTGGCCTGGCGAGGCCGAGTTCGCGCAGGCGCTCTTGGAGCGTCAGCAGATCGCGCCAGGCCTCGCGTTTTTGCCCCGGCGAACGTAGCAAATAGGCCGGGTGGTAGATGGCGAGCGCAGGGATTGCCAAGCCATCGGCATCGTAAACGTGCCACCGACCGCGCAGCTTGCCGATGCCTTCCGGCCGGCCGAGCAGGGCCGAAGCGGCCGCGCCGCCGACCAGCACCAAAATCCTGGGGCCGACCAATTCGATCTGGCGGCGCAAGAACGGCTGGCAGGCGGCGATTTCGGCGGGGGTGGGGGTGCGGTTTCCCGGCGGCCGCCAATAGATGGAGTTCGCGATATAGAAGGTCGTGCGGTCGAGGCCGATCCAGCCGACCATGCGGTCGAGCAAGCGCCCCGAAACGCCGACGAAGGGCACGCCTTGCCGGTCCTCGTCTTCTCCGGGCGCCTCGCCGACGAACATAACTGGGGCCTTGGGGTTGCCGTCGCCAAAGACGAGCTTGGTCGCGGTCGCCTTGAGCGGGCACCCGTCGAAGTCCTCGATCGCCGCGCGCAAATCCTCAAGGCTCTGGGCGGAACCCGCGCGCTCGCGGGCGTCGTTTTCGGTCGCCGCGCGCGAGGCGAGCGCGGGCGTCATGGGCCTTACGGATGGCGGGGGCCTTACGGCTGGCGGGGGCCTTACCGGCGGCAGGGGCGATTCGCCCGGGTGCGACGCGGACGGGGTGGAGGGGGTTTGAAGGGTAGGGACGCCGCCCGCCTCTTGATTGACTGGTCCCTGCCTAAGATATCCGGCCTCGGCTATCGGCGCGGCCTCGGCCTTCGTCGGCGACGGGGATTCGGCCTTCAGCCGTTGGGCGGCGAAGCGGTCGAGCGCCTCCTCGGCTATCGCCTCGTCGGCGCCTGCCTCGATCTGCCATGTCAGCCAACGGACAAGTTGGGCGCGTTCGGTCAATGTCTGGCCTCGATGTGTTCGGGGCCGGGAACCGTAGCACCGCTTGGGATCGACGCCCATATGCGACTATGGTCTTGCGCGTCGCGCGCTTGGGACCGGACGTTTCCAGGCGCGCGCGAGGGAACGGCATCAGGGGCGAACGAGATAGCTATGGCACGCGAGGCGATGGAATTCGACGTGGTGATCGTGGGCGCGGGCCCGGCTGGGCTGTCGGCCGCGATCAAGCTTCGTCAATTGGCCCAGCAAGCGGGCACGGAGATTTCCGTGTGCGTGATTGAAAAGGGCTCCGAGGTCGGCGCGCATATCCTTTCTGGCGCGGTATTCGAGCCGCGCGCGCTCGGCGAACTCATCCTCGACTGGAAGGAAAAGGGCGCGCCGCTTGTGACACCCGCGACCGAGGACCGGTTTCTGTTCCTCACCAAGTCGAAGGCATACCGCCTGCCGACCCCGCCGCAGATGAACAATCACGGCAATTACATCATCAGCCTGGGTCTGCTGACGCGCTGGCTCGGCAAGCAGGCCGAGGAACTGGGCGTCGAAATCTATCCGGGCTTCGCCGCCTCGGAGGTGCTGTACGATTCGAACGGCCGCGTTGCGGGCGTGGCGACCGGCGATATGGGCATCGGCAAGGATGGTCGGCCGACGGCCAATCACCAGCCGGGCATGGAGTTGCGCGCGAAGTGGACGGTGTTCGCCGAGGGTTGCCGGGGTTCGCTGACCAAGGGATTGTTCGCGCGCTTCGGCCTGCGCGACGGGGTGGATCCGCAGAGCTTCGGCATCGGTATCAAGGAATTGTGGGAGGTGGACCCGGCACACCATCATGCCGGGCGCGTGGTCCATACCATCGGCTGGCCCGTCGATCGGCGGACCTATGGCGGCTCGTTTCTTTATCATCTCGAAAACAACCAGGTGTCGGTCGGCTACGTCATCGGCCTCGATTACGAAAATCCGCATCTCTCGCCCTTCGACGAATTCCAACGCTTCAAGACCCATCCCGAAATCCGCCCCGTCTTCGAGGGCGCAAGGCGCGTGGCCTACGGCGCGCGGGCGATCAACGAGGGCGGCTTCCAATCGATTCCCAAACTCACCTTTCCCGGCGGATTATTGGTTGGGTGCGCCGCCGGATTCGTCAACGTGCCTAAGATCAAGGGCAGCCACAATGCAATGAAGTCAGGCATGTGCGCCGCCGAGGCCGTGTTCGACGCCCTCGCCAAGGGCGAGGACGGCTCGGTCGATGCCTATCCCGAAAAGCTCAAGGCGTCCTGGGTGTGGGACGAGCTTCACCGCGTGCGAAATATCCGCCCGGCCTTCCGCTGGGGGCTATGGGCGGGTCTGCTCTATTCGGGTCTCGATACCTATCTTTTGCGCGGCCGCGCGCCCTGGACCTTCCGCCACCATGAGGACCACGCGCGTTTGAAGCCGGCCGATGCTTGCGCGCCTATCGCATACCCCAAACCCGATGGCATCGTCAGTTTCGACAAGCTGTCCTCGGTGTTTCTCTCGGGAACCATTCACGAGGAAAATCAGCCCGCGCACCTGACGCTGAAGGATCCGGGCGTGCCGATCGCGGTCAATCTCGCGCGCTACGACGCCCCCGAGCAACGCTATTGTCCGGCGGGGGTGTATGAAATCGTGCGCGCGGCGGATGGGCAGAATCCGCGCCTGCAAATCAATGCGCAGAACTGCGTGCACTGCAAAACCTGCGACATCAAGGATCCGACCCAGAACATCCAATGGGTGGTTCCCGAGGGCGGCGGCGGCCCGAATTATCCGAATATGTGAACGCAATCCATGCGATGGCGGCGACGGCCGGCGCGCGGGGGCGGCTTCTTCTCCCATTTTGCCCACGACTCGGCTAGACTGACCGGCCCTGCGGCACGATTTCGCTTTCGTCCGTGATTTCTGTGTTTGGGTTTTGATGACGCTATCGCCGCTGCGCCTTGCCATCATCGCTACCGTGCTCGGCGCGGGCATCGCCGTCTCGGTCGCGCTCGGCCTGCGCGCGCCCGAGGCGCACGTGCAGATCGCTTCGGCACAAGGTGGGATTCGCGAGACCCAGACCGGCAGCTATCTCGCCGGCCGCCATGCCGAGAGCCAGAACGATCTGTCCGCCGCCGCCGATTTCATGGCCGAGGCGCTGCGTTCGGATCCGGATAATGTCGAATTGCAGCGCCGCGCCGTACTGCTGTTCATCAGCGCCGGACGCGCGGCCGACGCCCTGCCCCTCGCGCGCAAGCTGCGCGAACGCGAGCCGGGCACCTTCGTCGCCTCGCTGCTTCTGATCGCCGAGGCGGCGCGCGTCAACGACATGGCGGCGGCGCGGCGCGAATACGACCGCATGTCGCGCGACAGCCTGGCCGGTCTCGTGGCGCCGCTCATATCGTCCTGGCTGCGCTACTCCGAGCGCGGCGCCGATGAAGGCATCGCCGAGTTGCGTACGTTCGGCGAGGCGCCGCCCATGCGCTCCATCGAGCGCCTTCACGCGGGGTTGATGAACGACCTCGCGGGTCGCCAAAATCTTGCGCGCGAGCGCTATCAGCAATCGGTCGATGCCTTGCACCGGCCGTCCTTCCGCAGCATCGAGGCGCTGGCCGCGCTTGAGCAGCGCGCCTCGGGCCCCGAGGCCGCGCGCGCCGTTCTCGCCAAGCATCCGCCCGAAAATCCCGACTCGCCCGTCGGTCACGCCATCGCCGAACGCCTCGACGACGCCCGACCTTACGAACTCCTGGTGCGTAACCCCGGCGAAGGCATCGCCGAGGCGTTGTTCGGCCTTGGCATCGGACTTTTCCGGCAATCGGAAAGCACGATGGCGCTGGTTTTCACGAGGCTTGCCAACCACGCGAGACCGAATTTTGCGCTCGGCCAGTTCTTCGTCGGCGAAATGCTGGAGGGCATGAAGCGCCCCGAGGAGGCGATCGCCGCCTACCGCGAAATCGAGGTCAAATCGTCGTTGCATTGGGAGGCGCGCCTGCGTGCGGTCGCTTTGCTCTCGGAACTGAAGCGCCGCGACGAGGCCATCGAACGGTTGAAGGCGATGACGGCCGAACGGCCCCTGCGTCACGATGCGCCGTTCCGCCTGGGTAACGCCCTGCGCGAGGCCGAGCGCCACGAGGACGCGGTGGCCGCGTATGACCTGGCGATCGAGCGCTTGGGCGAGGCGGAGTCCGGGAAATGGGCGTTGTATTATGCGCGCGGCATGGCGCTTGAGCGCGCGAAGAAATTCGATGCGGCGGCCCGCGATCTCGAGCGCGCCCTCGCGCTCCGGCCCGAACATCCCTACGTGCTCAACTATCTCGGCTATATGTGGGTTGATCTGGGCCAAAATCTCGCGCGCGCGCGCGACATGATCCGCCGCGCGGTCGAGCTGCGACCCGATGACGGCTATATCGTGGACAGTCTCGGCTGGTTTCATTTTCGTGTCGGCGAGTTCGCCCAGGCCGTGCGCCTGCTTGAGCGCGCGGTCGAGCTGAAGCCGGCCGATCCGGTGATCAACGACCATTTGGGCGACGCCTATTGGAAGGTCGGGCGGCGTAACGAGGCGCGGTTTCAGTGGCGCCGCGCGCTCCATTTCGATGCCGCCCCCGATCTCACCGATGCGATTCGCGCCAAGCTCGACCGCGGCATGGGCCCGACGCCCGCGGCCAATAAGGGATGAGGCAGGCGGGCTCGCACCCAGCCGGCGCCACGCGCGGCGAATGAACGCGCGGGGGGCGGACGAATATTCCGCGCGCGCGCGCGCGAAGCTCAATCTTTATCTGCACGTTCTCGACCGGCGCGCGGACGGCTATCACGAACTCGATAGCCTGATCGCGTTTGCCCAAGTCGGCGACGATTTGACGGTCGCACCCGCCGAACGTTTGACGCTCGCGGTCGAAGGTCCGTTCGCGGCCGCGCTCGGCGCGGGCGGGCAAGCGGGCAATCTGGTATGGCGCGCGGCTATGGCATTGGCGGCGGCGGCCGAGATCGCGCCGCGCGCGGCCATTCGCCTCGTGAAGAACCTGCCTGTTTCGTCGGGTATCGGCGGCGGCTCGGCGGACGCCGCGGCGGCGCTCGTCCTGCTCCAGCGCTTGTGGCGGATACGCCTCGCGCCCGCGCGACTGTCCGCGCTCGCGTTGGCGCTGGGCGCCGACGTACCCATGTGCCTCGAAGGGCGTCCGGCCTATGCGGGCGGCGTGGGTGAATGTCTCGCGCCCGTGCCGACCCTACCTCTCGTCCACGCGGTGCTGGCCCATTGTGGCGTGGCGGTATCGACCAAAGACGTGTTTCAACGCCGGGCCGGTTCGTACTCTGCCCCGGCCGCCCGATTTTCCGCGCCGCCCGCCGACGCACACGCCCTGGCGGCGCTCCTAGCCGGCAGTCGGAACGATCTGACGAAGGCTGCGATCGCGATCGCGCCCGAGATTGCCGATTGCCTGGCGGCCTTGGGCGAGGCACAAGGCTGTTTGCTCGCACGCATGTCGGGCAGCGGCGCCACGTGTTTCGGCCTGTTTGCGGACGCCGCCGCCGCCGCCGCCGCGTGCGCGCGCCTGGCTTCGCGTTACACCGGCTGGTGGGTGGCGGCAACGGCGCTAGCGCGCGACTAGATCGTTTCGCCTCAAATCATTTCCGCCAAACCAAACGCGATTCCCGCGCGGCCATCTGGAAGGATTCCCCTTCGAGACGATCCCCATTCGAGAAAATCAAGATCCAGATATTCGGCGCGGTCGCGGCGATTAGGATTTGGGCTTGATCGCCGTTTGGCGGAAGAGTTCCTCGCCGCGGGCGACTTGCGCGGGCGACATTCGGCGTGTGACATCGGCCAGCTTCTTCTGCGCGTCCGGCTCCTCGGATGTCGATGCGATTTTGTACCAGCGATAGGACTCGGGCAGATTCGCCGCCACGCCCAAGCCCTCCTCGTAGATCACGCCCAAATTGTATTGTGCCTTGGGCAGCCCGCGCTCGGCGGCGCGTAGGAACCATTTCTGCGCCTCGACGTAGTTCTGCGGGATGCCTTTACCCTCGGCATAAGCGACGCCGACATTGTATTGCGCGGCGGGGTGGTTTTGTTCGGCCGCGGACAGATACCACAGGAGCGCTTCGAGCGGATCCTTCGGCACACCGAGGCCGCGCTCGTGCAGCACGCCCAAATTGTATTGCGCGTTGGCTACGCCTTGCATGGCCGCCTCGCGGAACCAGTGCGCCGCCTGGCGATAGTCCTGCGTCATGCCGTTGCCCTGAACGAACATCACGCCAAGATCGTGCTGCGCCGCCGATTCGCCCTTCTGCGCCGCCGCCTTCAACTGCTCGACCGTGCGTGCCTGGCCCGTGCCCGTCGGCAGATCGGACTTGCCGGGCGTGCCTGATTTCGCGGCCGGAGGCGCGGGCGCCGGTGTGCCGGGCGGCGCGCCTGTTCGTGGTGCGCCGATCTGGGCGGGCGGGTCTGAAGGTGGCTTCGCGCCGGGCTTGCCGACCATGGGTGGCGTGAGATTGATGGTCGCTTGCGCCGTGTCCGATGTGCCGCCGGGTTTAGTCGGCGCGGGTTCCGCGGCGGGCTTCGGTGTTTCCGTCGGCGGCGCGGGGACTGGTCTTGCGGTTGTGACAGGACGCGCGGGCGTCGGGGAAGTGGATTTCGGCGTTTCGGTGGGCGGCGCGTGTTCGGCGGCTTTGGTTTCGACTTGTTGTTCGCCAGCCGTCTTGGAATTGGCGGCATCGGTGTCGGGCGCCTTCGCCGCTCCGTCCGTCTTCGCCTCGTCCGTCTTCGCCGCGTCGCCAGTGTTGGCTGTTGCGTCAACCGGCTTGGCATCCTCGGGCACGGACGCGAGCGAGAGCACGCGATCGACGAGTTCGCTGATTTCACGGTCTTGCTGGACCCAAACGTAAAGCCCGCCGCCTGCCGCGACGAGCGCGAGAAACAATATACTCGCCAGCAGCGCGCGCAGCGCTCCCGAGGCGCGACTGTCCTGCGCGAGGGCAGGAGCGGAATCCTTTGGCAGGCGCTGATCGCGCCGGGGTCCATCAGCCGGATCGTCCACGATCCGGTCGAGCGTCAGGATTGCGCTGTCAGCGGCCGGGGTGCGCTTTGGGCCGCGCAGGGTGGGGCTGTCGGCGTGCGCGACGGGGGGCGGTTCGTGCCTGGCGCGCAAGGGTTCGACATTCGCCGCCGCCGGTTTGACTGCCGCGGGAGTGGGTGCGGTCTCGGGCGCAGCGGCCCCGGCGAATTTCTCCGGCGCGGCCCCGTCCGTGCCCGGCCAGGGCGCGTCGCGGACGACCGCGCCCATTTCGCCAAACAAGTCTTCGCTCGACGCCTTCGATTGGGCGGGTTTTGCCTCGGCGGGCGGGGCGGTGCTCGTCGGCGCGGTTGGCGCGGACGCAGCAATGTTTGGCGGCGTGGTTGGCGGGATCGCAATGGGCGCGGATGGTGGAGGCGCGGGAGGCGTGGGCGCAGGCTGTGTAAGTCCCGGCCGTGCAGGCGTTCCGGCGGGAACGTCGCGGACTTGCGGCGCGGCCGGTTTTGCCGCTGCGGGAATGGCGGGCGGCGGCTGGGCCTTGAGTGATGGCGGCGCCTTGGTTTCCACATTGGGCGCCTGCGAGACCGGAGCAGGGGCAGGGGGCGGCGACACGTCTTCGGGCGTGACCTGGGCGGGCAGGCTGCCCGCGCGCGTTGTTGCCTTGTCGAGCGCCTCGAGCTGACGCTCGAGACTGAGCACCGCTCGTTCGAGCGGACTCAGCATCTCGCCGACGTTCTTCTCGCTTTCGTCCACGCGCTGGACAAGGGCGTCGAGCGCCGCAATGACCGCATTGCCGTCGTCCGTCGCCGTCGAATTGGCAGGAGTTGGTGAAGCGGCGGGCCTGGAAACATTGGGTGGCGCGGGCACATCGGACGGTGGGGAAGTCTCGGCGGCGGTTTTGTCGGGCGCTTCGGGTTTGGCTGCGGGCGGCGTCGCGGGGCGCTGGGGAAACGGCCGAATGGTGTTGCTTAAAGCCGGGGCGGTGGGCGGCTGGGGCGCGGCTTGCTTCGCTGCCGGGACAGGGGCGGCGGTGATGGTGACCTTTGGCATGAGCGGCCGAGTTGGCGCGTTCGTCGCCGCAGGCGGGGCTGCTGGTTTCGGCGCAAGATCTTGCGGTGCATTTGGGTTCGGCCCGGCGGTCGCGGCATTGGCCGGTGTCTGTCGAACGGGTGTCTGTCGAACGGGTGTCGGTTCAAGGATTGCCGGTGCCGCGGACGGGGGGGCTGCATGCGGTTTCGCCGCTACCGGGCGCGGCGGCGGCGCGCGTTGAATCGTGATCTTGGGCGCGATTGGCGGGTGACTCGATTCGCCGGCCGCCGGCGATGGGCGCGCGGACTGCGCGGAGCGGGCAAGAACCAGCCGATTCAACCACGCTTCGACGGACAAGCCCTCCGCCGCTGCGGCGGCCTCGGCCATGGCGCGGGTATCGGGATCGAGGTCTTGAAGGCGGAACATTGTGTCAGCGGCCATCGTGCGGACGAATTCGACTCGGCGCTTGGAATCGGGGCACGGAAACGATTGCCATCCTAGCACGTCGTGCCCTGATCGGCTTGCCCGTATCTGGACGGCCGCGTTGTCCCCGGCTCCGGGACCTGCTCGGGCCCTCGGGGCTGCCCATGTTTAGGTAAGGCCGAACAGGCGGCGGCGCGGCTTTGCGGGTGTGTAAGCAGCCTCAGCGCGGCCAATTTTCTGATTGCTCCCGCCGTTTTCGAGTCTTTCGAGCCGCTCGGCCATGCGCGAGAGCGCACGTTCCATCGGCGCCGTCGCCGCGTTGGTGCGCGTGCTCACTTCCTCGATGCGCTCCGACAGCGAGCCCATCTTGCTCGCAAGCGGCGCGATGACTTCGGCGGTGCGTTGTTCGGTCGATTCGATGCGCGCGGTCAGGCGGCGGATATTGTCGATCAAAACCTCGACAGGCAGGGCCGGAAGACGCGCGCCATCGCCGCCCTGCTGGCCGTTCGCGGCGCCATTGGGCGCATGGTTGGCGTGGGCGGCATCGGCGCCGCGCGCGGCGGGCGTTGCGCGTTTCAGTTCGGCGGTGGCCGACGCCATGATCGTATTTGTGAGCCACGCGCCGATGTCTAGTCCCGCGCGCCGCGCCGCGAGTTTCGCCGCTTCCCGCGCTTCGGGTTCGACATTGTCGATTTGCCAGGGCGGGCTCGCGGTCATCGAGGCCTTTCGGATTCCGCCAGCGGAATCGTCGCTTCGATTTATCACCGAAATGAAATTGTCACACAATAGATTGTTATAGGTATCTAAAAATCTAACTAATTAATATATGCACCTAGTGCGACTGAGTCCTTTGCAAGCGCGCGATCAATTGGCCGAGTGAACTCAATTCCTTAAATCTGATTTGTACCGAACCGCGATCTTCGCGATAGGTGATGCGGCATTTGAGACCGAGCAGGGCGGTCAGTTCCTGCTCGAGCGCCACAAGGTCACGGTCCTTGGGCGCTGGCGCCGACCGATCCATGATGCCCTGCGCGGCCTTGGCGGTGAAATTCTCGGTCTGGCGGACATTATATCCGCGCGCGACCACGACCCGCGCGGCGGCTTCGGCGTCGGGCGTATTCAGCAGCGCGCGCGCGTGCCCAGCCGACAGCTCGCCATCGGTCAGCAATTGCTTGACCGAATCCGGCAGTTTCATCAGGCGCATGGTGTTCGAGATATGGCTGCGGCTCTTGCCCGCAACGCGCGCGACGTCGTCCTGGGTGCGGCTGTAATCCTCGAGCAGGCGGCGATAGCCCTCGGCCTCTTCAAGCGGGCCCAGGTCCTGGCGCTGTAGGTTCTCGATGATTGCCACTTCCATGGCGTCTTCATCGGAAAGGCCCAGCACCACAACCGGCACGTCCGCAAGCCCCGCCTGCCGCGAGGCGCGCCAGCGCCGTTCGCCCGCGATGATCTCGTAGGCTTCGGCCGAGCCCGGCCGGCGACGCACCAGAATGGGTTGCAGCACGCCGTGCGCTCGGATCGATTCGGCCAGCGCGTCGATTTCCTCCGGGCGAATGCGCTCGCGGGTTTGGAAGCGCCCGGGCGACAAAAGCCCCACCGCCACCTCGCGCGCCCAGTTCTTGAGGCTTGGCGCTTCGCCTTCGGGCCCTTTTGCTGCGTCCGGCGCGCGCGGAGCGGTGCCGCGAATCGCCTGGCTGATCCAGGCCGAAAGCGGCAATCCAGCGGCCGCGGCGGCCGAACGGGCGGCCGCCTCGGCCTCCGAACTCAGGGCCTCGGCCGATGCCGAGCCGCCGTCGCCCGGATTTTCTGCATTGCTCATGGGCCGCTTCGCGCTTATTCAGTTCCGGTGGAAGGACGGGGCCATCGTACACGCCCCATCCGGCCCTGTTAAGGCGGCACCGCGCGAACGAAAAAGCGCTAGGTTCCCGATTGCTGAGGATATGCCTAAGAAAACCGCGCTCATCACCGGTGTCACTGGCCAGGACGGTGCCTATCTGGCCGAACTCCTGCTCGCCAAGGGTTATGTCGTCCATGGCGTGAAGCGGCGTTCGTCGTCCTTCAACACCGCGCGCGTCGATCATCTCTATGCCGATCCGCACGAACGCGGCGTGCGCTTCTTCCTGCATTACGGCGATCTCACGGATGCGACGAATCTCATTCGCCTGGTTCAGGAGGTCCAGCCCGACGAGATCTACAATCTCGCGGCGCAAAGCCACGTTCAGGTGAGCTTCGAGACGCCCGAATACACCGCGAACTCCGACGCGCTCGGCACCTTGCGCCTGCTCGAAGCCGTGCGAATTCTCGACCTTGGCGACCAGGTGCGCTTCTATCAGGCGTCCACCTCCGAGCTGTACGGCAATGCGCCCCAGCGGCCGCAATCGGAAACCACCCCCTTCATGCCGCGCAGCCCCTATGCGGCGGCAAAGCTCTACGCGTACTGGATCACGGTGAATTATCGCGAGGCCTATGGCTTCCACGCCTCCAACGGCATTCTGTTCAATCACGAGGGGCCGACGCGCGGCGAAACTTTCGTAACGCGCAAGATCACCCGCGCGGTCGCGGCGATCGAGCTCGGCCTGCAGAAGCGCCTTTATCTTGGCAATCTCGACGCCAAGCGCGATTGGGGCCATGCGCGCGACTTCGTGCGCGGCATGTGGCTGATGATGCAGCAAAAGACGCCGGACGATTACGTCCTGGCGACGGGCAAGAGCTACAGCGTGCGTCAATTCGTCGAGCGCGCCTTCCGCGAGGTCGGGCGCCGGATCGAGTGGCGCGGCAGGGGCGTGAAGGAGCGGGGGCTTTGTGCGCGCACGGGCGAAACCCTGGTTGCCGTGGATCCGCGCTATTTCCGCCCGACCGAGGTCGATTTTCTCCTGGGCGACGCGCGCAAGGCGCGACGCAAGCTCGGATGGAAGCCCGAAATCGGCTTCGCCGACATGGTGCGCGAGATGGTCGCGGGCGATCTCGCGCTCTTGAAGAAAGAGGGCAAGCGCCATGACCGCGACGCCTGAGCGACCCTTCGGGCTCGATGGCCGCCGCGTCTTTGTCGCCGGCCATCGCGGCATGGTGGGGGCCGCGATCGCGCGGCGTCTTGTGCGCGAGGGTTGCGAGATTCTGACCGCGGGGCGCGATGAGCTCGATTTGCGGCGCCAGGATGCGGTCGAAGCCTGGTTGGCGCGCGCCCGGCCCGATGCCGTGGTGCTGGCGGCGGCGACGGTCGGGGGCATCCTTGCCAATGATTCGCGCCCGGCGGAGTTCCTTTACGACAATTTGGCCATCGAGACGGCGGTCATACATGGCGCCCATCTTGCTGGCGTGAAGAAGCTGTTGTTCCTCGGCTCGACCTGCATCTATCCGCGTCTCGCCCCCCAGCCGATGAAGGAAGAACATCTGCTGACGGGACCGCTTGAGCCGACCAATCAATGGTACGCGGTGGCGAAGATCGCCGGTCTCAAGCTGTGCGAGGCCTATCGGCGCCAGTACGGCTGCGATTTCATCTCCGCCATGCCGACGAATCTATACGGCCCGGGCGACACCTATGACGCGCGCGCCAGCCACGTCATCCCCGCGCTCATCCTCAAGGCGCACCGCGCCAAGCTCGCGCGCGCCGATAGCTTCGAGGTCTGGGGCACGGGCGCGCCCAAGCGCGAATTCCTCCACGTCGACGACCTGGCCGACGCGCTCGTCCATCTGCTCGTCCGCTATTCCGCCGAGGAAACCGTCAATATCGGCACCGGCGAGGAAGTGTCGATCAAGGAACTTGCCGAGCTGGTGGCCAAGACCGTGGGTTTTTCGGGACGCGTGGCGTTCGATGCGAGCAAGCCCGACGGTTCGCCGAGGAAGCTCGCGGATTGCACGAAGCTCGCCGGCCTCGGCTGGCGCGCTGGAACTGATCTGAAATCCGGCCTCAAGAGCGCATATGATTGGTTTCTCGCCCATGACGGCAAGGCGGCCTAAGCCATGACCATCCTTCTCGACGGCGGCATGGGCCAGGAATTGCGCAGCCGCGGCCTGACCGGCGATTGGCTGTGGAGCGCCCATACCCTGATGGCGGCGCCCGCCGCCGTTCGCGATCTGCACCAGGAATTCATCGCCGCCGGCGCCGAGATCGTCACCGCCTCGAACTATGCCGCGACACCCCAGCGTCTTGCGCAGGCGGGGGCCGCGCACCGCTTCGGCGAGATCGTCGGCCTGGCGGTCGAATTGGCGCGCGAGGCGCGCGACCGGGCGGGCAAGAAGGGCGTGCGCGTCGCGGGCTCGCTGCCGCCCTTGCTCGCGAGCTACGAGCCGAACGCGGACAACCCCCGGCGCATGGAGCGCGAATACGCCGAAATCGCCGACGCGCTCGGCCCGGTCGATTTGTTCATTTGCGAAACCCTGTCGAGCGCCGCCGAGGCGCGCGCGGCGGCGCGCGCGGGGGCCGCGCGCGGCAAGCCCGTCTGGGTCTCGTGGACGCTGCGCGACGAGTGCGACGGGCGCTTGCGCAGTGGCGAAAGCGTGGCCGAGGCGGTGGCGGCGGTCGCGGACATTCCCGGCGTCGAGGCCATGCTGTTCAATTGTTGTTCGCCCGAGGCCATAGGGGCGGCGCTGCCGGATTTGCGCGCGCACGCGGGGCGCGCCATCGGCGCCTATGCCAATGCGTTCTTGCCCATCGACAAGGCTTGGACGCGGAAGGACGGCAAGTTTCGCGATCTGCGGCCCGACATGACGGCCGCTGTCTTCGCCGGGTTGGCGCGCCCATGGCTCGCGGGCGGCCTCGATATCGTCGGCGGCTGCTGCGGGGCCAGCCCTGGCCATATCGCGGCCTTGCGCGCGCTCTTGGATGCTGCGTGATCACGCCAGTTGCGGGCGCCGGGCCGCGCGCCTAGTTTCGCGCCCACGTTCGGGTCTTTGGGACCCGCGGTTGCAATTGGGGCGTCGCCAAGTGGTAAGGCAGCGGATTTTGATTCCGCCATACGGAGGTTCGAATCCTCCCGCCCCAGCCAACCACCCGCCGCGAGAAGGGGAGGCGAGCCCGGCGATTCTCGTCGCAAAAATCCATCGAAGTCTTGGATGCGTGGCGACAGCCACCGCTCATCTATTCGGGCGCCAGTCGGCGCCCGAATAGATGAGCGGTCGCCGTGGCTTCCCTACCGATTTCCCCGTGGTAGGCTCTTCGCGCGCCAGCGGCGCATCATCATCGGGCCGTGGCTTCCCTACCGATTTCCCCGTGGTAGGCTATGACGCGCGTGCGCTC
>JBJXGH010000076.1:0-5187 GCA_046153685.1 Alphaproteobacteria bacterium
GGCGAGCAGACAGCCCTCGATCAGCTTGTGCGGATCGTTGCGGATGATATCGCGGTCCTTGCACGTGCCCGGCTCGCTCTCATCGGCGTTGACCACCAGATAATGCGGCCGTTTGGGATCGATCTGCTTCGGCATGAACGACCATTTGAGCCCGGCCGGAAAACCGGCGCCACCGCGGCCGCGAAGATCAGACGCCTTGATCTCCTCGACGATCCATTCATGGCCCTTCGCGAGTATGGCCTTGGTGCCGTCCCAATCGCCGCGCTGACGCGCGCCCGCGAGGCCCCAATCATGGGCGCCATAGAGGTTGGTGAAAACGCGGTCGGAATCTTTCAGCATCAGCCGCGCCCAATCTCTTTCAACGTGGTCGGGCCCGAGGCCGGCGCCGAACATTGCCGCCCGGTCTTCGAGCCGATGGCAGGCTGCTCGCCGCGTCTAAGCGCGCGCAACAGCTCGCGGAAACCCTCCGCGTCCAGGTCTTCATAGAAGTGGTCGTCGATTTGGACCACCGGCGCATTGACGCAGGCGCCGAGGCACTCGACCTCGACCAGCGTGAATTGACCGTCCGCCGTGGTCTGCTTGAGCCCTACGCCGAGTTCCTGCTGGGCGGCATAGCGCAGCTCTTCGCTGCCGCGCAGCCAGCATGGCGTGGTACGGCAAAGCTGCACCAAATGCCGCCCGACCGGCTTCAAATTGAACATCGTGTAGAAGGTCGCGACCTCATAGACCTTGATCGGCGCCATCTCAAGCACTTCGGCGACGTGATCCATCGCCGCGCGCGAGACCCAGCCGCCGTTCTGGCGCTGGGCAAGATCGAGCAGCGGCAACACCGCGCTGGCCTGTCGGCCTGGCGGATATTTGGCGATGATCGCCTTGGCCCGCGCCATGACCTCGGGCGTGAAGGCGAAGGCCGCCCCGCCATTTGCCTCGCCGCCACTCACCGATCGATCTCCCCGAACACGATGTCCATGCTGGCAAGGTTCGCCACCGCGTCGGCCAGCATGTAGCCGCGGCTCATGTAGTCGAGCGACTGCAAATGCGCAAAGCCCGGCGCCCTGATCTTGCAGCGGTAGGGCTTGTTGCTGCCATCCGACACCAGATAAACGCCGAACTCACCTTTGGGCGCCTCGACCGCCGCATAGGTTTCGCCCGCCGGCACGTGGTAACCCTCAGTGAAGAGTTTGAAGTGATGGATCAACGCCTCCATCGAGTGCTTCATCTCGGCGCGGGAGGGCGGCGTGATCTTGTTGTCCTGCACCTTGACCGGACCGGGCTCGATGCGCGCCAGGCACTGCTCGATCAGGCGCACGCTCTCGCGCATTTCATCCATGCGAACGAGGTAGCGCTCATAGCAATCGCCATTGGTGCCGACCGGTATTTTGAATTCGAGTTCGTTATAGATCTCGTAGGGTTCGGCGCGGCGCAAATCCCAGGCGACGCCCGAGGCGCGGAGCATCGGGCCGGTGAAGCCCCAGTCAAGCGCTTCGGCCGCGCTGGTCTTGCCGATGTCGACGGTGCGCTGCTTGAAAATCCGGTTCTCGGTCAGGAGGCCGTCGATCTCGTCGATCACCTTGGGGAATTTCTTGTTCCAGGCGCCAATATCGTCGAGCAGGTTCTGCGGCAGGTCCATCGCCACGCCGCCGGGCCGGAAATAGGCCGCGTGCATGCGCGCGCCGGACGCCCGCTCATAGAACTCCATGATCCGCTCGCGCTCCTCGAAGCCCCAGAAGAAGGGCGTCATCGCGCCGACGTCGAGCGCCATCGTGGTGATGTTGAGCAAGTGGTTGGTGATCCGGCTGAGCTCGCTATAAAGCACGCGGATCACCTGGGCGCGGCGCGGCACTTCGATGCCGAGCAGCCGCTCGACCGCAAGCGCGAAGGCATGCTCCTGATTCATCGGCGCGACATAGTCGAGCCGATCGAAATAGGGCACGGCCTGAAGATAGGTCTTGTACTCGATCAGCTTTTCGGTGCCGCGGTGCAGCAGGCCGATATGCGGGTCGACGCGCTCGACGATTTCGCCGTCCATTTCGAGCACGAGACGGAGCACGCCGTGGGCCGCCGGGTGTTGCGGCCCGAAATTGATCGTCATGCTGCGGATGTGCCGCTCGCTCATGACTTGGCCGCCTTCTCATCGCCCGGCAGCACATATTGCGTGCCTTCCCAGGGCGACAGAAAATCGAAGCGGCGGAAATCCTGCGTCAGCTTGACCGGCTCGTAGACCACGCGCTTCTGCTCGTCGTCGTAACGCAGCTCGACATAGCCGGTCAGCGGGAAGTCCTTGCGCAAGGGGTGGCCGTCAAAGCCGTAATCGGTGAGGATGCGGCGCAGATCGGGGTGCTCCGAGAAATAAATGCCGTAGAGATCCCAGGTCTCGCGCTCGAACCAGCCAGCGCTCGAATAGAGACTGGTCACCGAGGGCACCACTTCGCCCTCGCTGACCCTGACCTTGACCCTGATGCGCTGATTCCGGCTCACGCTCAGCAGGTGATAGACGACATCGAAGCGCGATTCGCGGTCCGGATAATCGGCCCCGCAAATATCGACCAGCATTTCGAAGGCGCATTGCGTGTCGCCGCGCAGGAATTTGAGCACGCGCAGAATCGCGTCGGGCCTGGCGATGACGTTGAGCTCGCCGCGAACGACCTCGGGCGCGTCGACATAGTCCTTGAGCGCGGCACCGATCCGCTCCCCAAGCTCGCGCAAGCTTTGCACGTCGGCCATGGCGTTCCCTTCCGAGCCCTGGTCCTAGCGCTCGATCGTGCCGACGCGGCGGATTTTCTTCTGCAACTGCATGACACCGTAGAGCAGGGCCTCCGCGGTCGGCGGACAGCCCGGCACATAAACGTCGACCGGCACGATGCGATCGCAGCCGCGCACGACCGAATAGGAATAATGGTAATAGCCGCCGCCATTGGCGCAGCTACCCATCGAGATCACGTAACGCGGCTCGGGCATCTGGTCATAAACCCGGCGGAAGGCAGGCGCCATTTTGTTGCACAGCGTGCCGGCGACGATGATCACGTCCGATTGGCGCGGGCTGGCGCGCGGCACCATGCCGAGCCGGTCGATGTCGTAACGCGCCGCGATGATGTGCATGAACTCCACGCCGCAGCAGGCGAGCCCGAAGGTGAGCGGCCAGAGCGAGCCGGTGCGCGCCCAATTGACCAGCTTGTCGAGCTTGGCCACCACGACGCCGCGCTCGGCCAGCTCATCGGTGACCAGTTTGAGCGCGGTATCCTGCGCTGGCCCGGGACCGAGCGCCCGGCCGGGCAAACCGACCGCGCTATCGCCGCTCATTCCCATTCCAGCGCTCCCTTTCGCCACTCATAGATAAAGCCGATGGTCAGGATGCCGAGGAATACCAGCATCGACCAGAAGCCGTATAGCCCGATGCCGCTGAAGGCATCCGCCCAGGGAAACAGAAAAGCGACCTCAAGGTCGAAGATGATGAACAGAATGGCGACCAGATAGAAGCGCACGTCGAACTTCATGCGCGCGTCCTCGAAGGCATCGAAGCCGCATTCATAGGCCGAAATCTTATCGGCGTTGGGCTTCTGCGGCGCCGCGACATAGGACGCGGCGATCATGCCGACCGCGACCACCACGGCGATCCCGAGGAAAATCAGGATTGGGAGATATTCGAGCAGAAACGACGAAGAAGCGGTCATCGGCGCGCGCTGTTCCGATTGTCCCTAAACCAGGGCCGCTGGCGCCGCGCAGAAGCCGCCCCGGCGTCAGGCGTCCGCGCCTTTCGAATGTCTCCGCCCGGGGGGTTGGCGCTTGAGGCCGCGACCCCGGTCGGCGTCGTGCCCGCGGGCCCTGCGCCCGGTGGGAAGATGGCGGGAGCGACGGGACTTGAACCCGCGGCCTCCGGCGTGACAGGCCGGCGCTCTAACCAACTGAGCTACGCCCCCGAATTCCGCTTTTGGCGCCGTCGAACCGATGGCGTCGCGAGCGGCCTCATGTACTGCACCGTACCTTGCGGGTCAAGGAACTTACCCTTGGTTAACAAAGAGCGACGGCGCCGAATTGAAGGTGACATCCTGACTTCCTGGGTTGAGTTCCGGCTCGGCCGCCTTCGCTGCGCGCCCGAAGCGAAGGCTGGTGGGCCGGGCAGAGTAAATCCGGGCACCGCGCTGCTCACATTCTGGACCAAGTTAGGGCCATCGTCCGAACCGGCGGAATCTCTTGCAACATTCAGCGGCGGACGTTGTCCAAACAAAGCCGCCAAAGGCTTATTAACGAGTGACGCATAAAATGATTTCGGCGGCGTCGGTGAGTTCCCAAAATCAGGTTCGCAGTCGTGTTGGTGAGGACGCGGTGATCGAATTGGAACTGGGAGACAACGTTCAAGGTGGCGCGTTACTGCTAATCCTCGCGCTTGTCGTTCTCACGGTCTTTCAGGCTGCCCGCCGTTGGCCGCGTTCACCACGAGGCCGTTTTCGCGCCCTTAACCGACCGTCGAGAGCCGACCAGATCCGAGCGCCGGACCTCAGCGATATCGGGCGGCAACTGAGCGCCGTAATGGCGGCGTCATTCCAAAAGCGGCGCGTGCTTAGCACCTCGGAATACCGCGTCTTCAAGATCATTGAAGACGACTTGGCTGCCATGCGCAGGGGTTACCGCGTCTTTGGGCAGACCAGTCTGGGTGAGGTTTTACAATCATCTTGTTCAGACGCGTTCCATTCGATCAACAGCAAGCGAGCTGACATCCTGGTGGTCGATCGGGGCGGCTGGCCGGTTCTAGCTGTAGAGTATCAAGGTGGCGGTCATTACCAAGGCACGGCAGCGGCCCGGGACGCGATCAAGAAGGAAGCCCTGCGCAAGGCAGGAGTGCGGTATGTCGAAGTATCTGAAACCGACAGTGACGACCAAATCCGGTCCCGCGTACGCGAGCAACTCGGCTGACTCCAATTCTCGATCGTTGCCATCAAAGAAGAAGTGCGGGCCTCTCAGAACGTAGATGCGTCTCGGCGACGCCGCATATCATTCGTCGACCCGACGTAGACCGCCCCATTCCCGAGCTGCAAAAATAGACATACCACATGGCGGACAGCCCCCTTTGCTCCTGACGGAGCTTCGGGAGACACTCCTACGCCTAATCGGCTTCGGGTGTCAGGCCCCGGGGTGGCCTGCCACCCGAAGCAGAAGGCGTAGGGTGGTGGGCGATGACGGACTCGAACC
>JBJXGH010000081.1:0-64974 GCA_046153685.1 Alphaproteobacteria bacterium
CATTCCCGGCCATCAGTTCAACGATCTTTGCAAGGAGCCATGCCATGCCCCCGTTACTCCGCCGCGCGTGCTGTGCCTGTCTGATGGTTCTGTTTGGCGCTTTTCCCGCCGCAACGCAGGCGCAGGAAAGCCAGGAGCTTGTCGACAAGTCCCGCCTGGTGCTTGAAAAACTTCTCGCATCCGCCGATTTCACGCGCCTCAAGGCAGCCACCAAGGCCGCCCACGGCGTATTGATTTTTCCCTCGATTCTCAAGGCGGGATTCATCTTCGGCGCGGAGGGCGGATCGGGCGTTTTGCTGACGCGCGACGCTAATGGGGTGTGGAGCTATCCGGCGTTCTACGGCATGGGCGCGGGCAGTATCGGGATTCAGATCGGCTTTCAAGATTCCGAGGCCGTGTTCGTCATCAACACGCTCAAGGGCCTGAACGCCGTTCTCAACAACAATTTCAAGTTCGGCATCGACGCCAGCGTCGCCGCCGGACCCGTCGGCCAAGGCATCGAGGGCTCGACCACGACGGCGCTGACGGCGGACATCGAGGCCTATTCAAAGAATCGCGGTCTATTCGCGGGCGGTTCGCTCGAAGGCGCCGTCATCTACGAGCGCGATTCGCTGAATAAGGAGTATTACGGTTTGGGCGCCACGGGCCGGACGATCGCGATGGATCGCGCCTTCAAGAACGAACGCGCCGAAGGCCTGCGCGCCGCCATCACGATCAAGTAATCACTTGCCCTCGCAGACGCGGCGGCAAAACCCAAGCGCCGCCCGGACCGAGGATGGCCGAGGCCGCGGCGGGCCCAGCTTTCAGAGGACGGGTTTAATTGGCGCCGGCGGCGCGTAACACTCGGGACGCGGTCGCGTGCCGATTGCGCTCGGCCCAATCGAGCGCGGTCAGGCCGGAATAATCGGCGCGCTTCAAATCGACCTTGCTCGCGACGAGCACCCGGACGGCATCGGTATAGCCGCCCTTTGCGGCCTTGATGAGCGGCGTATCGCCGGAGCGGTCGGGCACATTGGGATCGGCCCCGGCCTTGAGGAGAATGTCCACGATTTCGGCATGGCCCCGCTCGGCGGCCAGCAACAGGGCGGTCGCCTGGCCGCGGTCGCGATATTCGAGCGCCGCCCGGTTTTGGACCAGATATTCGACGACGGCCGTTTGGCCGTTCTTGGCCGCAACGGTGAGAGGCGTGGTGCCGTCGGTGAAG
This sequence comes from Alphaproteobacteria bacterium, assembly GCA_046153685.1. Taxonomy (GTDB): domain Bacteria; phylum Pseudomonadota; class Alphaproteobacteria; order CADEGL01; family CADEGL01; genus CAMAPP01. The sequence goes on from JBJXGH010000081.1 coordinate 1,205, forward strand.
ATCTCGTTCACGCTGCGCCCGCCATTCACGGCTCGTTGCACGGCCTCGAGAACGCCAAGACGCAACGATTCGGAGAACTGATCAGGGCCGAAATTAACCGTTCCAAGCGGCGCGCCCTGGGCATGGGCCGACGCCGGCGCCAAAGCCGACAAGGCAAGGATGCCGAGAAGCCTAAATATCGAACGAAATCCGGTCATGGCGCGGCCTGATTACGTGCTTCACGGGGGTTTCGAGTCAAGTCTGGACTGCACCCCTTCCCGCTCGGCTCGAAGCGAAAAGGCAGGCGACTTGAAGCGCAAGGGCCGACAGCCTATCTTTCGTCCAACGGCGGGCTTGGTACCGAGCAGTCTTGATTTGGCGCGCCAATGCGGAGAATACCCATGATGACGAAGGCGCGCGGCCTGGCGCTTCTGGTTGGGCTGGCGGGTGCGGTCGCACTCGGCGGTTGCGGCGAGCGCGGCATATGGAACAAGCAGGGCGCGACCGCAAGCGAGCGCGTTTCGGCCCAGAAAAACTGCGTGGCCGAATCGGGGCAGTACGACTTCCTGAACAATGAAGGCGAGTCGAGCGCCGGCCGCTACAACACGGGAAACACCTCCGATGTCTATCGGATGTGCATGTTCTCGCGCGGATTCGGGCAGATGCCCGAATCCGAATACAAGAAACAAAAGCAATCGCAGCCGCAGTGAGCCGTTCGCGGCCACGAGTACGCGGCCACGAGTACGGGGCCATGAATATCGGACCATGGGCATGAAGGGCCGCTCGGCGCGTGCGCGCCAAGGCCTTGTGCTCGCGGCCCTGGCCGTGCTCGCTTGGCTCGGCTACGGCGCCTACAATGTGCTGACCGCGCCCGAGGGCTTTCGTGCGTTCATCATGGGCGGCGGCGGCGGCGGCGGCGCGGCTCAAATCGGCGGCGCCTTCAATCTCATTGACCAGAACGCCAACACCCGCACCGATGGCGCCTTTCGCGGGCAATTGATGCTGGTGTTCTTCGGCTACACCCATTGTCCCGATGTCTGCCCCATCGGCTTGCAGACGATGACGGAGGCGCTCGAATCCCTGGGCGAATCCGGCAATGTCGTGCGCCCGATCTTCATCACAATCGATCCGGCGCGCGACACGCCGGAGCGGCTCAAGGACTATGCCGGGAACTTCCACCCCCGCCTTCTCGCGCTCACCGGCAGCGAGGAGCGCGTCGCCCAGGCCGCAAAGGCGTACCGGATCTATTACGCCAAGTCGAAACCGGCCGAGGGCCACAAGACCGCGAATCACGCCGCGCCGAGTGACGGCGATTATTTGATGGATCACAGCTCGTACATCTATCTCATGGGCGCGGACGGGCGCTATCTCACGCATTTCCCCTCCAACATCCCCGCCGACCAGCTGGCCGCGCGAATCAAATCGTATCTCTGATCGCCGCCGCTTGACCGTCTTCGCTCGCCGCGTCTCAATGGGCGCGTATTGCCGATCATGGGAGACGGACATGACAACGATTCGCGGCGTGTATGCGGCGGCCCTTACGCCCATGAAGGACGATCTGAGCCCGGACTTGCCGGCGCTCGTGCGCCATTACAAATGGCTGCTGGCGAATGGTTGCGACGGCTTGGCGCCGCTGGGGACGACGGGCGAGGCCAATTCCTTCTCGGTTGACGAACGCCTCGCGGTCATCGACGCGCTCGGCGCCTCGGGCATTCCGATGGCCAAGACCATCGTCGGCACGGGAAGCTGCGCCATTCCCGACAGTGTGCGGCTAACCAAGCGCGTGCTGGAAGCGGGCGGGCGGGACGTGCTGGTTCTGCCGCCGTTCTACTACAAGAAGGTGAATGACGACGGCCTGTTCGCTTCGTTTGCGGAAACCATCGCGCGCGTGGGCGACGAACGCCTGCGCCTTTACGTCTATCAATTTCCGCAGATGACCGGCCTCGATTTGAGCCTCGCGCTGATCGAGCGCCTGATCAAGGCATTTCCCAAAACGGTCGTCGGCATCAAGGACAGCTCGGGTAATTGGGCGAACATGGAAGCGATGTGCAAGCGCTTTCCCGGGTTCGAGGTCTTTCCGGGCAGCGAGCGCTTTCTGCTCGCGGGCTTGCGCGCGGGCGGGGTCGGGTGCATCAGCGCGACGACCAATCTCACCGCGCCGATGGCGGCGAAGGTCTTCGCCCAATGGAAAGGCGCGGATGCCGACCGCCTGCAGGCGGAGTTGACGGCCGTGCGCGAGGTCCTGGAGGGCTTCCCGGCGATCGCGGCGCTGAAGGCCGTTCTCGCGCGCCATTCCGGCCACGGCGCGTGGCGCAATATCCGCCCGCCGCTCGTCCGCTTGGACGAGGCGCAGGCGAGCGATCTGTTCGCCAAGCTGGCGGCGACGCCCTTCGCGCCCGCCAAGGCGGCCTGAGGCTGCACCATGGCGCAGCCACGCGGCGCGCACCTGATGATCGCCGGCCGCGAGGTCGCGGTACGGGTGCGCAAGACCGCGCGCGCGCGCCGCATGACGCTGCGCATCGATGGCGCCATCGACGGCATCGATTTGACCTTGCCGCGCTGGGTCAGCGTGGCCGAGGGTCTGCGCTTCGCCGAAAGCAAGCGCGATTGGCTGGCCGACAGGCTCGCGGCCTTGCCCCCGCGCGTACGTTTCGAGGATGGCGCGCTGGTACCGTTGGCGGGGCGCGAGTACCGCGTGCGGCACCGGGAGGCAGAACTGCCCTTGGTCTGGCTCGAGCGCGAAGAGATCCGCGCGGGCGGCGCGGAGCACGGCTTGCCAGAACGCATCGGCGCCTGGATCAAGGACTTGGCCAAGCGCGAGTTGGCGCATCGCGCGGCGGAAAAAGCGGCGCGCATCGGCCTGCCGGCGCCGCCCGTGCGCCTGCGCGACACGCGTAGCCTCTGGGGCAGCTGTTCACCAGAGGGCCGGCTGACCTTCACTTGGCGCCTGGTTTTTGCTCCGGAAGTAGCCATGGACTACGTGGTGGCGCACGAGGTCGCGCATTTGAAGCACATGAACCATGGCAAACGGTTCTGGGCCTTGGTGGATCAGCTCACCGCCGACGCCGCCGGCGCGCGCGCCTGGCTCCGCCGCGAGGGCGCGCGCCTGCATCGCTACGGCTAGGATTTGGACCGCAAGGTCCGGATAGCGACGGCGCCGGGTTGAGTGTAGCAATCTCGCCATGACGAACCAAAAAGACCAACTCAACGACACCGCCCGCTGGCGCGCCGTTCTGGGGCGCGAGACGGAGATGGACGGCCGTTTCGTTTACGGCGTCGAGACGACCGGAATCTATTGCAGGCCAAGTTGCCCCAGCCGCCGGCCGCGCCGGGAGAACGTACGCTTCTTCGCCGATGGCCGCGCAGCGGTGCAAGCGGGATTTCGCGCCTGCAAGCGCTGCGGGCCAGACGGGCATGCCCGCCTGGATCCGGCCAAGAATCTGGCCAGGCGCGCCTGCGCCTTCATTGACGAGCGGGTCGAGGGACCGCCGACACTCGCCGCGCTCGCGGCCCATCTGAAACTCAGCCCCTATCATGTCCAGCGCACGTTCAGCCGCGTCATGGGCATAAGCCCGCGTGCCTATGCCGATGCCCGGCGCCTCGGGCGCTTCAAGCACCGGCTCAAGCGTGGCGCCGGAATCGCCGACGCGCTGTACGACGCGGGCTATGGCTCAAGCAGCCGGATCTACGAGCACGCCGGCGCCCAACTCGGCATGACCCCCGCCGCCTATCGCAAAGGAGGGCGCGACATGCGCATCGCCTACACCGTGGTTCGAACGCCCCTTGGCCCCATGATCGTCGCGGGAACGAATCTGGGCGTGTCCTATATCGCCTTCGACGACGACGAAGGCGCGCTCGAAGCGGCGTTGCGCGCCGAATATCCCGAAGCCGAGGTTGCGCGCGACGATTCCGGGATGGGGCGCTATGTGAAACCCATCGCCGACCATGTCGCTGGCCACCCATCCTCGCTCGAATTGCCGCTCGACGTGCAGGCGACAGCCTTTCAACGGCGAGTGTGGCAGGCGCTGCGCGACATACCCATCGGCGAGACCCGCACCTACCGGCAGATCGCGCGCGCGGTCGGCGCGCCCAAGGCCGCGCGCGCGGTCGGCAATGCCTGCGCGCGCAATCCCGTTTCGATAGTCGTCCCGTGCCACAGGGCGATTCGCGGCGACGGCTCGCTCGGCGGGTATGCCTGGGGCTTGGCGCGCAAACGCCGGCTCTTGGACATCGAAAAGGAATTGGCAACCGAACCGCCCAAACGCCGACGCGCGGGCTAATCTCAAGCCGAAATCAGCGACTAGACGGCCGTTCCGGTGCGTCCCTTGGTCGCTCCGTGCCCGAGCGGCCAAAAATATTCGACAAGGAAAACCCAGATTTTGCCGCGGGCGGATTCGCCGGCACTGCCGGAACGGCGCCCGGTGCACCCGTCCCCGTGGGTGCAGTGGACGAAATCGGCGCGGGCGCCGAAGGCGTGGATTGCTGCTCGCGGTCGCGGGCCTCGACCTCCTCGAACGCACGACCCATCGGCAGAGATTGGGCCGGCCGGCCGTCATGCGCGGCCAACATGACATCGTGGAACAAACGGGCGGACAGCCGGCCGCCGGTCACCGCATTCATCGGCGCGCCGTTGTCGTTGCCGAACCAAACACCTGCCGTCATGTCCGCCGTGAATCCGACAAACCAGGCATCGCGGTAGTCTTGGCTGGTGCCCGTCTTGCCGCCCATCGGCCGGCCGATATTGGCCGCGCGCCCTGTGCCCGACGACACCACGGCACCAAGCATGTCGGTCATCACCGCGAGCGTGGCGGGCGACACCACCCGTCCCGGCCCCGAACCTTGCCGGCGGTAAAGCACGCGCCCCTCCGTGTCGCGCACCTCGTCGATCGCGTAGGCCCACACCGCATCGCCGCCATTGCCGAACGGCGCATAGGCTTGGACCAATTCGACGAGCGTCACCTCGCTGGTGCCCAGCGCAAGCGATGCCATGGGCTTGAGTTCGGCGGTGATACCCATGCGCCGCGCCGCCTCGACGACGCGACCGCGTCCCACGCGCTCGGAGATTTGCACCGCGACCGTGTTGATCGATTGCGCCAGGGCCTCGCGCGCGGTCATCTCGCCGCGGTGCTTGCCGTCGAAATTCCTGGGGCTCCATTTCTCGACCGTGACGGGGCCGTCAAACACCTTGTCGTCCGGCAACAGGCCTTGCTCGACCGCCGCGAGATAGACGAAAGGCTTGAACGCCGAGCCGGGCTGGCGCAAGGCTTGGGTCGCGCGGTTGAACTGGCTTTGGCCGTAATCGCGCCCGCCGACCATGGCACGCACCGCGCCGTCCGGCGCCAAGATGACGAGCGCGGCCTGGCCGACGCGGGCCGCCTCCCCCTCGGCGGCAAGGGCTTTCTGGACCTTGGCCTCCGACATGCGCTGGAGATCGGCGTCGAGCGTCGTCACCACCACGAGGTCCCTATCGGGCGCACCCACGAAGGCCGTCACCTGGTCGAGCACCCAATCGCCGAAATACCTTCCGGTTTGCCCCGTAAACGCCATCGCAAGCGCCGTGCGCGCGGCGCGCGCGGCGCTTGCCTGGGCCTCGGTCACGAAGCCGGCAGCAACCATGTTGATGAGCACTTGATCGGTGCGTTTGGCGGCAAGGTCGCCATCGCGCGCAGGATTGTAGCGCGAGGGCGCTTTGAGCAGACCCGCGACCATTGCCGATTCGTAGAGCGTGAGCGCGCGCGCGGACTTGCCGAAATAACGCTGCGCCGCCGCCTCGACGCCGTAGGTGCCGGCGCCGAAATACACCCGGTTGAGATAGGAGGTCAGGATTTGATCCTTGGTAAAACGCTGTTCGATCCACAGCGCCAGCATCAATTCCTGCGCCTTGCGCCGCAGGGTGCGATCGGGCGTGAGAAACATGTTCTTGGCGAGCTGCTGGGTGATGGTGCTGCCGCCCTGTACCACGCGCCCCGCGCGCACATTGGCAAACATCGCGCGCATGATGCCCCACGGATCGATTCCAGCGTGGCGATAGAAGCGCCGGTCCTCGGTCGCAAGCAACGCCTGGGGCAGATGGTCGGGAAGTTGCCTTACATCGACATGCTCGCCGTAAAGATCGCCGTACGACAAAAGCGGCCGGCCGTCGTGACCGAGAAGCGTGACGCTCGGGCGCCGATCGGCGCCGACGAGCCGGTCAACGGACGGCATGTCGTAGGCGACGGCGAGGACCGCGACGACGCCAAGCACCATCGCCCAGAGCAATGTCGCGGCCGCGATCCTGGCGATGCGCCAGCCGCGCCGTCCTGTCCTACCGCCTTTGGCGGCCGATGCCCTCTTGCCGGTCATGGCTCTCGCGTCAGGGTGATGTGTCGGTAGGCATCGGGATGCCGCCAGCGTGTCGCATGTCGATGGCGGCCAGCATGAAGTCCGGTTGCGGCAACATCATGGCAAATGACGGCCGGGCCAAATGCAGCTCCGTCGACACGAGTACCGCCCGAAGAGCCGCCGCTCAGACGTCTAGATTCGCGACCTTGAGCGCGTTCTCGACGATGAAATCACGGCGCGGCTCGACCACCTCGCCCATCAAGGTCGAGAATACGTCCTCCGCCTCGTCCACGTGGTTCACCTTGACCACGAGCAAGGTCCGAACATTGGGATCGAGCGTCGTGACCCAAAGTTGCTCGGGGTTCATTTCGCCGAGACCCTTGTAGCGCTGGATGGTCAGACCCCTGCGCCCGACCTCGTGAATCGCCGCCACGAGTCCGAGCGGTCCGGTCACGCGCACCTCTTTCTCCTTGGTGGTGAGCATCGCCGGCCGCGCATAGATCTCCTGCAGGCCGCCGGCGATCTCGTCGAGCTTGCGCGCTTCGGCGCTGCGCATGAACGCCGCGTCAATGGCATGCCGCTCGGTGACGCCGCGCAGCGTGCGGAAAAACTCGAACGCGCCGTCATCGCGCAGGCGCGCCTGCCAAGTGCGTTCGGATTTGTCCGCCAACCCGTTCAACCGGCGCGAAATCGCGGCAACGATCTGGGTCGCCTGGTCGCCGCCGTCGAGTAGCTCGGGCTTGAAGGCGCCAAGGATAGCCGCCTGCTCGATGACATCGGCGTTCGACAGGTGTTTCAACAAGGGCAGCATGAGGCGCCGGGCCTGCTGGGCGCGGTCAATCACGGCCTTGAGATCGCGCCCCGCGCGCTGGTCGCCGCCGGACAGGCGCAAGGTTACCTCGCCGAGCGCCGTTTCCTCGAGATAGATTTCGAGCGCGCTGTCGTTCTTGAGATAGACCTCGGAGGAACCGCGCTTCACGCGGTAAAGCGGCGGCTGGGCGATGTAGAGGTATCCCGAATCGATGAGCTGTGGCATGTGGCGATAGAAGAACGTGAGAAGCAGCGTGCGGATATGGCTGCCGTCCACATCGGCGTCGGTCATCACGATGATCTTGTGATAGCGAAGCTTCGCAAGATCGAAGTCCTCGCGCCCGATGCCAGTGCCCAGCGCCGTGATGAGCGTGCCGATTTCCGCCGACGCCAGCATCTTGTCGAAGCGTGCGCGCTCGACATTGAGGATCTTGCCGCGCAGGGGGAGGATGGCCTGGTTTTTTCGGTTGCGCGCCTGCTTGGCGGAACCGCCGGCCGAATCGCCCTCGACGATGAACAATTCGGAGAGCGCCGGATCGCGCTCCTGACAATCGGCGAGCTTTCCCGGCAGGCTCGCGAGATCAAGCGCGCCCTTGCGCCGCGTAAGCTCGCGCGCGCGGCGCGCCGCCTCGCGCGCCGCCGCGGCCTCGACGACCTTGGCGACGATCTTGCGCGCCTCGTTCGGATGTTTCTCAAACCATTCGGCGAGCTTGTCACCGACGATCGATTCGACCACCGGCCTGACCTCAGACGACACCAGCTTGTCCTTGGTTTGGGAGGAGAATTTGGGATCGGGTACCTTGACCGAAAGCACGCAGGTCAAGCCCTCGCGCGCATCGTCGCCGGTCAGCGCGATCTTCTCGCGCTTAGCCACGCCCGACTCGGCGGCGTAGCCATTGACCGTGCGCGTAAGCGCGCCCCGGAAGCCCGCGAGATGGGTTCCGCCATCGCTTTGGGGGATGTTGTTGGTGAAACACAACATCGTCTCGTGATAGCTGTCGGTCCATTCCATCGAAACTTCGACGGTGATGCCGTCCTTTTCGCCGGACACGGTGATCGGCGGGCTGTGCAGCGCGGTTTTCGAACGGTCGAGCCATTGCACGAAGGCCTCGATGCCACCGTCGTAGTGTAGCTCCACCGTGTTGGTCTGCACCCCGCGCGCGTCCGTCAGGACCAAGGTCACGCCTGAATTGAGGAAGGCGAGTTCGCGCAGACGGTGTTCGACGGTGGCGAAATCGAATTCGGTCGCGGTGAACGTTGCTTTCGACGGCAAGAACGTAATTTCCGTTCCATTGCGCCCTGGCGCGTCGGCCACCGCCTGGAGCGGGGCATCGGGATCGCCGTGGCGGAAGCGCACGGCCCATTCCTTGCCCTCGCGCCAAATGCGGAGATCCAGCACCTCGGACAACGCATTGACCACCGAGACGCCGACGCCGTGCAGGCCGCCCGAGACCTTGTAGGAGTTCTGGTCGAATTTTCCGCCGGCGTGGAGCTGGGTCATGATGACTTCGGCGGCGGAAATTTTTTCTTCCTCGTGGATCGCGACGGGAATGCCGCGGCCGTTATCGCGCACCATGCACGAGCCGTCGGGGTTGAGTTGAACATCGATCCGGTCGCAATACCCGGCAAGGGATTCGTCGATCGCGTTGTCAACGACTTCGTAGATCATGTGGTGAAGACCCGAGCCATCGTCGGTATCGCCGATATACATGCCCGGCCGCTTGCGCACCGCATCGAGCCCGCGCAGAACCTTGATCGAATCGGCGCTGTATTCCTCGGCCGCCGCCTCCATGTCCTGGGGGCCTTTGCGTTGACTCATGACGGGACTCCGGCAAGGGGAACGACTGCGGCCTCGGCCACGGTGAAATGCTGCGCTGCTTGGCCAAGCGGGGCGAATAGATGCGCGTCCGTGCCGGTCATCCAGGCTTGCGCGCGAAGTTCGAGGAGAGTTTCGAACAGTGCCACGCGGCGGGTCGCATCGAGATGGGCCGCAACTTCGTCGAGCAGAAGGATGGGCGGCGCCCCGCGATCGAGCGCCACCAGGCGAGCATTCGCGAGTGCGATCGAAATCAGCAGCGCCTTATGTTCGCCCGTCGAGCACAGCGCCGCCGGCATGTCCTTTTCCAGATGCCGGACCACGAGATCGCTCTTGTGCGGTCCGGTCGCCGCGCCGCCCGAGATTGCGTCCTCGCCGCGCGCGGCGGCCAGGGCGGCACGCACGATGTCCTCGGCGGCCAATGCCGGGCCTTCGGCGAGCGAGCGCTCGAGCGGACCCTCGACGCCAAGCCCGGCCTTGGGGAAGACACCCGCGCCGTCGTGGATCACCCGCGCCAAACGCTCGGCGACGGCCCGGCGCGCGGAGGCGATGGCCACGCCTTCGCGCGCCATCCGGTCCTCAAGCGCCGACAGCCAGGCGCCGTCGCCTCCACCCTCGCGCAGGATGCGCGCGCGTTCGCGCATGGCATGTTCGTACACCGCGACTCGGCGCGCGTGCTCGGGATCGAAGCCATAGACCAGACGATCAAGGAACCGACGCCGCGCACCCGGGCCTTCGGCAAATAGTCGGTCCATATCCGGAGTGAGCCAAAACACCGCCACGGCGGATGCCAGCACGGCTTGCCCGCGCTCGGTTCGACCATCGACGCGCACCGCGCGCCGACCATCGACGCCTTGGCCATCGCCGACAGCGCCGGAGCGGTCATGGCCTGTGCGGCCATGGTCTGGGCGGTCATGGCCTGTGCCGATTTCGAGCGCGCCCATGGGGCCGAGCACCGTCGCCGCCGCGCCCCACGGGCCGGCTCCGATGCGATCGACCTCGCCGAGACGCGCGCGCCGCAAGCCACGGCCGGGCGCGAAATACGACAGCGCTTCGAGCAAATTGGTCTTGCCCGCGCCGTTCGGGCCGGTAAGCACGACCGGACGGGCATCGAGAACGAGTTTCAACCGCGCATAACAGCGAAAATCGGTCAAAGCTAGGCGCGTGACCGCCGCAGGTGCGCCACCGGACAAGTCCGCGCCGGACGCCAGGCCGGGCCGGGCCGCGATTTCGGCCTGGGCGATGGCTGGCTGGGCGTGTCCGACTGGCCGCCGCGCGCCACCCAGTGCCGTCATACGCGCATCGGCATGAGGACGTAGAGCGACCCGTCGCCATCGTCCGAGCCGTCGCGCACGATGGTCGGAGAGGCTGCATCCGACATAACGAATTTGGCGTGTTCGCCCCGGATCTGGGAGGCGATATCGAGCAGATAGCGGGCATTGAAGCCGATCTCGATGCCGTCGCCGGCATAATCGACCTCGATTTCCTCGGTTGCCGAGCCGGTGTCCTGGCCGCTCGCGGAGAGCATGAGGCTGCCGCGCGAGAGCACGAGCTTGACCGCGCGCGACTGATCCTTCGAGATCGTCGAGACCCGGTCCACGGCCTCGGCGAAGATCTTGTTGTTGACCTGCATGATCTTGTCGTTGTCAGCCGGAATGACCCGCTCGTAATCGGGGAAAGTGCCGTCGATCAGCTTGGAGGTCAGCACGACCGAATCGAAGGTGAAGCGAATCCGCGTCTCGGACAGCGCCACGCGCACGGACTCGGCGCTGTCTTCGACGAGCTTGCGCACCTCGGCGATGGCCTTGCGCGGCACGATGACGGCCGGCATTCCGGCGCCGCCCTCGGGCAGGGGCATCTGAAAGCGCGCGAGGCGGTGGCCGTCGGTGGCGACTGCGCGCAGCAATTCCGCGCGCCCGACCTTGGTCGCGTGCAGGTGAATGCCGTTCAGATAATAGCGCGTTTCCTCGGTCGAGATTGCAAAGCGCGTATGGTCGATCAGGTCACGCAGCGCGCCGGCATCGAGCGCAAATTCGTGCGGCAGATCGCCCGCCGACATTACCGGGAATTCGTCCACCGGCAGGCAGGATAGCGAGAAGCGCGCCCGGCCCGCGCGCAACGTCAATTGCCCGCCGCCGGTCGCGAGCTCGAGCGCGACCTGCGAACCTTCGGGCAGCTTGCGCACGATGTCGTAGAGCGTATGGGCTGCGGCGGTCGTGGAAGCGGGCGCGGCGACCTCCGCCGCAACTTCCTCGCGAATCGCCAGATCCATGTCGGTGGCGCTCAGGGCCAGGCGGCTGTCTTTCGCCTCGATCAGGACATTGGACAGGATGGGGATGGTGTTGCGCCGCTCGACCACGCTTTGCACATGGGCCAGCGCCTTCAGCAAGGTGGCGCGTTCGATGGTGACTTTCATGGGATGGGCTACGCTCCGGACGGGCGGGCGGGCCGGGGGTGAAAGCGACCCGGAATCCCTGGGGTACTCCGCTTAGGAGCATACCCTTGCCCAATCCAACCGGCAATCGAAAATCGGTCAGCGAGGGCGCTTCAAAGCTCTGAAAATACGGGGTTTCTCGCACTCCCGGGACTTGCCGCCGGGGCCGGCGGCAGGGCGGAAAATCCGCCCCGTCCGGGATCAGTTCTCAAGCATTCGACGCAGGAGATCGACGTCTTCGCCGAATCCGGAGTCGAGCGAGCGCAGCTCCTCGATCTTGCGCACGGCGTGCATGACCGTCGTGTGGTCCCGGCCGCCGAACTTGCGCCCGATTTCCGGCAGCGAGCGGGTGGTGAGCTGCTTCGACAGATACATCGCCACCTGACGCGGGCGGGCGACGGCGCGGCTGCGCCGCGCGGAATGCATGTCGGAAAGGCGAATATTGAAGTGCTCCGCCACGCGTTTCTGGATTTCCTCGATCGTTACCCGACGGTCGGAGGCGCGCAACAGATCGTGCAGGACTTCTTGCGCCATCTCGATGGTGATATCGCGACCCACCAGCGTCGAATGGGCGACGATGCGATTGAGCGCGCCCTCAAGCTCGCGCACGTTCGAGGTGATGCGGTGCGCGAGGAATTCCATGACCTTGCGCGGCACCAAAACGCCCAGCGGCTCGACCTTGGAGTCGAGAATACCCAGACGCAGCTCGTAGGTGGTCGGATGCAGATCCGCCACCAGACCCCAGCCGAGGCGTGAACGCAGACGCTCTTCGAGGCCTTCGAGATCGGAGGGCGATTTGTCGGCCGAAATGACCACCTGGCGGTTCTGATCGACCAGCGCGTTGAAGGTGTGGAAGAACTCTTCCTGAGTCTGGTCCTTGCCGCTGATGAACTGCACGTCATCAACCATCAGGACATCAACGCTCCGGAACTGCTCCTTGAAGGCCATCGTGTCCTTGAAGCGCAGCGCGCGGACGAACTGGTACATGAATTTTTCTGCCGACAGATAAATCACCCGGCGCTGCGGATCGCGCTGCTTGATCGCCCAGGCGATGGAATGCATCAAATGGGTCTTCCCCAGGCCGACGCCGCCATAGAGATAGAGGGGATTGAAGGGCGCGCGGTCGGCTTCCGACACGCGGCGCGCCGCGGCATGGGCAAATTCGTTCGGCTTGCCGACGATGAAATTCTTGAAGGTAAAGCGCGGATCGAGCCGCGCGCTGATCGCATCGCGGTCGGCGGCGAGCGTCGCCTGCAACGCCTCCTCGGGCGTCGGCGCGGACTTGCCCGCTGGCGCCGCCAATCCGGATGTGAGTGGGCCGGATGCGGATGGGCGAATCGGCGCGGCAGCGGAGCGGCCGGACGTGATCGGCGGCGCCGATGACGGGGCATCGGATGCCGCCGGGCGGGCGGAAATCTGCGGTTCGGCCTCTGGGCGCGTGCCGTCGACGGCGATGTCGATTTTCTTGATTTCGCCGTTCAGCTGATTCCAGATCGCCGCGATCCGGTCGGCGTAGTTCGCCGCCACCCAGTCGCGCACGAAGCGCGTGGGAACCGAAACCCGGATCGTCGCGCCCACCCGGTCGCGGAGCGTGAGGGGCCGGAGCCAACTGCGATAGGTTGCCTCGCCGTATTCGGCCTTGAGCCGGCCGCGCACCCGCGCCCACTCGGTTTTGAGATCGTTTTCGGGATCCGGCTCGGCCATCTCGCGATCCCGCACCTAGTCCTGCTTCCAAGGAAGGCCCGCGGCCTTCCAGCCCTCGACGCCGCCACGGTGCCGCGCTTGATCGTGAGGGCCCTCAAAACCGCCCGCCACGTTGTAGCAGTGTTCGTACCCCGAAGCCGTCATGGCGATCGCCGCCGCCTTGGACCGAACGCCCGACCGGCAGAGAAACAGAACGCGCCGTTCGGGCCCGACGCCCGCCGCTTTCACCTGGTCGGCGAAAGAGGGGTTGGGGCGCATGCCTGGAAATGTCTGCCACGAAACAAACACAGGCTTCGAATCCAGCGAAGACAGATCGGGCACGCCGACGAAAGCCCACTCGGCGTCCGAGCGGCAATCAACGAGCACCCCGTTCTTTTCGCGCGCAAGAAGCTCCCAGCTTTCCCGCACGCTTAAATCGCCGGCATAGGCTTCGCGCACTCAGAGTGCCCCCAAATAAGAAGACAGGGACAGACACCGCCACCCCAACCCGCCGCGAACCCCGTGCGGACCTCTCCGCACACCCAGGCGCCGTCCCGCTCCACCGCAGCGCCCTCGATTCTGTCGAGAAGGCTACAAAAATCTTCCCAATAATGTGTGGAGAGCGAAGCGATTTTTTTTTATTAGCTTCGCGCGAACGACGACCGAACCCCCGCTGCGGCTTTATTGAAATCGACTCTAGCCACCGCGCGCGCACGTGACAACAGGTTCGTATGATGAACATGCAAAATTCGGATCGAATTTTTTCGGCGTTGCGAAGTTCGCACACAGGCGCGCGTTTTCGCGCGCGCGGGAGCATGCGCGGCAAAGAAACGAGACGAGATAACCTATTTGGAGAGTTTCTTGATGCGCTTGGAGAGACGCGAGAGCTTGCGCGATGCCGTCGCCTTCGCCAGAACGCCCTTCTGGGCGCCGCGCTGCACTTCGGGTTGCGCGGCCACGAGCGCCGCGCGCGCCTTCTTGCTGTCGCCGGAGGCGATCGCCGATTCCACCTCGCGCAGGAAACTGCGTACTCGCCCCTTGCGGGCATCGTTAACGCGCGTCCGGCGCACGGTGCTGCGCGCGCGCTTGCGGGCGGATTTGTGTTGCGCCATTTGGGCTGTTCTCGCTCTTGGTGATGGCAGCGGATGACCGTCCGCCAGCCTTCGCGCTTATATCGTTCGACGCTTCAACGGGTCAAGGCCGCAAAAAGGCGTCAGCGGTGACGGAAAGTAGCCTTTCGCTTCTCGATGAACGCCGTCATGCCTTCCTTTTGGTCCTCGAGCGCGAAAGTCGAGTGGAAAAGCCGCCGTTCGAAGCGAATTCCTTCCGCAAGCGTGGTCTCGAACGCGCGGTTCACCGCTTCCTTGATCATGAGGACGACCGGACGCGACATCGACGCGATGCGCTCGGCCGTCTTGACGGCCTCCTCGAACAATTCCGCCGCGGGAACCACCCTCGAAACCAGGCCGCAGCGCTCGGCCTCGGCCGCGTCCATCATGCGAGCCGTCAAACACATGTCCATGGCCTTTGATTTGCCGATGAATCGGGCAAGGCGCTGGGTACCGCCGGCACCTGGCATGGTGCCGATGCCGATTTCGGGCTGACCGAATTTCGCGGTATCGGCGGCGAGGATGAAGTCGCACATGAGCGCGACCTCGCACCCCCCGCCCAGCGCAAAACCCGACACGGCAGCGATGATCGGCTTGCGGCAAGTCGTGATCCGCTCCCAGCCGCGCGTGATGAAATCGGCCAGATAGACATCCATATAGGACTTGGGCTGCATCTCCTTGATATCGGCGCCCGCGGCAAAGGCCTTTTCACTCCCCGTCAGCACGACCGCGCCGATGGCGTCGTCCGCCTCGAAGAGGTCGAGCGCCTGCCCCAGTTCGGCGATCAACGCCGCACACAGCGCGTTGAGCGCCTTGGGCCGGTTCAAGCGCACAATTCCGACCGCGCCGCGCGTCTCGACTAGGATGTTCTCGTAATCCATGGACAAAGCTCCGTTTAAATAAGAGTTCAGCGGGGCGTCAGCAAAAAGCGGACCGTCACATCGCCACTTCCAGAGACGAAATCAAGCTGAAGTTTCTCGCGGTCGCGCCGATATGTAGTGGCATCGATCTCGATCCACCCGAGCCGTGGAAGGGTAGCGGCATAAAACGCCGACACTGCCGCGCGCGCGACCGGACCGGATGCGAATGTTTCGACGATTCGGCCCGATGGATCGTCGAACGCGACACTGGCGCCCGCGATTTCGACCATACCCGGCATGACCGGCACATCGGCGATGTGCGACAGAAATTCGTCACCAACGGCAATCCGCCCGCCGATACAAAGAATGAACATCACGGCCGCGAGGCAGGGTAAGGCCATTTTCCAGCCAATCCAGAATCTTGATCCGCCTCTTAAGCTCATGCCTGACATCGCGGGCAATGGAACGTCGAACGATTGGCTTGAACGATGCGCCGGATCCGGCCGGTGCATCCCGCATGGGCGCATTTCTCGCCTTCACGGCCATATACCTTCCAGGCGTGCTGAAAATAGCCGAGCTCGCCCGAGGCCTGCACATAATCACGCAATGACGAACCGCCGGCAGCGATCGCCTCGGTCAGGACCGAGCGGATCGCCACCGCCAAGCGTTCGGCTCGCGCCGCCACGACCGTGCGCGCGAGCCGGCGCGGAGAGATTCCGGCGCGGAACAGGGCTTCGCATGCGTAGATATTGCCGACCCCCACGACGCGCTTCTGATCCAAGAGCGCGGCCTTGATCGGGGTGCGCGCACCCGCAAGAAGACGCGCAAGGGCCGTGCCATCGAAGGCCGAGTCCAGGGGCTCGATGCCCAGATGGCGAAACAGCGCATGGCGATCTATTTCCGTGCCCGGCACCAATGTCATGAGGCCGAATCGCCGGTGATCCTCGAACACCACCCCTTGGCGGTTGTCGAATTCAAATTCGACGTGCTCATGCCTGCCGGGCGCCGCATTGCGCCGGGCCGGACCGACGATGAGACGGCCGGACATACCGAGGTGAATGACCAAAATTTGGCCGTCATCGAGGTGCAGCAGCAGATATTTGGCCCGGCGCGCAACCTCGTCCACGCGCCGCCCTACCAAGCGCTGGGCGAAGCGGGGCGGAAAGGGCACGCGAAGATCGGGCCGACGCACTTCGACGCGGAGGATCCGGGCGCCGCGGATATGGGATTCCAGGCCGCGCCGTACAGTCTCGACTTCGGGCAGTTCGGGCATGGCTCAACCTAGCGCGCGTCCCGGCGGTCGGCTATGGTCGCACGCCATGCTTGAAACTCGCGCCCACGACACGGCGAACGTTGAAGCGACCGTCGATTTCGGCTTCCAACGCGTGCCAGCCGCGGCAAAAAGCGCGCTGGTTCGCCAGGTTTTCGACAGCGTGGCGCCCCGCTACGACACGATGAACGATCTCATGTCTTGGGGTGTCCACCGGCTTTGGAAACAAGCGATGGTGGATACCTTGGCGCCGCGCGCGGGCATGCGGATCCTCGATCTTGCGGGCGGCACGGGCGATATCGCGCTTCGCATTCTCGACCACATGCGCCGCGGGTGTCCCGGCGCGGCCGCGGATATCGTGGTTTGCGATCTCACGCCGGAGATGGTTGAGACCGGGCGCGACCGGGCGGTCGATCGCGGCCAAATCGGCGGCGTGCGCTGGATATGCGGCGACGCGCAGGCTCTGCCTTTGCCGAGCCGGTCCTTCGACGCCTGCACGGTCGCTTTCGGGCTGCGCAATGTCACCGATATCGACCTCGCCCTTGCCGAGGCCTATCGGGTCTTGCGTCCGGGCGGGCGGATGCTCTGCCTCGAATTCAGCCGGGTGGTCTGGCCGCTTTTGGGACCGCTGTACGACAGGTATTCCTTCGCGGTTCTTCCCACCCTTGGCCGACTGATCGCGGGCGACGCGGAGTCCTATCGCTATCTCGCCGAAAGCATTCGCCGCTTTCCGCCCCAGGACGAATTGGCCGCCCGCATGACCGGGGCCGGATTCGCCCGCGTCGCTTGGCGCAATCTGTCGGGCGGTATCGCCGCGTTGCACGGCGGCTGGCGCATCTAGGCTCGCCGGATACAACCCCCGGACATAGCCCCATGATTCGCGCCGCCCGCCATGTGCTTCGCCTGGTGCGCATTGCCCGTCGCCTCGCCCAGCATGACGCGCTCTTTCTTTTCGAGCGCTTTGGCATAGCCCCAACATTGACCGCCGCGGTGCGCGCCTGCTCGGGTCCGGCCAAGACCAGCCCCATCCGCGCGCTCCGTCCCGGGCAAAGGCTGGCGCAAGCGATCCATGGCCTGGGCCCGAGTTTCATCAAGTTCGGCCAATTGCTCTCGACGCGCTCGGACCTGCTGGGCGACGAGGTCGCCGCCGATCTTTCGGAATTGCAGGACCATTTGCCGCCCTTTCCCGGCGCGCAAGCGCGCGCGGCAATCGAACGCGAGTTCGGTAAACCCGTCGAGGCGCTGTACAGCGCCTTTGAAGATATTCCCATCGCCGCCGCGTCGATCGCGCAAGTTCACATGGCCGTCACGGCCGATGGCCGGAACGTGGCGGTCAAGATCCTTCGCCCCGGCATCGAGGACGCCTTCCAGCGGGATCTCGACCTGTTCTATTGGCTGGCTTCTCTTGTCGCGCGCGGCGCGCCCGCGCTGCGGCGCCTGAGACCCGTCGAGGTCGTGCGCACCATGGCCGACACGGTAGCGATGGAGATGGACCTGCGCCTGGAAGCAGCCGCGGCGTCCGAGCTTCATGCCAATTTCGTGGATGATGGCAGTTTCCGCGTGCCCGCCGTCGATTGGGCGCGGACCGGTCGGCGCGTGCTTACGCTCGAGCGCGTCGAGGGCATTCCGATCGACGAGCGCGCGGCCCTGCTCGACGCGGGGCACGATTTGCGCGAGGTCCTGATCAAGGCGGGCTCGGCGCTGTTCAACCAAGCCTTCCGAGACGGCTTCTTCCATGCCGATCTGCATCCCGGAAACCTGTTCGTGGACGCGGCCGGCAATGTCGTCGCGGTCGATTTCGGCATCATGGGCCGGCTGGACGCCAAGACGCGGCACTATCTGGCCGACATGCTGATGGGTTTCCTTTCGGGCGATTACCGGGCGGCGGCCGAGGCGCATTTCAAGGCGGGATACGTTCCGGCCGACAAATCGGTCGAGGCCTTCACCCAGGCCTGCCGCTCGATCGCCGAGCCGATCCTGGGCCGGCCGCTCGCCGAGATTTCCGTCGCGCGCCTGCTTGGCCAATTGTTCCAGGTGGCCGAAACCTTCGAGATGGAAACCCAACCGCAACTTCTGCTGCTACAAAAATCGATGCTCGTCGCCGAGGGCGTCGGGCGGAAGCTCGATCCGACCGTCAATATGTGGGAGCTGATCCGCCCCCTCATCGAAGCCTGGATGATCGAGCATCGCGGACCCCAGGCGCGCCTTCGCCAGGCGGGGCGCGATACGTTGACCGCGCTCGAACGCTTTCCAGCCCTTCTCGTCGGTGCCGAGCGCGCGCTCGCCATGCTCACCGAGGGGGGGTTCAAGCTGCACCCCGATACCGTTCGCGCGTTCACCGAGGCCGGCGGGAGCAACAACCGGGCCTATCTCTATGCCTTGTGGCTCGTGGTCGCGCTCATCGCCATCATCGCGCTCGCCCAACTCTAGGTCCGCCGCTTGTCAACTCCGGCCACGGTCATTACCGTGGATTCACAGCCACTCAATATTGCGATGGCGGGGCGGAGCTCCGGATGCTGCACGGCAAACGCATACTTCTGGTGGTAGCGGGCGGGATCGCGGCCTACAAATGCCTCGATCTGATCCGCAGGCTGCGCGAGCGCGGCGCCGAGTTGCGTGCGGTTCTGACCGCGGCCGGCGCGCAATTCATCACGCCGCTATCGCTCGCGGCCCTGACGGAAAACAAAGTCTATCAGGACTTGTTCTCGCTCACCGATGAGAGCGAGATGGGCCATATCCGTCTGTCGCGCGAATCGGACTTGATCGTCGTTGCGCCGGCGACGGCGGACCTCTTGGCCAAAATGGCGCATGGCCGCGCCGACGATCTGGCATCGACCGTGCTGCTTGCCGCCGACAAGCCGATTTTGTTCGCTCCAGCGATGAATCATCGCATGTGGTCGAACGCGGCGACGGCCGCCAATGTCCATGCGCTTGAGGCGCGCGGCGCCATTCGCGTCGGCCCGAACGAGGGGCCGATGGCATGCGGGGAATTCGGCCCCGGCCGGATGGCGGAGCCGGCCGAAATCCTGGACGCGATCGAACGCTGGTTCGCCGTGCGCGCGCCGCTCGCGGGACGGCGCGCAGTGGTTACGAGCGGACCCACGATCGAGCCCATAGATCCGGTGCGCTTTCTATCCAACCGCTCCTCGGGCCGGCAGGGCCACGCGATTGCGGCCGCGCTTGCGCGCCTGGGCGCGGCCACCACATTGGTCACCGGCCCGACCCACGAGCCCGACCCGCCGGGGGTGAGCGTCGTACACATCGAGACGGCGGCGGAGATGCTGGCCGCCTGCCGCGCGGCCATGCCCGCCGACATCGCCGTGTGCGCGGCGGCTGTATCCGATTGGCGCGTCGCGCAAGCGGCCGCGAACAAGACGAAGAAGAACGGCGGCAAGCCGCCCGTGCTCGCGCTCGTCGAGAATCCCGACATTCTCGCCAGTCTGGCCTCGCTCGGAGGCGGCCGGCCGCGCCTCGTCGTCGGGTTCGCCGCCGAGACCGAAAATGTGATCGATAACGCTCGCGCCAAGCTCGCAAGCAAACGCTGTGATTGGGTTGTGGCGAACGATGTCTCGCCCCGCACCGGAACCTTTGGCGGCGAGCGCAACACCGTCCACATCGTCGAGGATGGGGGCGTGGAGAGCTGGCCGACGCTGACCAAGACCGAGGTAGCCGCGCGCCTTGCGGGGCGCATTGGCGATATGTTTGCGGCCGATCCGTCCGCGAGCAAGACGTGACGGAACTCCGCGTCCGGATGCGTCGCTTGGCGCACGGCCGCGACCTTCCCCTGCCCCGGTACGCGACGGCGCAAAGCGCGGGTGTGGATTTGCACGCGGCGGTCGCGGCGGCCATTGCGATTCCCCCCCGCGCGCGCCTCGCCATACCCACGGGATTGGCGATCGCCTTGCCGCCGGGATACGAGGCGCAAGTGCGGCCGCGTTCAGGCCTCGCGCTCAAGCACGGGCTCATTCTGCCGAATGCGCCCGGCACGATCGACGCCGATTATCGCGGCGAGATTCTCGTGATCCTTGCCAATCTCGGCGAAGCGGAGTTCGTCGTGACGCGCGGCCTGCGCATCGCGCAAATGATCGTGGCGCCGGTCCTGCGCGTCAGCTGGGAAGAGGACGAAAATCTGGGCGACACCGGACGCGGGGCGGGTGGTTTCGGCTCGACCGGCACTGGCGCGCTGCCGGGCGAATAGGCCGGAGCCGGCCATGGCGCGCCATCCAATCACCGACGAGCAGCTCTTGCGCTATGCGCGCAATGTCGCGCTTGATGAGATCGGCGAGGAGGGCCAGGCACGGCTTTTGACGGCGCGCGTCCTAGTGGTCGGCGCGGGCGGACTGGGCTCGCCCGTCCTGCTTTACCTCGCCGCCGCAGGCGTCGGAACCTTGACCGTCATCGACGACGACCGGGTCGACCTGACCAATCTCCAGCGCCAGATCGCACACACGACCGAGCGCGTGGGCCAGGCCAAGGCCGAAAGCGCCGCCGCCGCCATTGCCGCGATCAATCCCGAGATTCGCGTCATTCCCCGCAATCTGCGCCTGACGGCGGAAAACGTGCTTGATCTGGTGCGCGGCAACGACGCCGTCGCCGACGGCTCCGATAATTTCGCCACGCGGTTTTTGTTGAACGATGCCTGCCATCTGTTGCGCGTGCCGCTGGTCTCGGCAGCCCTGCTTCGCTTCGAGGGCCAGATCTCGACCTTCAAGCCCTGGCTTGGGGGGCCCTGCTATCGCTGCCTGTGGCCGGAACCGCCGCCCGAAGACCTTATTCCACGCTGCGAACAGGCGGGCATCCTGGGCGCGGTCGCGGGCGTGATGGGCACGCTTCAGGCGGTCGAGATTCTCAAGGAATTGCTCGGACTTGCGGACTCGCTGTCGGGCACGCTTGTGATGTACGACGCGCTCGCCACCCGTACCCAGCGCATCGCCGTGCCGAAGAATCCAGATTGCGCGCTGTGCGGCGCGCACCCGCGCATCCTGTCGCCCCAAGCGCGCTAGGCGCTCAAGACTCGATGTCGAGCACCCGGTCGGGCGGCGTGTGGCCGTCCCAGAACGTCTTGATGTTGATGATGACCTTCTCGCCCATATCGACGCGGCCCTCGACGGTCGCCGAGCCCATGTGGGGCAACAGCACCACACTTGGCAAATCGATGAGCTTCGGATTGATGGCCGGTTCGTGCTCGAACACGTCGAGCCCCGCGCCCGCGATCTCGCCCCCGATCAGCATCTGCGCCAATGCGCTCTCGTCGAGCACCTCGCCGCGCGAGGTGTTGACGACGACGGCATGATTGCGCAGCAATTTAAGGCGGCGCGCCGATAGCAAATGATAGGTCGCGGGCGTGTGGGGGCAATTGACCGAGATGATGTCCATATGGGCGAGCATTTGATCGAGGCTTTGCCAATAGGTCGCCTCGAGACCGCGTTCTAGCTCGGCATGAACGCGCCGGCGGTTGTGATAGTGGATCGACAGGCCGAAGCCGCGCGCGCGACGAGCGAGCGCCGTGCCAATCCGGCCCATGCCGATGATACCCAATCGCTTGCCGCCGAGACGATGGCCCAGCATGGCCATGGGGCCCCAGCCGCCCCATTTGCCCGTGCGCACCAATCGCTCGCCCTCGCACAGGCGGCGCGACACGGCAAGCACGAGCGCCATGGTCATGTCGGCCGTGTCCTCGGTCAGAACGCCTGGCGTATTGGTGACGGCGATGCCGCGCTCGCGGGCGGCGGCGAGGTCAATGTGATCGACCCCCGTGCCGAAGGAGGCGATCAGCCGGCATTGTCCGCCGGCCTCGGCGATGATCTCGCGCGTGATACGATCGGTGACCGTGGGCACGAAAACATCGGCGTGCTTGAGCGCGGATTTAAGTTCGGCCGCGTTCATGGGCTTGTCGTCGCGGTTCAAGCGGGTGTCGAACAGCTCCATCAGCCGGGTCTCGACGACCTCCGGCAGTTTACGTGAAACGACGACGACGGGCTTTTGTGGCGCCATGACGCGAGCCTTTTTGGCAGCCGGCTCCGTCTAGCAGGCGCCCGACTTGATGTCCAGGAATGGGCTGTGGCAGGAAGCCAGGATGCCTATAATCGGAGCGATGGCGAAAGTGCACGCGTATTCGGGGGTTCTGTTCTCGTGACCGGTATTCGGCGCTTTGGCGTCTTGGCATGCCTTGTTTTCGCTGCGGCCCTTCTCGCGTCTCGTCCGCAAGCGCGCGCGGCCGACGCCGAGCAGGGCGAGAGCGGCTTGCCCGTGCCGCGTTTCGTCAGCCTACGCGCCGACGAGGTCAATCTGCGCGCGGGCCCCGGCGTGCGCTATCCGGTCGAATGGGTCTACCAGCGCAAATTGATGCCGGTCGAGGTCGTCGAGGAGTTCGAGACCTGGCGCAAGATACGCGATTGGCAAGGCGCCGAAGGCTGGGTGAACAAGGCCATGCTGTCGGGGCGCCGCAGCGTGCTCGTGGTCGGCGAGATCCGCACATTGCGGCGCGATCCTGCGGCCGAATCCCCCGCCATCGCACGCGCCGAGCCCGGCGTGATCGCCCGCCTCCTGAAATGCAACGGCAACTGGTGCAAAATTGAGGCCGGCGGTTACGAGGGTTGGCTGGCGCGGGCCGATTTCTGGGGCGTACGCGCGGACGAGCGCGTCGAATAGGGTCGCCCGCGCCGTTTCAGGCAAAATCGGCGGCCAACGCCAGGCGTACCGCGCCGGGCATTACCGCCATGTGGCTATAATCGGGGTGGGTAAAGCCCACGACCACGCGCGCTTCGGCCGCGCAAAACCGGACGATCTGTTCGGGCATGAAGGGGAAGTGGATGAATTGCACGGCGGACGCCTTGCCCTCCGCGTTCGTTCGGTCCTGATCTTCCTCGGGAGCGCCCGCAACACGCGAACCATCGATTTCGATGAAGGCGGTTTCCTCGATGCCGCCCAGCCGGCCGAGGGTTCGCGCCCGGCGCAAGGGGTCGTCGATTTCGAACATGACCGTCGCCACGAGCTCGCGCCCCTGCGGAATGAGCGGGTTATAGGCCCGAAGCTCGTCGGGTAACTGAGCGGCGCCGCCCTTCTCGATGAAGAGCATTTCCTGCACCTGATGCAACATGGTTTCGTAGTTCTCGAAATAGAACGTGGCGAAAGGTCCGACCTCGAGCCTGCGCGCGCGCTTCAACTCCGTCATCCGGCGGCGGCGCTCGGCGCGCACCAGGCCATATGAAGCCATGTCCACGATGTCGGATTCGACGATTCGCCTGCTTTTCCCGGGCATTTTCTACTCCATCAGGCCATAGGCCCTGGCGAACAATTCGACGGGGTGCAGCACCGCTTCGGGCGTGGGCACGCTGCCCTCGCCGTCCAGGCGCGCCATGCCCTGGTGGATGTGCAGGGCCGCGAGCGGACATTCGGACGCCAAATAGGACTTGGCGGCCTTGCGCGCCTGCCGGGCCACGGGCTTGCCGACCTTGATACCGGTTTCGAAGTTTTCCTTGCGCACGCCCCATGAACCGCCATGACCCGAACAACGCTCGATCACCTCGAGATCGGCCGAGGGGATGAGACGCAGCATCTCCTCGGCCTTGCGCCCGATATTCTGGGCGCGGGCATGGCAGGCAATGTGCAGAGACACGCCGCCGTCGAGGGGCTTCAGTCCGGGCGCGAGACCCTCCTTGCGCGCGATGTCGACGATGTACTCGCTGGTGTCGTAGGTCGCCTTAGCCAGGCGTTTTATGCCCTCGTCCTTGGGCAAGATGAGGGGCCATTCGAATTTGAGCATGAGCGCGCACGACGGCACGAGCGCGATCACGTCGTAGCCGCGATCGATCCACGGCAAAAGCTCCGCCGCCACGGCGCGGGCATTTTCCGCCACGCGCGCGATCTCGCCTTGTTCGAGCTGGGGCATGCCGCAGCAGCGCGGATGGCGCACTTCAAGCTCGACGCCGTTATGCGCCAGGATGGCGCGTGCGGCCAAGCCGATCGACGGATTGTTGTAATTGCCAAAGCAGGTCGCATAGAGCACCGCCTTGCGCGCTTGAGCGGGGGCCGCGTGGTTGCGCGCGCGCGTCGCGGCGATGGCGGTCAGTGGTTTTGTGGCGAAGCGCGGCAGCTCCGCCTCGCGATGAATGCCGGCGATCTTCTCCATCGCCGCACGCGCAAACGTATTACCGGTCTTGGTCGCCCAGTTCGCAAGACCCGCCGTGTGACAGCCCAGCCGGCCATTGCGGTCGGTTTCGGCGATCTGGCGTTCGGCGAAAGGCACGCCGTTCTTGCGCGCCTCGACCGCGCGCGCGCGCAGCATCAGGTGCGGGAAGTCGAGATTGAATTCATGCGGCGGGACATAGGGGCATTTCGTCATGAAGCACAGATCGCACAGCGTGCAGCCATCGACCACGGCCTTGAAATTCTCGCTATTTACCGTGTCGAGCTCGCCCGATGTCGAGTTATCGACCATGTCGAACAGCGTGGGAAACGAGTCGCAAAGATTAAAACAGCGCCGGCAGCCGTGGCAGATGTCGAATACGCGGCGCAGTTCGGCGTCGAGCTTCGCCGCGTCGTAGAATTCGGGATCCTCCCACGCGAGCGGGTGGCGGACAGGTGCATCGAGACTGCCTTCACGCATGGCTCACCCCTAGCCGCGCGCAAGCGCGCGGGAGCTGGAAAAAATCGCGGGGAGCCCGAAAGCTCCCCGCGCGATGGGAAAGAACCCGGCCGCGCCGCGGGCGGCCGTGGCGGTTATTTCAGTTCGTTGAGGGCCTTGGTGAAGCGCCCGGCGTGCGATTTCTCGGCCTTCGCCAGGGTTTCGAACCATTCGGCGATTTCCGCGAAACCCTCGTCGCGCGCCGTGCGTGCCATGCCGGGATACATGTCGGTGTACTCGTGCGTCTCGCCGGCGATCGCAGCCTCGAGGTTCTTCGAGGTATTGCCGATCGGCTTGCCGGTTGCCGGATCGCCGACAACCTCGAGGAATTCGAGATGGCCGTGAGCGTGGCCGGTCTCGCCCTCGGCCGTGGAGCGGAACACCGCAGCCACGTCGTTATAGCCTTCAACATCGGCCTTCTGGGCGAAATAGAGATACCGGCGGTTGGCCTGCGATTCGCCGGAAAATGCGTCCTTCAGATTCTTTTCGGTCTTCGATCCCTTAAGCTGCGCCATGATTATCTCCCTCGGCTGGCATTTTTGATCTGATCGGCGTTCGTCTGTTTGTCGTTTACGATGGCCCCGCCGTTCTGCGGGCCGCTCGCCATGTTCGGCATATTCGAAGTTTAGATATTCAGAGGCATGGATTTTGTCAATATATTATAATTATTATAACTCTAATTTATTTCCGACGGATGCGTACGATGACATCGATGCCCTGAAGCTCGGTGCCTGCGGGCACGGCCGGAAGCCCCATGATCGACACGTCCTTGCCGGGAATGTCCTGAAGCACGCCGTCGGTGGCCATGAAGAAATGGTGGTGGGGCTGGACATTGGTGTCGAAATACCGCCGCGCCGGATCGACGACGACCTCGCGCAACATTCCCGCCTCGGTGAATTGGTGAAGGCTGTTGTAGACGGTCGCAAGCGAGATGCGGACGGTCGCGGCGAGCGCTTCGGCATGAAGTTGTTCGGCCGTGACATGGCGGTGCCCGCGGCCGTAAAGCAGCCGCGCCAAGGCCAGGCGCTGGCGGGTCGGCCTAAGGCCAGCGGCGCGCAAACGCTCGAGACTCTCGCTGTAGGGACGTGTCGCCATGCTTGGCATGCCTTCTAGCCGCGGAACCGCCAATCCCGGTGATATAGCCTCGCGGGCCACCAATTTCTAGCTTAATTTCAAAGCGGTGCAGTCGGTCTTATAACCAGTAGAAATATAAAACAGAAGCGGGGGCTTAGCCGCCCTCCCGTGCGAGGCGGGGGTTGGGCATGCCCATCGCGTGATAGCCGCCATCCACTCGCATGATCTCTCCCGTGACGCCCGCCGACAGATTCGACAAGAGATACAGCGCGGCCGCGCCGATTTCGTCCAAACGCAAATCGCGGCCAAGCGGCGAGGTGTCGCGGTGCCAGGCGAGGATTCGCCGCGCGTCCCCGATCGCGGCGCCGGCCAAGGTGCGCATCGGTCCGGCGGATATGGCATTGACGCGCACGCCCTGCGGCCCGAGATCGGCGGCCAGATAGCGCACACTCGATTCGAGCGCGGCCTTGGCGACGCCCATGACGTTGTAGCTCGGAAACACGCGGTTGGCGCCTTCGAAGCTAAGCGTGAGCAGAGAGCTGCCCGCGGCCATGAGCGGCGCCGCCCGGCGCGCGAGATCGGTGAACGAAAAGCATGACACGAGGAGCGTGCGCCGAAAATTGCCTCGCGTCGTATCGCTGTAGCGGCCCTTGAGCTCGGCCTTGTCCGAGAACGCAACGGCATGCACGAGAAAATCGAGACGGCCCCACGCACCGTCGATCGCGGCGAAGACGCGGTCGAGAGATTCCTCGCTCTCGACATCGCACGGCAGGATCAACCGCGCGCCCACTCCTTCCGCCAACGGCCGCACGCGCTTCTCGAGCGCCTCGCCCTGATAGGTAAAGGCCAGCTCCGCGCCCGCTTCATGGGCCGCCGACGCGATGCCCCAGGCGATGGAATGGTCGTTCGCGACGCCCATAACCAAGCCTCGTCGGCCCGCGAGCATGCCAGTCACATCCGGCACGCCCGGCCCCTAGCCGTCGAAACGGCGGAAGGTCAACGCAGCGTTTGTGCCCCCGAAGCCGAAGCTGTTGGACATCACACAATTGAGCTCGACGCCGTCCTGGCGGGTGCGCACGAGCGGCATGCCCTCGGCGGCGGGCTCGAGATCCTCGACATTCGCGGAGGCCGAGATGAAGCCATCGCGCATCATGATCAGCGAATAGATCGCCTCGTGCACGCCCGCGGCTCCAAGCGAATGGCCGGTCAGGGATTTGGTCGAATTGAACGCCGGTATGCGGTTGCGCCGAGCGAACACGGCCTTGATGGCTTCGAGTTCCTTCACGTCGCCCACCGGAGTTCCAGTGCCGTGGGTGTTGATGTAATCGATCGGCTCCTCGATTCCGCGCATGGCCATTTCCATGCAGCGCCGAGCGCCATCGCCCGAGGGCTGCACCATGTCGAAGCCGTCCGACGTGGCGCCGTAACCCACGAGTTCGCCGTAGATCTTGGCGCCGCGCGCCTTGGCGTGTTCGAGCGCTTCGAGCACCACCACCCCGCCCCCGCCCGCGATCACGAAGCCATCGCGGCCCGCATCAAACGGTCGGGAGGCTGAGGCCGGACGATCATTGTACTTCGCCGATAGAGCCGGCATGGCATCGAACAGCACCGTCATGCTCCAGTGCAGCTCTTCCCCGCCGCCAGCGAAGACGACGTCCTGCTTGCCGAACTGAATCAGCTCCGCGCCATTGCCGATGCAATGCGCGCTCGTCGCGCACGCCGAGCTAATCGAATAGTTCACGCCCTTGATCTTGAAGAACGTCGAAAGCGTCGCGGAATTGGTGCTCGACATCGTGCGCGGAACCATGAACGGCCCGACATGTTTGGCGCCCTTGCCGCGCAAGGCATCGGTCGAGGCCACGAGATTGCGCGTGGACGGCCCGCCCGAGCCCATCACGAGTCCCGCGCGGTCGTTGGACACTTCGCTTTCCGTAAGGCCCGAATCCGCGATCGCTTCCTTCATCGCGACGTAGTTGTAGGCCGCGCCGTCGCCCATGAAGCGCCGATGACGGCGGTCGATCACGCCATCGAGATCGATCTGGGGCTCGCCGTGGACGTGGCTGCGAAAGCCCAGCTCTTTGTATTCCTCGCAAAAGCGCAGGCCCGTACGGCCCTCGCGCAGCGACCGGACGACCTCGTCCGCGTTCGCCCCGATGCTCGACACGATGCCCATTCCCGTCACGACCACGCGTCTCATTTCGACCTCGATAGACCCGGCGGGTCCGCTTGCATGATTACGCGGTGGCGACCGCGCTACTTGGATTGACGAACAATCCGACCCGAAGATCGGCCCCCTGATAGATGACCTGGCCGTCGGCCGATACCGTGCCGTCGGCGATACCGAGAACCACCTGGCGCGCGATCACCCGTTTGATGTCCAAGCGATATTCCAGCCGACGCACGGTCGGCAGGACCTGGCCGGTGAATTTGACCTCGCCGACCGCCAAGGCGCGGCCCGCGCCGAGAGCGCCCGTCCAGCCAAGATAGAACCCGAGAAGCTGCCACATGGCATCGAGCCCAAAACAACCCGGCATCACGGGATCGGACTCGAAGTGGTAGCGGAAGAACCAGAGATCGGGCGAGATATCATGCTCGGCCACGACCTCACCCTTGCCATATTTTCCGCCCGTCTTGGCGATTCGGGCGATGCGGTCAAACATCAGCAGGGGCGGCAGCGGCAGGCGCGCGTTTCCGGGGCCGAACAAGCGGCCATGGGCACACTCGATCAGGTCTTCGTAGGCAAAGCTCGATCTCTCGCCCGGATTACTCACCCTAATCCCTGCATTGTGGCCCGGAATTGCCATTGTCCCTGCGACGCCGTGATTCCCAAGCGGTCATGATCCCCGAGTAGCCACGATTCGTATGGCGCCGTGGCCTCTGCGCCACACCTAGCCGCCGCATTGCCGCGGCCGGCATGCCAAGAGGCCAAAGCCGCGACCTGGAAAACGCGCGAACAAAACATGTCCACGCCCAACCTGTCTACGGGACCGGGGTATATATGAACCGAATCGAAAAAAAACCACCCGATCTCACTCCGGGCGCCAAAACAGCGAGGTTTGCGGAAAATCGCCCATCTCGGCGCCCTAAAGCGCCGCAGCCAGGCGCGCCGGATGGTCCGAGAACACACTGTCCACGCCCCAGCCGAATAAGCGCCGCGCCCGGTCGGCGCGTTCGACCGTATAGACCACCACCGGCAATCCCGATTCCTTGAGTTCAGCGGTCAGACGCGGATCGATACAGCGGTCGTCCACATGCAGCGTGGAGACTCCAAGACGGCGCGCCCAGCCTCGCCAATCGCGCGGCGGGCGGCGCATCAGGAGACCAAGCGGCCAGCGCGGCGCCTCGGCCGCCAGCGTCGCAAGCGCCCCCCAATCGAAGGACGACACGAGCATCGGCCCGCGCCCGCGCCAAACGCGCGTCAAGATCGCCGCCACTTCGCGCGCCGCACGCGCGCCAGACGCGGGTTCGGGCTTGATTTCGAGATTGGCGCCGAGGCCAAGTTCGGCGAGAACGCCAAGCGCCGCCTCGAGCGTGGGCACGGCCTCGCCCACATGCGCGGGCCCAAACCACGATCCGGCGTCGAGGGCCGAGAGTTCGCGCGCGCTTTTCCGCGCGACGCGGCCCCGGCCGTTCGTCGTGCGCCGCAAGGTCGCATCGTGAATGACGACCGGTACGCAATCCCGACTCAGCCGCACGTCGAATTCCACCCAACGCACGCCGTGCGCGGCCGCCCAGCGAAATCCTGCCAGGGTGTTTTCGGGCGCATGCGCAGCTGCGCCGCGATGGCCGATGACACGCGGCAAATCGAGCACGGTCATCGCCCATTCCGGCTAAAATTCGCGCGGGCGGCAAGATTTCCGAATCGGAATGGGCGGCAGGAACAAGAAAAAGGGCGGCCCTGTTTCCGGGCCGCCCTTTGTCGCGATCTTATGGGCATCGTCCCATCGATATCCTTGGCCGGGCGTCAGGCGCCCGACGCACGACCGCCATCGTCCTGCGAGGACGACTCGCTCCTGGGCGGGGCCGCAATTTCCTCGCCGGTTGCCTGATCGACCACCTTCATCGACAGGCGCACCTTGCCCCGATCGTCAAGGCCGATGCACTTGACCTTGACCATGTCGCCTTCCTTGACGACGTCGTTCACCTTTTTCACGCGCTGGGCCGAGAGCTCGGAGATGTGCACCAAGCCGTCGCGGGCGCCGAGAAAGTTCACGAACGCGCCGAAATCCGTGATCTTCACAACCTTGCCCGTGTAGATCACCCCGATTTCAGGTTCGGCGATGATGTTGCGAATCCATGTGACCGCCGCATCGATGGCGCCGGCATCGACCGCCGATACCTTGATCGTGCCGTCGTCCTCGATGTCGATCTTCGCGCCTGTGACTTCGACGATCTCGCGGATCACCTTGCCGCCGGTACCAATGACCTCGCGAATGCGGTCCTTGGGAATGCTGAACGACACGATGCGCGGGGCGTGCTGGCTGATGCCCTCGCGCGCGCCCTGAATCCCCTTCGACATTTCGCCGAGGATGTGCAGCCGGCCGTCGCGCGCCTGACGGAGCGCTATCTCCATGATCTCCCGCGTAATGCTGGTGATCTTGATGTCCATTTGCAGCGAGGTGACGCCGGCATCGGTTCCGGCCACCTTGAAGTCCATGTCGCCCAGGTGATCCTCGTCGCCGAGGATGTCGGACAGCACGGCGAATCGCTCACCGTCCTTGATCAAACCCATTGCGATGCCCGCGACCGAGCGCACCAGCGGCACGCCAGCGTCCATGAGTGCGAGCGATGCGCCGCACACCGTGGCCATGGAACTCGAGCCGTTCGATTCGGTGATCTCGGAGACGATCCGCAGCGTGTACGGAAATTTCTCCTTGGCCGGCAAGACCGGACGCAACGCGCGCCAGGCGAGCTTGCCGTGGCCGATTTCGCGCCTTCCGGGCGAGCCCATGCGGCCCGTTTCGCCCACCGAATAGGGCGGGAAATTGTAGTGCAGCATGAAATGCTCGCGGTATTCGCCGTCGAGCGCGTCGATAATCTGCTCGTCCTGGCCGGTGCCCAGCGTGGCGGCGACGAGCGCTTGGGTTTCCCCGCGCGTGAACAACGCGCTGCCGTGGGCGCGCGCCAGGACGCCGACCTCGGCCACGATGGGCCGGACGGTCTTGGTGTCGCGGCCGTCGATGCGCTTGCCGGTGTTCAGGATCTGGCCGCGAACGATGTCGCTTTCCAAAGCCTTGAACATCGCCGTGGCGAGCGGGACGTTGGCGCCTTCGGCCTCGACCGCCTTGAGCACGGCTTTCTTGGCCGCGCCGAGTTTCTCGTGGCGGGCCTGCTTTACCGTTTCGGCATAGGCGGCGCGCACGGGCGCGCCCGCGTCGGCCTGCACGCGGCTGCGCATGGCCGCTTCCTCGGGCGAGGTTTCCGGCATCGGCCAGGGTTCACGCGCCGCGAGCTCGGCCAGGGCGATGATCGCGTCGATCACCGGCTGAAAGCCTTCGTATCCGAACATCACCGCGCCGAGCATGATTTCCTCGGACAGCTCCTTGGCCTCGGATTCGACCATCAGCACGCCTTCGCGCGTGCCCGCGACCACGAGGTCGAGCGTCGAATTCACCAGATCGCCGTGCAGGGGATTGAGCACGTACCGGCCGTCGATATAACCCACGCGCGCCGCGCCGATGGGGCCGAGAAACGGCACACCCGACAGCGTGAGCGCGGCGGAAGCACCGACCAGGGCCACGATGTCGGGATCGTTTTCCAGATCGTGGCTGACGGTGGTGCAGATGACCTGGGTTTCATTGCGGAAACCGGAAACGAACAGCGGCCGGATCGGCCGATCGATGAGGCGCGAGGTCAGCACTTCCTTTTCGGTCGGCCGGCCTTCGCGCTTGAAAAACCCACCGGGTATCTTGCCCGCGGCGAAGGTCTTTTCCTGATAGTTGACGGTCAGCGGAAAGAAATCGATTCCGACGCGCGGCTGCTTGGCCGAGACCACGGTGCACAGTACCGATGTTTCGCCGTAGGTCACGAGTACCGCGCCGTCGGCCTGACGGGCCATGCGCCCGGTTTCGAGCACGAGCTTCCGCCCGCCCCAATCGAGTTCTTTCTTGTGTATGGTGAACATGCCTTGTCTCTCTTTTTTTCCTACCCAGTTCCGGAATCCCCAAAAGGGCCGTTCCGGCCGCGGTCCCTAGACCGCGCCGCAGTGCGCGCCATCGCGCATGGGCAAATGGCCTGCCGCGCTCAGCGGCGCAGGCCCAACCGTTCGATCACTTTCTCGTAACGCCCGACATCGCGCGCCTTGAGATAATCGAGCAAGCTTCGGCGCTGACCGACCATGATCAGAAGGCCACGCCGCGAATGGACGTCCTTCTTGTGGGTGTTCAGATGCTCGGTCAGGTTCTTGATGCGCTCGGAGAGAATCGCCACCTGAACTTCGGGTGATCCCGTGTCTCCGTCCTTGCGCGCATAGTCTTTCACAAGAGCGGTTTTCCGCTCGGGCGTAATCGACATCGGCTGCTCCTTCGCTAGAGGTTCAACACGCGCACGGGCCGGATTGCGTGTCCGCTCGCTTTCACGAGCGCCACCGCCCTGCCGTCCGAGCGGGCGCACAACACCGCGCCTTCACCCAAACGTTCGAGCAGAAACCGGTCCGCAGCGCCCCCCATCTCGACGGCCTGCCCCTTACGAAGCCGGGCCGCCATGTCCTCGCTCACGGCCAGTGCCGGGATGTCGTCCAGCGCGGTCTCGAGCGGAATCAGATGCGGATTGTGCGCCGCACTATGACCGAGAAGCTCAAGCGATTCCAGGGAAATCGCGGTATCCACCGTGAAGCGGCCGACTGCCAGTCGGCGCAATTGCTGGATATGGCCGTATGTCCCGAGCCGGACCGCAATATCTCGTGCCAGGGACCTGATATAGGTCCCCTTGCCGCAACGGATACGAAACTGCGCGTGATCGCGACCGGGATAGGACACGAGGTCCAGGGATTCGATTTCGACGTTGCGCGCGAGCATCTCGAAGCTCTCCTCGCGGCGCGCGCGCGTATAGGCGCGCACGCCGTCGATCTTGATCGCGGAATAGGCGGGCGGCACTTGGACGATCGTGCCGTGAAATTCGCCGAGGACCGCGCGAATTTGCGCTTCGTCGGGGCGCGCCTCGCTCGTGGCCACGATGCGGCCCTCGCCGTCATCCGTGTCGCGCGCCTCGCCCCACTGCACGGTGAAGGCATATTCCTTGCGCGCATCGACGACGTACGACGCGGTCTTGGTCGCCTCGCCAAGCGCGATCGGCAACACCCCCGTGGCCAATGGATCGAGCGTGCCCGCATGTCCCGCCTTGGCCGCATCCAGGATTCGCCGCACCGCCGCAACGGCCCGGGCCGAGGTCATGCCCAGCGGTTTGTCGAGAACGATCCAACCATTGACCGATTTGCCGCGCCGCGCCACGGCGGTTAACGCTTCCGCCGCCGATTGAGACTCGCGGGGTTCGGGGGGGCGCCGGAAAGCGGCAAGGGATTTTCCACCTGCGCCTCGGACTTGGATTCACCCGATCCGGTTTCCCGGGAATAGTCGTCCTCCGCGCCCTCTGCCCATGAATCGGGCGTGGCAGCGAGATCGCGCGCAATCTCGGGCCGGCGCAACAGCGCATCGATCCGGCTGGCATGGCCGAATGACTCGTCGGCCTTGAAATGCAGCTCGGGCAGGAAGCGCAATTCGATCTCCTTGGCAAGCTCGTGGCGGATGAACGGTGCGGCACGGTTGAAGGCCCGTTCCGGCACCTCCGCGTCGCCCGTGCCGAAGGGCACGATGAAGACAGTCGCATGGCGCAGGTCCTGGCTCATCTTCACGACGGTGATCGTGACGCGGGCCGATGCAAGTTCCGGGTCGCGGAAGGACGCGCGCGCAAGGATGTCGACGAGCGCATGGCGGATCAATTCGCCCACGCGCAATTGCCGCTGGCCCGGCGCGGACGACCGCGCATTCGGGAATTTCGGTTTCGAGGACCGGGGCATCGAAGACCTGTCCTTGGGGCGCCGCTATCGGGAGCCGGAGCGCCTGCGGCGGCGCGCGCCTAAAGGGTGCGCTGCACCTGATCCACCTCGTAACACTCGATCACGTCGCCTTGACGCAGGTCCTGGAAACTTTCGAAAGCCATGCCGCACTCCAGGCCCTCCTTGATCTCGCGCACGTCTTCCTTGAAGTGCTTGAGACTCTTTAACGGACCCTCATACACCACGACGGAGTCGCGCAGCAGGCGGAACTTGGCATTTCGGCGCACGATGCCGTCGATCACGCGGCAACCCGCGACCTTGCCGGCCTTGCTGACCTCGAACACTTCGCGCACCTGGGCATTGCCGATGAGGCGCTCGCGCATGGTCGGCACAAGCATGCCCGAGAGCGCCGCCTTCACGTCATCGAGAACATCGTAAATGATGCTGTAGTAGCGGATTTCGACGCCGTCGCGCTTGGCCAGTTCGCGCGCCTGCGGCACCGCGCGAACGTTGAAGCCGATGATGAGACCACCCGAAGCCTTGGCGAGAGTGATATCCGATTCGGTGATGCCACCGACGCCCGCATGCAGAACCACGGCCGAAACCTCGTCGGTTTCGAGCTTGCCGAGCGCGCCCGCGATAGCCTCGACCGATCCTTGCACGTCGGCCTTGATGACGACGGCGAGCTTCTTCTTGCCGCCAGCGGAGATGGTCGAAAACATCTGTTCGACCGTGCCGCGCGCGAGCGGTGCCGAACGCGCCCGGCGCTGTCTGGCCTGGCGGAATTCGGCAACCTCTCGGGCACGCGCCTCGTTCTCGACCACGGAGAATTCATCGCCCGCGTCCGGCGTGCCGTTGAGGCCGAGAACCTCGACAGGCATCGAGGGGCCGGCGCTGTCGATGCTTTCGCCGCGATCGTTCTGTAGGGCGCGCACGCGGCCCCACTCGCTGCCGGCGATGAAGATATCGCCGCTCTTAAGCGTGCCGCGCTGCACGAGAACCGTCGCCACGGGGCCGCGACCGCGCTCGAGCTTGGATTCGACGACAACGCCGTGGGCCGGGCGGTTGGGATTGGAACGCAGTTCGAGGATTTCCGCCTGCAGGAGGATCGCTTCCTCGAGCTTGTCGAGGTTGGTGCCCTTGGTCGCGGACACATCGACCGACAAGACGTCGCCGCCGAAACCCTCGGTGACAATCTCGTGCTGCAAAAGCTCGTTGCGCACACGGCCCGGATCGCCGCCCGGCTTGTCGACCTTGTTGACGGCGACGATTAGGGGAACCTTGGCCGCCTTCGCGTGGTTGATGGCCTCGACGGTTTGCGGCTGCACGCCGTCATCGGCAGCCACCACGAGGACCACGATATCGGTCGCCCGCGCGCCGCGCGCGCGCATGGCGGTGAACGCCTCGTGGCCTGGCGTGTCGATGAACGTGATCTTGCGGCCCGATTGCAGCGTTACCTGATAGGCGCCGATATGCTGGGTGATGCCACCGGCCTCGTGCGCGGCGACATCGGTGCGGCGCAGCGCGTCGAGCAGCGAGGTCTTACCGTGATCGACATGCCCCATGATGGTGACGACAGGCGGGCGCGCGATCTTGACGTCGTCGGCATCCGCGTCGCCGCCGATGCCGATTTCCACGTCCGCATCCGTCACGCGGCGCACCTTATGGCCGAGCTCATTGACCACAAGCTCGGCCGTGTCGGCGTCGATCACCTGATTGATGGTCGCCATGACGCCCATTTTCATCAGTAGCTTGATGACGTCGACGCCGCGTTCGGCCATGCGATTGGCCAGGTCCTGCACCGTGATCGTTTCGGGAACGACGACGTCGCGGACGATCTTGGTCGGCGCGTCGGGATCCTGGCCGAGCAGGCGTTTGCGCTCACGCTCGCGTGCGCGCTTGACAGCCGCGAGACTGCGAACCCGCTCGATCTCGTCCTCGGCCGACAGCGCATCGACCACGGTCATCTTGGCTGTGCGCCGACGCGGTTCAGGGCGGCGAGGGATGGCGGCCGGGCGTTTGGCCGCGGTGCGCGCCTTGCGGGCGGACGTCTCGTCTTCCTCTTCGGCAACGGGTGCCGGCGCGCCGGGCTCCTCGCGCGCCGTTAGGCGGGCGGCCACACGCTCCGTCGTCCGACGCTTGAGCTCTTCCTCGGACTTGCGGCGCGTTTCCTCGCTCGCGCGGCGGGCGTCGTCCGCCGCCTTGCGTGCGGGGTCACTCGATTTCGGCGGCTCGGCGGCGCGCTTTGCCTCGATCGCGGCCGCCTCCTGCGCGGTGGGCGCGTCCTCGACAGATTCGGCCTGGGCGATTTCGGCTTCGGCGTCGCGCTGGGCGCTGTCGCGCGCGCGGCGGCCAGCTTCCTGCTGTTGGCGCAGCGACGAGGCCTCGTCGTCGGTCGATACCGCGATATTGAGCGCGCGAACGCGCGCGGCGCGCTCTTCGCCGGTCAGGATGCGCGCGCCGGACGATTTTTCGGGCGTTCGCGGCGCCGGGCGCGTCTCGGCCGCGGACGATGCGGCGGGTGCAGCGGGCGTAGCCGGCGCAGCAGGCGCAGCAGGCGCGGAGGCGCCGAAGCTCCGTTTTTTCTTTACCTCGACCGCAACGGTCTTCGTCCGGCCGTGCGAGAAGCTCTGCCGGACTTGGCTATGCTCGACGGTTTTCTTGAGCTCAAGCTTTGCCGGCCGCGCCAGGCGGAGCGGCAGCTTGGGATCCTTGTCGATTGTCTCGGCCATATTCTTCCTTCGCAACCCTTCGGCTAAATGCGCCCGTCTTCGTTCCGTAAATCCGCTTCGTCGTGAAATTCCGTTTGGTTACGGAAGTCCACCTCGCCGCGAAAACCCGCGAGCCGGCGCGCTTCACGCCGGACCGATTCGGCCAATGCCCCCAAGCCAAGCGCGCCGTGCGCCACTTTCACGCGCATGAACGCAGCCCCCAGCTCGGCCGCATTCAGCGTGTCGATGACCGTCACACCCGAATCCGCAAGACGTGCCCGGCCACCCGCGCCGCCATCGCGCGCCGCGAGCAGAACGCCCACCTTGCCCGCTCGCAGCCATTTTTCAACCGCGACATAACCGGCGATCGCCTGGCCCGCACGGCGCGCAAGGCCGATGAAATCGAGGCACCGCGCAGCCAAGAGCCGCTCGACCCGATCGGCGAGGTCGTCGTGCACGGCCACATCCGCCCGCGCCGCCCGAGCGAATGCCCGACTCTTGCGCGCTTGCTCAATCGCTTGGCGGCTCGCCTCGACCCACAAGCCGCGCCCAGGCAGGGTACCCGCGAGATCGGGCGCCAATCGCCCATCGGGATCGACGACGAAGCGGACGAGTTCCGCTTTCGGAAGGCTGGCGCCACCGATAATGCAGCGTCGAAACCCGACCCCCTCGGGGACGCGCTCGTCGGCGGACTGCGCCAAAGCCGTCTTGCGTTTCGTCATCGTCCGCTATCGCCTCCGCCACACGCTCAAGCGACCGTATCCGTCGCAGGTCGTTCGTCGCCGGCAAACCAATGGGCGCGCGCGGCCATGATGATCGCGTTCGCGTCGTCGAGGCTCAGATTGAAGGCGCGCAACGGGCCCTGCTGGCGGTCGATCAATTCGTCGGACGCCAGATCGGCCAAATCGTCACGGGTCTTGATGCCCGCCTCGCCGAGCGCGACCAGCATCGCCGAATCGAGGCCGGGAATTTCCACCAGTTCCTCGGCCACGCCCAGTTCCCGGCGGCGGGCGAGACGAAGCGTTTCGCGCTCGTCGATGAAGCGCTTGGCGCGTTCCTGCAATTCGCTGGCGATGGCTTCATCGAAACCCTCGATGCCAGCCATGTCCTCGTGTGCGACGAAGGCGACATCCTCGACGGTGGCGAAGCCTTCGCTCACAAGCAGATGGGCGATGACCTCATCGACATCGAGCGCCTCGATAAAGACCTGCGAACGTTCCTTGATTTCGGTCGTGCGCTGCTCGGACTCCTCGGCTTCGGTCATGATGTCGATTTCCCAGCCCGTGAGCTGGGAGGCGAGGCGAACGTTCTGGCCGCGCCGGCCGATAGCGAGGGAAAGCTGTTCGTCGGGCACGATGACGTCGATGCGGTGCGATTCTTCGTCGAGCACGACCTTGGTGACCTCGGCCGGCGCCAGCGCGTTGACAACGAATGTCGCGGGATCGGATGACCAGGGAATGATGTCGATCTTCTCGCCCTGGAGCTCGCCGACCACCGCCTGCACGCGGCTGCCACGCATGCCCACGCAAGCGCCGACGGGATCGATGCCCGAATCGTGCGACTGCACGGCAATCTTGGCGCGGCTGCCCGGATCGCGCGCGACCGCCTTGATCTCGATGATGCCGTCGTAGATTTCGGGCACTTCCTGGGCGAACAACTTGGCCATGAACTGCGGATGGGTGCGCGAGAGGAAAATCTGCGGCCCGCGCACTTCCTCGCGCACGTCCTCGATATAGGCGCGCACGCGGTCGCCCTGGCGAAAGGTTTCGCGCGGAATCAGGTCCTCGCGGCGGACAATCGCTTCCGCGCGACCCATATCGACCAGCACGTTGCCGAACTCGATGCGCTTGACTAGGCCGTGAACGATTTCGCCGACGCGGTCGCGGAATTCGAGATACTGGCGCTGGCGCTCGGCCTCGCGCACCTTCTGAACGATGACCTGTTTTGCCGTCTGGGCGGCGACGCGGCCAAAATCGATGGGCGGCAAGGGATCGACGACGAAGCCGCCGATCTCGACTGCGGGATCGAACTGCCGCGCCTGGTCGAGGGTGAGCTGCGTTGCCTCGTTTTCCACCGTTTCGACGGCTTCGCGATAGCGGTAGAGCTTGATCTCGCCGGTCTTGCGGTCAATCAGGGCCCGGATGTCGTGTTCATGGCCGTACTTCGAGCGCCCTGCCTTCTGAATGGCCTGCTCCATCGCCACGACGACTTCCTCGCGGTCGATGTTCTTGTCGCGCGCCACCGCGTCTGCCACTTGCAGAAGTTCAAATCTGTGGATCTGGTCGGTCGCCTCGAGTGCCATGATCGTCACATCCGTTGCTGTTGCCGGGCATCCGCCAGCAATTCGTCGTTCAGGACAAGTTTTGCCGCCCCGATCGCATCGAACGCCAACTCGACATCACCGCCTTCGGTCAATGCCAGCCGTACGCCACTTTCCGTCACGCCACCGATGCGGCCGCGAAATCGGCGGCGGCCGTCCAGGGGTCGAACCAAGTCCACACGCGCCTCGAACCCCGCGAACCGCGCAAAATCCCGCCGCCGTACGAGCGGCCGGTCGATGCCGGGCGAGCTGACCTCAAGCGTATAACCGCTCGCGATCGGATCTTCGACGTCCAGAAAGGCCGACACATTGCCCGAAAGCGCCGCGCAGTCTTCCACGCCCATCATCCGCCCGTCGCGCCGCTCGGCCATCACCTGCAATGTCGGCCGCTGTCCGCCGGACAGACGAACGCGCACCAATTCGTAGTCCATGCTTTCGCAAGCCGGCACGATCAGCCGCCAGAGTTTCACTTCGCGCTCGTCGAACTGTCCTACCGCGTCCGAGTCCATATCGCCGTCGAACACCGCGATCCGCCAAAACACCACCACCCCAAAACGCGAAGGGCGGGCACTTGGCCCACCCTCGCCGGGCTGGATCGCAGGTTCAGCCGTTGTTGTTTTTGGGTGATTTGTCAAACATCTATAGCCTGGAAGGGCAATGGACGGCAAGCCGATTCTCACCTCCGAGGCCGGCGGTAAAACCTGAAAAACCTGGGTTTTTGCCCTGCCTTCAAGGCCTTGGCCTCGTACCGCGTGGCGGGCCAATCGGCGGGACGCGCCGGCCAATCGGTGGCGCGCCGCGCCCGCCAGGAAAAAACCGGATGGGCGGCGACATGCTCCAGGATCCAATCGGCATAATCCGCGTCATCGGTCGCCACCCGCCACTCGGCCCCGCAAACCAGCACCCGGGCCAATTGGTCGAGATTGGCCGCGTTCACGAACCGCCGTTTGTGATGGCGAGCCTTGGGCCAAGGATCGGGAAACAACAGAAAAGCCCGGTCGATGCTGGCGTCGCGCAAAGCGGCCAAAAGCTCGGCGCCGTCGTCCGGCCACACGCGAATCCGCGCGGCCAAACTATTCGTCCCATCAGCCGCCACCGCCGCAAGCAATCCCGCAATGCCGTTGACAAACGGCTCGGCGCCGATGAACGCGGCGTCGGGGTTGGCGTGCGCCTGGGCTACGAGATGCTCGCCGCCGCCAAAGCCGATTTCGAGCCAGATGCGCGCCGGCGCCGGCAAGAACAGCGATTTCGGTTCGAGCCCGCCCGGTTCGGGCAGGGCGGCGATGGCAAGGCGCGGCAAGAGCGCGCCGAGAGCCTCCGCGCGCCCGGCGCGCAAGCGCCGGCCGCGACGACGGCCGCGAACGCGCGCACGCGCCGGCGCTGTGGCCTCAGCGGACGTTGAATGCGCTCTTCAACTTGCCGACCAGATCGACGCGCTCCCATGAAAAGCCGCCATCGGGTTCGGGTGCGCGGCCGAAATGACCATAGGCCGAGGTGCGGGCGTAGATCGGCCGGTTGAGTTTCAGGTGTTCGCGGATGCCGCGCGGGCTCAGGTTCACGAGGTCTTGCAGGACGCGGCCGAGTTTTTGCTCATCCACATTGCCGGTCGCGTGCGTGTCGACATAGACCGATAGCGGGCGCGAGACGCCGATGGCGTAGCTCAACTGGATGGTGCAACGCCGCGCCAGGCCGGAAGCCACCACGTTCTTCGCCAGATAGCGCGCGGCATAAGCGGCCGAGCGATCGACCTTCGTCGGATCCTTGCCCGAGAACGCGCCGCCGCCATGGGGTGCTGCGCCGCCATAGGTATCGACGATGATCTTGCGCCCGGTAAGGCCAGCATCGCCGTCGGGGCCGCCGATCACGAACTTGCCGGTCGGATTGACGTAAAAATTCGCGCGATCACACATCCAGCCGTCGGGCAGGGCGTCGCGCACATAGGGCTCGACCACCGCGCGCACGTCGTCCTGGTCGATTTCCTGGCCCTTTTTCGGACCCTTCGGCCAAGTTGCAACGTGCTGGGAGGAGACGACGACCGCGGTCGCACGCACCGGGACGCCCTTGACGTATTGCAGGGTGACTTGGCTTTTTGCGTCGGGCAACAGCAACGGCTCGTCGCCCCGATGGCGTGCGTCCTTCATCGCCCGCAGGATATTGTGGGCAAATTGCAGGGGCGCGGGCATGAGTTCCTTGGTCTCGTCGCAGGCATAGCCGAACATGATGCCCTGATCGCCAGCACCTTCGTCCTTGTTGCCGCTGGCGTCCACGCCTTGTGCGATATCGACCGACTGGCTGTGCAGATAGATGTCGACCTTGGCTTTCTTCCAATGGAAGCCGCGCTGCTCATAGCCGATTTCCTTCACGGCCCGGCGCGCGATCGCCTCGATTTTCTCTTTCTTGACCGTGCCATTCTTGTTGACGAGCGAACGCGGTCCACGCACTTCGCCCGCGATGACGATCCTGTTGGTTGTCACCAGGGTTTCGCACGCGACGCGCGCCACCGGATCGGCGGCCAGGAAGGCATCGACGACGGTGTCGGATATGCGGTCGCACACCTTGTCGGGGTGGCCTTCGGACACGGATTCGCTCGTGAAAACGAAATCGCCCTTCGACACATCGGCCTCCTGCGCATCGGGACATGGGTGCCGTGAACCGCCGCGGCGGGCGCACTTGTGGCAATCTTCCCCGGCAGCGTCAAGGCGGCGCGGCGGTCCGCCGCCAGCCGTATGTCAGGCGCTCTCGTCGGCGGAGCGCGCCAGGGTCTTTGCCAGATCGAAAACCTTGCGCCGTACGCGCGGATCGGTGATGCGGTAATAGGCGCGCACCAGTTGAAGGGTTTCGCGGCGCGCCATGGGGTCGCCTTGGATTCCGGAGCGCTCCTCGGCAAAGCCCGCCGCCCGCGCGCCCTCGGCGCCCATGTCGTCGAAGAAAAATCCGACGGGCACATCGAGTACCTTGCACAAATCGAACAGCCGGCTGGCGCCGATCCGGTTCGTGCCGCGCTCGTATTTTTGTACCTGTTGAAAGGTCAGGCCGAGGGAATCGCCGAGCTTTTCCTGGCTCATGCCCAACATGGTGCGGCGCATCCGCACGCGTCGGCCGACGTGAACATCCACTGGACTGGCCCGCCCGCGCTTGGCACCGCGCGGCTTTGCCGGATCGTTACCCGCCATGGCGAAAAATCCCGCCCATTCGCCGCGCCGCCGCAACCAATTCCCAGATCGTCACAGCCACACCCAGCGCAAAATTTTCTGCCGCAACGCCCGTATGTACTTCGACATACAGACGTATCATTACTAAACATACAGTTGTATTCGGTCAATCTTTTTCCCGTTTCCATGCAGGGATTTTCCCGTCCCCCGCCCCGCGTCACCGCAGGGCTTCTTCCCGTTTCGGTGCGCCAGTGCGGCCGAAACGGAGCGCGAGAACCCCGGCTAGGGCGAAAGCGGGCACCAGGGCGAGATTTCCAAAGCGCGCGAAGAACGTCGCATTCTCAAGCGGCCGCGGGAGTTCGGCGTCAAGGACGCCGCGCGCGCCAAGATCGAGCCGGGCAAGGATGCGGCCATGGCCGTCGACGACGGCGGAAATGCCCGTGTTCGCCGCGCGCACCAGGGGCAGGCCTTCCTCGACCGCGCGTACCCGCGCGGCGGCGAAATGTTGATGGGGTCCCGAGCTCTCGCCGAACCAGGCGTCGTTGGTGATGTTGAGCAGCCAATCAGGCCGGTTTGCGCCGTCGACGACTCGGCCAGGGAAAATCGCCTCGTAACAGATGAGCGGCCCGAAGGGCGGAAGTCCGGGTACCACGAGCGTGCGCGGCCCCGGACCGGGCGAGAAATCGACCGCGCCCGCGGTGAGCTTGGCAATCGGCAAAATGCCGCGGAGCGGCACGAATTCACCGAACGGCACCAGATGATGTTTGTCATATGTGGCAACGATGCGGCCCGCGCCATCGAGGGCATGGAAGGAGTTCCAGACCTGCAGGCCCTGGCCCGGTTCGCGCCGAGCGCGCAACGCGCCGGTCAGAAGCAGCCCGCCCGGCGGCACTGCGTCGGCAACCGCGGCACGCGCGCCGTCATCGCTCTCGAGAAAATACGCGGTCGCCGATTCGGGCCAAACGACGTGGCTGATGGCATCGAACCCCGGGCCGCGAGACAGTTCGACATGGGCGCGCAAATTGGCCGCGCGGTGATCCTCGCGCCATTTCGCCTGTTGAGCGATGTGGGGTTGAACCAGGCGCAGCCGCACACCCGAAACCGCGCCCGCCTCGGGTGCGCTCGACAGACGCGCCGCGCCAAAACCCCAAATACCGAGGGGCACCAGAGCGAACAGGACGGCCGCCGCCCACCGATGGCGCGGCGCCAGGCCCGCCTCACCCCAAGACGCGGGCAGAGCCGCGATGCCAACCGTCCAAAGGCTCAAGCCATAGGCGCCGACGATGGCGGCAGGCTGAATCATGGCTGCCGAGAACGACCAAGTATGGCCCGCGAGGTTCCAAGGAAATCCCGTGAGAATCGTGCCGCGCAGCCATTCGGCGACCACCCAGCACAGAGCGAAGGCGGCGGCGCGGCCGATGCCGCAGAGACGCAGACTCGAGGCCGCCCAAATGCCGAGGGCCGGAAACAGCGCGAGGCCCGCAGGCACGCCGAGAACGCAAAACGGCACCAGCCACCAGAACCGCGCCGCGTCGGTCAGCAGCGACAAGGCAATCCAATAGAGCCCGGGTACGAAATAGCCGAAGCCAAACCACCACCCAAGCCAAATCCGCGCGCGCGCGGGCTTGCGCGCACCGGCACACCCGTCGAGAAGCCACAACAATCCCGTGAACCCGACCGCAAGTGCTGGAAAGGCAAAGACCGGCGCGAAGGCGGCGGCGGCGATCGCGCCCAGCGCGAAGGCTAGGCCCATGCGCCGCGCCGGCCTGCCGGCCGCCGAGGCCACCCATAGAGCCATGCGGCCGAACGCGGCGAACACGATCAGTCGCCGCTTCGGACGGGATCCGCGACGGAACGGCTCCCGTCCAATCCGCGCACACGAAGTCGGCGCAAGCGCCGCGCGTCGCTTTCGAGAATCTCGAATTCAAGGCCCGAGCCGTGGCGCACGATCTCCCCGCGCCCTGGAACACGCCCGGCAATGGAAACCACGAGGCCGCCGAGAGTGTCGATATCGGCTCTTTCTTCCTCGGTCAGAATGGGACCGACCTGGGCCTCGAATTCCTCGAGCGTGGCGCGCGCATCGGCCGCAAGCGTGCCGTCTGGCCGGACGACGATCTTGGGGCCCTTGGCCTCGTCGTGCTCGTCCTCGATCTCGCCGACGATTTCCTCGACCAAGTCCTCGATCGTCACGAGGCCGTCGATGCCGCCGTATTCGTCAACCACGAGCGCGATATGTGTGCGGCTTTGGCGCATCTGGAGCAAAAGATCGAGCGCGCGCATCGAGGGCGCGACGAACAAAACCTTGCGCAAGATATGCTGTAACGAGAACGGTGTCTCGGCGTGCCAAAAGCGCAGCACGTCCTTGATGTGCACCATGCCGATGACATCGTCGAGAGATTCGCGGAACACGGGCATGCGCGAATGCGCCTCGGCGCTTAGCGTCTTGACCAA
This sequence comes from Alphaproteobacteria bacterium, assembly GCA_046153685.1. Classification (GTDB taxonomy): domain Bacteria; phylum Pseudomonadota; class Alphaproteobacteria; order CADEGL01; family CADEGL01; genus CAMAPP01. The sequence continues at coordinate 45,814 of JBJXGH010000081.1, forward strand.
GTCCTCGAGCCCCGTGGTGGCCTCGACGGCGACGATATCGGCGCGCGGCACCATGACGTCCTCGGCCGTTACGTCGCCAAGATGCAGAACATTCGTCAAAAGTCGGCGTTCGTCGATTTCCGCCGGGCTGGCATCGGCGGAATAATCCTCGATGAGTTCGGCCACGCTTTCGCGCAGCGAGCCTTCGTCCTCGCGCCAACCGAACACGCCGCGCAACCAATCGCGCAACGAGCGGCGCCCGCCCTCCTGGTCACGAGGCGCGGCCGCGCTTGCGGCCTGCTCGGGTTTCTTACGCGGCATAGGGGACTCGGCCACGGGCTACGCCGCCCGCGCGCGATATGGATCGGGCACGCCAAGTCGCGCCAGAATCCGAATCTCGCGCGCTTCCATGTCGTCCGCCGCCTTGGCGCGGATGTGATCGAAGCCCAAGAGATGCAGTACGCCGTGGACGACCAAATGGCTCAGATGATCGGCGGCCTTTAGACGCGCGGCGCGTGCCTCGGCGCGCACGGTTTGGCGCGCGAGCACTACGTCGCCGAGCGCCCGCGCGCGCCCGGTGCCCGCATCGTCCGCGGGAAACGCCAAGACATTGGTTGGGCGATTCTTACCCCGGAACCGGCGGTTGAGCGCGCGGACATGCGCGTCGGAGGTCAGCACCACCGTCACCGTTCCAGAACCGGCCTTGGAGCCGGCGAGCGCCGCGCGCGCCGCGCGGCGGCAAAGCCGCGCATGGGTTGGCGCGTCACCCCAGGCCGTGTCGAGTATCACCACCTCGACGCGCGGCGGCGAGCGGCCCCGCCGTGTTCCGCCGATCATCGGCGCGGATCGAACGCCGCGGGTTCGCCGCCCTTGGACCGCTCGTCATAGGCTCGAACGATGCGCATGACCAAGGGATGGCGAACCACGTCAGCCTCGGTGAACGTGATCGTGGTCACCCCTTCGACGCCGCAAAGCGTGGTCATGGCATCAACCATGCCCGAAGGCACGCCCGGGGGCAGATCAACCTGGCTGATATCGCCGGTAACGACCATGCGCGAATTCTCGCCAAGCCGCGTGAGAAACATCTTCATTTGCCCGGCGGTGCAGTTCTGGGCCTCGTCCAAAATCACGAAGGCGTTGGACAGCGTGCGTCCACGCATGAAGGCGAGCGGAGCGATTTCAATCTCGCCATTCTCAAGTTTGTGGGCGACTTGTTCGGCGGGCAGCATGTCGTAAAGCGCGTCATACAGCGGCCGCAGATAGGGATCGACTTTTTCCTTGAGGTCGCCCGGCAGAAAGCCGAGGCGCTCGCCGGCTTCGACGGCGGGGCGCGAAAGAACGATGCGGTCGAATTGACCGCGCAGCATGAGCGAGGCCGCGGTGGCGACGGCGAGATAGGTCTTGCCCGTGCCCGCGGGCCCTTGCGCGAAAACCAGATCCGACATTTGCAGCGCCCGAAGATAGGCCGCCTGGACCGGCGTGCGCGCCGCGATTTGGCGCTTGCGCGTTTGTATGTTCTCGCGCACTACCTCGCCCTTCGCTCCGCCACTGGCCGCGTGGGCCGCCAAGCGTACTGCCGCATCGACCTCGCCCGTGTCCACGGGCATGCCGCGTTTGAGGCGGCCGTAAAGCTCGGCAAGCGCGCGGCGCGCCACCTCGATGCCCTGCTCGGGCCCGGCGATGGCCACGCGATTGCCGCGCGTGGCGACCGAGACACCGAGCTGTTTCTCGATGCGCGCGAGGAACTCGTCGTGTTGTCCGAACAACGCCGATAGCAGGCGGTTGTCGTCGAACTGAAGGTGAATGGGCTTGCCGCTCGGGGATGCGGATGCGTGGTTCAACCGGTGGATCCTCCCATAGTTCGATCGGATCGGGTTCGATCGGGTCGCGACGATTTGGGCGCCGACGACAGCTCGACGCGCTGATTTACGCGCGTTGCGCCGCTATCGACAAGCGCGCCAGCCAGGCTGTTGGCGTGGGCGGCAAGCACGCGCACGGGCGCGATCGTGCCGAACGACTCCGCGGGCGCGGCGACGTGAACGGCCTGCATGTATGGACTGCGACCGATAAGCTGGCCCGGATGGGCGCCGCGACGCTCGAACAATACCTCGACCGTGCGACCGATGAATCCGCGGTTGAAGCCGAGCTGTTGCTCGACGAGCAAATCCTGCAGGCGCCGCAAGCGCTCGGCCTTCACGGCCTCATCGACCCGTTCGGATTTGTCGGCGGCGGGCGTGCCCGGGCGCGGGCTGTATTTGAACGAATAGGCTTGGGCAAAGCCAATTTCGCGCACGATTGCGAGGGTCGCCTCGAAATCCGCGTCGGTTTCGCCGGGGAAACCGACGATGAAGTCGCTCGACAGCGCGATATCGGGCCGCGCGCGGCGCACGCGCGCGACGGTTTCGCGGTACTCGTCCGCCGTATGGCGTCGGTTCATGGCGGCAAGCACGCGATCGGAACCCGACTGAACCGGCAAATGCAGATGTGGCATGAGCGCGGCAACATCGCGGTGGGCGGCGATAAGGTCGGCGGCGACATCGCCTGGATGGGACGTGGTGTAGCGCAAGCGCGCGAGTCCCGTAAGACGCGCAAGACGCGTGATCAGCGCGCCAAGACCCACGGGGCCGTCCGCGCCGGCGCCGCGATAGGCATTGACATTCTGGCCGAGCAATGTGAGTTCGCGCGCGCCCAGGCCGATCAGCAGGCGCGCCTCTTCCTCGATGTCGGCGGGCGGGCGGGAAAACTCCGCGCCGCGCGTATAAGGCACCACGCAGAAGCTGCAGAACTTGTCACAGCCTTCCTGAATCGTGAGAAAAGCGGCGGGGCCGCGCGCGGCGCTCTCGGCCGGTAGAGCCGCGAATTTCGATTCCGCGGGAAAATCGGTGTCCAGGCGAGCAGCATACGACGCCGCGCCTTTGCCCAGTGCCCGCCCCCCCGCCTCGACCGCGGCTATCATGTCGGCGAGGCGGTGATAGGCTTGCGGCCCCACGACCACATCCACGACCGGCGCGCGACGCAAAATCTCCGCGCCCTCGGCTTGAGCAACGCAGCCGGCGACACCCACCATCAAAGCTCGGCCCTCGGCCGCGCGCTCGCGCTTTGCCCGCGCCAGGCGCCCGAGCTCGGAAAACACCTTTTCCGAAGCCTTCTCGCGGATATGGCAGGTGTTGAGGAGCACCAAATCGGCCGCCGCCGCCGAATCGGCTTGCTCATAGCCGAGCGGCGCCAGGACATCCGCCATGCGCGCGGAGTCGTAGACGTTCATCTGGCAGCCATAGGTCTTGATGAAGAGCTTTTTGGTCACGCGCTGCTCTCGGCCCGCGCTCCGTTGCCGGTTCGACCCGCCATTCGTAGGCAAAATCAAAGCTCTAACGCGGTATGCGCCACGGTTTCGACACTAGCACCGGCACTCCTCATGTCAAGTTATCCGCGCCGCGCATTACCCCATTGTGAACCCGCCAAAAAAAGGCGGCCGATCAAGTCCCCGGCGCAGCCACTTGCGGGTTCGCGGCGAACTGTCTCCTGCCCGAGAGCGCCGCGGACAACCCGCCAGCCACGAGATTCCGGCAATGCAAGGCCAAGGCCTTGCGGCTGCCGAACGCGGCCAAGGTTGCGGTCGGATGGAACTCGACCTCCACAGTGACGGTGCCAAGCGCGGCCACCCCCCACATGTGAGAGGCCATATCCATATCGCCATACCAAGCGTAATACGGCCGGAGATTGCGCCCAATGGGCATGCCGTCCAGGCGCGTGAAGGCGATCGACACCGGCTGCACCACGAGCGGGGGCAAGCCCTCGGGGCGCTCTGCGACGGCAAAGAGCGCGCTCTTGAACGGCAGGATCCGATTGCCGTCGCTGCTCGTGCCTTCGGGAAACAAGATCAGATCATCGCCCGCCGCGAGCCGCGCCGCGATCTCGTCGCGCTGGCCCTTGGCCGCGCGTGCACTGCGATCGACGAATACGGTGCGCTGGAGTTTCGCCAAAATTCCGAACAGGGGCCAGCGCGCGACCTCGGACTTGGCAACAAAACAACCCTCGATCAGCGCGCCAAGCACGCTGATGTCGAGATAGGAAGTATGATTGCAAACGAACAAGACCGGGTGTTCGCGACACGGCCGCCCGCGCGTTTCGATCTTGATGCCGAGGATGCGGCAGCACGTCCGGTGATAGAACTGCGGCAGGCGCTTGGCCGCGCGCACGCCGACCACGACGAGCACGATTTGCAACGGAATGAGGGCGAGCGTCCAAGCGAAATACGCCAACAGCCGGCAAGCCGCACGGATAGGCGAACCCATGGCGTCAGGCGGACTCGCCCAGGCGCGGATCGTCGCGCGTGTAGTGCTTCATGTAGCGCTCGGTCACATTGAACGTCTTGACCACGACGCAGATGTCGATGGTGTTGAACTGCGGGTCGATCACCGCGCCATCGCCGATGAAAGCGCCCAGGCGCAGATAGCCCTTGATGAGCGGCGGCAGGGCCGACAGCGCGCGTTTGACGTCGATGCTCGCCGGCGCCAATCGCCGCATGTCGAGATAGCGCGACTCGATCGCGCGCGGGCGCAACTCGGGCGGGGCCAGGTGGTGAAAATACAGATACGCCAGCTGCTCGGATATTTCGTTGGGATCGGTACCCGGCAGGCTCGCACAGCCGAACAGAAGCTCGATGCGGTGGTGAAACACGTAATTGGCGATGCCGCGCCAGAGCAATTGCATGGTCGCCCGATTGCGGTAATCGGCCGCCACGCACGACCGTCCGAGTTCGAGCACCTGGCCCGCTTGCGCGAGAATCGGCGTGATGTCGTATTCGTCCGCCGTGTAGAAGCCGCCATGGGATTCGGCGACGGCGCGGCGGATGAGCCGATAGGTGCCGACGACCTTGCCCGTCCGGCCGGGCCCCGCCTTTTCGTCGATGACCAGGAGATGATCGCAGATCTCGTCGAAGTGATCGAAGTCCTGCCGGCGCACGGCCATTTCGGCCGTGGGCTTCGCCGCGCGCTCTTCGTAGAAAACCTGGTAGCGCAAGTCCAGAGAGGCGTCGATTTCGGCACGCGTTTCGGCCAGGCGTACCCTGAGGCTGCCCGCGCGCGCTTCGACGATTCGCGCGCCTGACGCGCCAGGACCAATCCGCTCGCCCAATCGCAAATCGGTCATTTCGCCTCGCCCGCCGCGCGGCGGCCGGTCCGGCGGCGCTTGCCCTTCAGCGGCACGCCATACAGCGCCAAGCGGTGATCGACAAGCCGATACCCCAGTTTCTTGGCGACACGGCGCTGCAAGCGCTCGATTTCCTCGCTGTAGAATTCGAAGACCGCACCCGACGCCATATCGATCAGGTGGTCGTGGTGGGAATCGGGGACGATTTCGTAACGCGCGCGCCCTTGGCCGAATTCGTGTCGCTCGAGGATTTTCGCCTCCTCGAGCAGGCGGACGGTGCGGTAAACGGTTGCAAGGCTAATTCTCCGGTCGATTTCGACGGCGCGGCGATGGACCTGTTCGACATCCGGATGATCGATCGCCTCGGATAGGATCCGCGCAATGACCCGGCGCTGGCCGGTCATTTTGAGGCCGGTTTCGGCACAGCGTCGCTCGATGTGCGACTGAATGATGGAACGACTAGGCATTTTCACCCGCCACACTATACCCGAATCCGAAGCGCCGCGGCGAATCGGCCTTCGTCCGAACCGCTCAATCCGACCGTCAGCGCCAGCGCATCGACGGCCGGCCGGCCGGGCACGGCATAATAGCCCTTCCGGCGCCCGGTCTGGGAAAAGCCCAGCGCCGCGTAGAGCGCGCGCGCGGGAGCGTTGTCCTCGGCGACCTCCAGATGGACGCGAGCGACCCCTTGCTTTTGCAGGCGCGACAAGGCCTCGGTGAGAATCGCACGGCCGGCACCGCGACGGCGCGCGTTCGGCAGGGTACCCATGGTCAGGATTTCCGCCTCGTCGGCAATGACGCGGCACAGCACAAAGGCACGCGGGTCGCGGGCGTCATCGACCACCGCGAAGGCGCCGGGCGAGGAAAGAATCGCGCGAAAGGCGTGCTCGTCCCAAACCTCGTCGAAGCACCGCCCGTGCAGCGCGGCCAACGGCGATGCCGCGGCAGGGCCCGCGAGCGTCATCGGCGGCGCGGTCATATAGCGCCTTCGGCGCGCGTGACATCCGGCGCCCGGAGATAGATCGGGCGAGGCGCCAGCAAGTTTTCGCCGGCACCGAGACGGCGCGCGGCGAGCGCTGCGAGGGCGGCGGCATCGGGTAAATCCGCACCGTCGAGTTCGCGCGCAAAGCGCCCGGCTGAAGCAAAAGCGCGTAGGAACCGCACCCGCCCGTCACCCGCGACGGCATCCGCCGCATGGCTCACGGCGAGCGCCTCGGGCGCGCACAAGACCGCTTCATCAAGCGGCACGCCGGATACGTCATAGCGCTGGGCCGCCAATTCATGCCGCTTGCATTCGAGCACAACCAAAAGATTTTCCGCGCCCTGCAGCCATTCGCGCGCCACCTCGGCGACCACGTCCGTGGTGCGCATACCCCAAACCGGAACCGCATGCGCCAAGCCAAAACCGCGGGCAGCGGCGAGGCCAATTCGCACGCCGGTGAAGCTGCCGGGCCCGACCGTGGCAACGATGGCGTCCAGATCGCCAAACGACAACCCAGCCTCGGACATGACCGCCAGCGCCATCGGCACGATGGCCTCGGACTGGCCGGTCACCATGGCGACCCACCGACGCCCACGCGCCGCGCCATCGGCCCATGCAGCCGCGGAACAGCAGGAGACGGCGCAATCGAGAGCAAGAAGACGCATCGGACGATCAGATTACGGTACAGGCCTCGTCGAAAGCCAGGCGTGCATTGCGCGCATCGAGCGAGGCGCGGTCGCCATGGCCGAGATTGCAAAGAAAATTGGACCGCACCCTGCCGCCCGGAAAGAAGACCTCATCAACCATCGCGTTGTCGAATCCGGACATTGGCCCGCAATCCAGTCCCAAAGAGCGCGCGGCCAGGATGAGATAGGCGCCCTGCATGGAACCGTTGCGAAACGCGGTGATGCCAGCGGCCTTGGGATCGTCCGCGAACCACGCGCGCGCATCGGCCTGGCGGTAAAGGCGGGGCAGGAACTCGAAGAAAGACAGATCGTGGCCGATGATCGCGGTCACCGGCGCGGCCATGGTTTGCGCGACATTGCCGGGTGCGAGGCACGGCTTTAGCCGTGCCTTCGCCTCGGCGCTACGGACGAAAACGATCCGTGCCGGGCTGCAATTGGCCGAAGTCGGCGCCAGGCACGCCAGATCGTAGAGCGCGCGCAGCGTCTCATCGCCGATTTCGCGTTCTTGCCAACGGCGAAACGTCCGCGCCTCACGAAAGACGAGGTCAAGCGCGCGGTCGTCGAGGCGGCTATGGGATGTGTCGGGCGGCATGGTTGCATTCCCCCTATCCGGCGACATCGCACCGCAGCCCTTCGCGAGCGCGAGGCTAGATCGAGCCGACCGCCGCCTTCAGCCCGGCCGGCGGCCATGGGGGGCCGCTGGAAAAGCGGGCATCGTCGAGCGCGCCCAAATCGTTCGTTTTGATCAAGCCGCGCACGTCCTTGATGTAGTCACGGCCACGCTCGGAATAATGTTTGATGTATCCCGCCAGATACCAGCCGTCGAGCGTCTTGCCGCGCGCGCGCGCATCCGCCCGCCGTTCGCGAAACTCGCGATAAGCCGGATGGGTGTTCAGGTTGTGGATATAGGCCTTCACCGTCGAGGGCAGGCCGTCAAACGTGCGCATGACCAGATCGTCACCACCCGGTAACGCCAGCGCAATGCCCGCGCGCGCGGCGGCGCCGGCATCGGCGCGCTGCATTTTCTGCCCGAATAGCGAATGACTCTGCTGGGCGAGACGCGAGGTGCCCCAACCGCTTTCGAGCGCCGCCTGTGCGATGGCGAGGGACGGCGGAACAGCATCGACCCGCCGGCGCAGCTCGGCCAAATTCACCCCGTCCATCTCGAAGCGTCCGGCAAGGCGTTCGATCCAGGCGCGCTCGCGCGCGCTGAGCGCCTTGCCCGATTCGTCCTTGTCGTACAGCTCCTCAAGGCGCGCGCGATCCTTGAGGATCGACATATTGGTTTCGAGCACGATCGGCAGCACCGTCTTGGCGAACAGAATCTTGCGCTCCTCGGGCGATTCCAGGGCCTCGAAATCGGCGGGGATGCGATCAACGATCACGCGCGGCACGGCCGCGCCCTCACGCACGTCGTCAAGGCGGTAGTCCAGCTCCGTAAACAGCCTGCTCAACGCGGCGGCACTGGGAACCGCGCGAACGAAGTGGACGGAGGCGTAGGCCGCGCCCTCTTTCAGCGAGGCGCTTGCGGTATGGGCCAAGGTCACCACGACTTCGCGCGCGCGGGTTTGCGCGCCGAGCATGAGCCATGCGGCAACGATCAACAACACCGCCACGCCGACGGTGGACACCGCGCGATTGAGCAGGATCGAGCGGCCAAAAATTTCGGAACTCCTAAAGGCGGGGGAACCTAGAAAGTGGAACGGCATAGCTTTCGTACGATTTGATGCGCTCATCTCATATCCGGAATTGGGCGCGCGCCCAGGAGGCGCGCGCATGTGGGATTGCGGCCGCACCCGAAGGGGTGACGCCGAATTGCCGGGCGCACCGAATCAGACGGCGCGGACCTCGGAAACTTCTGGGATGTAGTGGCGGAGCATGTTTTCCACTCCGCCCTTGAGCGTCGCCAGCGAACTCGGGCAACCCGAGCACGAGCCACGCATCTCGAGATAGACGATTCCGTCCTCGAACCGGTCAAACAAAATATCGCCGCCGTCCTGTGCCACTGCGGGTCGCACTCGGCTGTCGAGCAGTTCCTTGATTTGACGAACGATATCGCTCTCGCCCTCGGCGTGACCATCCGACGCGGCGCTGACCGCGTCGAGCACGGGCAGGCGCGCGGTGAAATGTTCCATGATCGCGCCGAGAACCGCCGGCTTCATCACATGCCATTCCTGGGCCTGCGCCTTCGTCACAGTGATGAAGTCGGAGCCGAAGAACACCCGCGCCACGCCCTCAACCGCGAACAAGCGGCGCGCCAGCGGCGACCGCTCCGCCGCTTCGGGCGAAGCAAAGTCTATCGTGCCCGAAGACATGACCGTCTCGCCCGGCACGAATTTGAGCGTGGCGGGATTTGGGGTGTCTTCCGTTTGAATAAACACGCGCGGCACCTCCTGTCGCAAATCGCGAGAATTTCGACCGGCAGACGGTAAGATGATGGGGGAAGGCGGCGATTTCAAGGCAAATGGCCTGCAACCGGGCGCGCGTCCCGAGATACGCGGGCATTTGGCGGGTGGCGCGCTCTATACGGGTTAAGTCTTATCAGAGAGTTAAAGGCAAAAATGGCCATGGGAAACAATTCGAACAAAACACCGGCCGTACCCCTGCTGAACTGGCTTTGCGCCGATGGCCGCCGCGCGGCGGACCTGCAAGCGCTGCTCGACGAATTTTGCCGACGCGCCAATCTCGCCGGGCTGTCGGTGGCGCGCGCGGCACTGCACATTCAGACCCTGCACCCCCTGGTTCTCGGCCACAGCCATACCTGGGAGCGCCAGATTCCCGCGACGCGCGAAGTCAACTGGAAACACGGCGCGCGCGAGGAGCCGGTCTATACCCAAAGTCCGCTTCGAGTCGTATTCGAGGACGGCAAGGTCGTGCGCCGCCAGCTCGACATCAAAACACCCATCATGGATTTTCCGATTCTCGAGGATCTGCGCGCGAAGGGCATGACCGATTACATCATCATACCCCTGAACGCGATCGGGAATCTGCGGAACGCGGTGTCGTTTGCAACCGATAGGCCAGGCGGCTTCACCGCGAGCGATCTCACGGCCATAGACGCGGTGATCCCGGTCTTGAGCCTAGTCGTGGAATTGCTGTCGGCCGCGCGCATCGCGCGAACCTTGCTCGACACCTATGTCGGGCGCAGCGCGGGCCGCCGGGTGCTCGACGGCACCATTCGGCGCGGCAGCGGCGAAATCATCAACGCGATCATCTGGTTCTGCGACATGCGCGATTCAACATCGCTGTCGGAAAGCCTGACGAGCGAGCGCATGATCGCGACGCTCAACGAGTTCTTCGAAACCATGGCCGAACCCGTCCAGCGTCACGGCGGCGAGATTCTGAAATTCATCGGCGACGGGTTTCTCGCCATCTTTCGCGCCGATGCGGACGGTGTCGCGCCCAGTTCCTGCCACGCCTATGCCGCCGCCCGCGAGGCGAACGCGGCGATGGCAGCGCTAAACGCCGCGCGCACCGCGCGCGGAGACGACGCGATCGGCCATGGCTTGTCGCTCCATGTCGGCCCAGTCATGTACGGCAATATCGGCGCGCCCGACCGCCTCGACTTCACCGTCATCGGCCCGGCCGTCAATTTCGCCGCGCGCCTGGAGCAGTTAACCAAATCGCTCGGAGAAATCTTGATCATGTCGGCTGAATTCGCGGCCATCTGTCCGATGCCCAAGCGCGCGCTCGGCCACCATGCGCTCAGGGGCCTGGCCGAGCCCGCGGCGGTGTTCGGCGTGCCGGAAGAATTGACGATGCTTTGAAAACCGGTGATTCAGCGAATCAGGCGAGCGCGTCGATCTGCGCGTCGCCAAGCGCACCCGGAACGATCGTCAAGGGCACGTGCAGGCGTGTCGAATATTTTCCGGTCAACGCCGAGATCAGGGGTCCCGGTCCGCGCGCGCCCGTCGCCGCGCCGAGAACCAGAGCAGAGATCGTCGCATCCTCGTCCATGAGCTTCAGCAATTCGTCGCGCCGCAAGCCCTTGCGGATGTGCAAAATCGGCATGTCGCCAGTCCATTCCATGACCTTGGACGCCATGGACTGCAACTGCTGCTCGGCTTGAGCGCGCTGCTCTTCCTCGCGCAGGCGCTCGGCCGATGACCAGTGCAAAAAACCCTCGTGCTCGATGACATAGAGCAGCGCCACACGTCCACCCGTGCGCACCGCGCGCCGGCAGGCGTACCGCAGCGCCACGTTCAGCTCCTCGGTTTCATCGACGACGACGAGAAACACATGCCGTACGGCTTTTTCCTGTGTTTCGGTCATGATGCTCTCTCCGTACTCGACTTGCCGCTTGCCCGCTATCCGCGCCTGAACGCCACCGACGCCGCCCAACCCGCAAACAGCGCGAGAAAAATGGCAAGGACGCCGTAAAGCGCGGCGTGGCTATGGGCAAAAAAATGAACGTCCGCGCCCACGCCCACATTGCTGACGACCAAGGGCGTGGTTTGCGCGCTCGCCACTTCGCCGTCGCGGATCAAATAAACTTCGACCGTATAGGCGCCGGTCGGCACATTCGCCGGGAAAGATAAATCGGCGCGGAACAGGCCGCCCGCGAGCACGGCGATCTTGGCGACGTCGCGTGCGTACAATCCCTCACCCTGCTTGTTGCGCACCAGGCCGCGCCGGAATTCGGTGATCTCGCCCTCCGTCGCAGCGCCGCGCTCTTCCAGGCGCAGATGCTCGACGCCGATTCCCTGTCGCTGCAGAAGCGCGAGTGGCGCGAATTCGGCAAGCGGCCGTGTGGCGGCAACCGAATAGAAGGTCGGCGCGCGCACGAAAGTGAGCGAATCGCGGTTGAGCCACATGCCTGCCACACGCGACTTTTTGCGCACTGTCAGGTCCTTGGCCGGCCCCCGGACCACGACCACGATATCGCCGGGCCCCGATATCGCGCCGAAAACCAGGACATCGGTGCCGACGAAACCGGCAGTGATTTTGACCAGATGGTCACTAAGATCGACAAGCAGCGGTTCCGCGCGCACCGAACGGAGCGATACCGAGCCCACGCCAAGGCAGGCAAGCGCGCCCAAAATCGTCGCCATCGCGCCCGCCCGTCTCATGGCAAGCCCCCCTCGACGGAGATCGAATAGACATCAGCGGGCGTGGCGACCAGATCGAAAAACAACTTGATGCAGACCCCGAGCACCAGGGCAGCGAGAACGATGCGCATCTGCTCGCCCGGCAAGCGTGCGCTGTAGCGGGCGCCGTATTGCGCGCCAACCACGCCGCCCGCCAACAACAGAACGGCGAGCACGATGTCCACCGTCTGCAAGCTGATCGATTGCAATAGCGTGACATTGGCGGACACGAAGATGATCTGGAACAGCGAAGTGCCCGCCACGACCGTCGTCGGCATGCCGATGAGATAGATCATGGCGGGAATGAGAATGAAGCCGCCGCCAACGCCCATGATCGCCGCGAGCACGCCGACGAGCAGACCCACGGCGAGGGGTAGGAACGCGCTGACATACAGACGCGATTTCTGAAAGCGGACCTTGAACGGCAGTCTTCGCACCCAATCGGGGTAGCGTTGCCGGGGGCCGGCGCTCCGGTTGCCTCGCCGGCGCAGGATCGCGCGCGCGCTTTCGACCAGCATCAACAATCCGATCGAGCCGAGAAACAGGACATAACAGACCGAAATCGCGAAATCGATCTGGCCGATGCCCTTGAGCACGCCGAACAACCAGACACCGAGGCTTGAGCCCAAAAACCCGCCCGCGAGCAGGAATGCGCCCATCTTGAAGTCAACCGTCCGCCGCCGCCAATGCGCGACCATGCCCGAGACCGATGCGGCGATCAGTTCATTGGCGACCGACGCGACCGCAACCGGTGGCGGCACGCCGAGGAAAATCAACATCGGCGTAAGGAGAAACCCGCCACCCGCGCCGAATAGGCCGGAAAGAAAGCCGATCACGCCGCCAAGCCCGAGGACGACGAACACATCCACGGACATTTCGGCGATCGGAAGATAGATTTGCATTGGCAGCCCTGTGGCGACTCAAACGCCACCCAGGCGGTGGTCGCCGCGCGTCGCCAGCTGGCTACACGTTACTGCGCCATTGCCGCCGGCAAAAGCCCCCTGGCAGGCCTAAGGCCTCAAAAAGCCGACCAAATCCTGAATTTCCCGCAGATGCGGCGCGGCCTTCGCTTGGGCGCGTTCGGCACCTCGGCGCAGGATCCGGTCGATTTCCGCCGGGTCCTTCATCAAGCGGCGCATTTCATCGGCCATGGGGCCGAGAGAGGCGATGGCCAGCGCCGCAAGGCCATCCTTGAATACAGAAAACGACTTGCCGCCAAACTCGGCAAGCACGGCCTCGCGCGTCTTGTCCGCCAGAGCGGCGTAGATGCCGACGAGATTGTCTGCCTCGGGCCGAGATTCGAGTTCCGCAACCGTCTCGGGCAGGGGCTGGGGATCGGTCTTGGCCTTGCGGATCTTCTGCGCGATCTGGTCCGGGGTGTCGGTCAGATTGATGCGCGAAAACTCCGAGGGCTCGGACTTGCTCATCTTGCGCGTGCCGTCGCGCAAGCTCATGACCCGCGTCGCTTCGCCGAAGATCAGGGGCTCGACCTGGGGGAAGTATTCGGTGCCGTAGTCATGGTTGAACTTCTGCGCGATGTCGCGGGCAAGTTCGAGATGCTGCTTCTGATCGTCGCCCACGGGAACATGGGTCGCCTTGTAGGCGAGAATGTCGGCTGCCATCAGATTCGGATAGACGTAAAGTCCGGCGGAGGCGTTTTCGCGATCCTTGCCCGCCTTCTCCTTGAATTGGGTCATGCGGTTAAGCCAGCCAAGCCGGGCCACGCAATTGAAGATCCATGCAAGTTCGGCGTGAGCGGGAACCTGGCTCTGGTTGAAGAGGATACTGGTATTCGGATCGATCCCCGCGGCCAGCAAGCCCGCGGCCACTTCGCGCGTGGTCTCGCGCAGTTGCCGCGGCTCCTGCCATACGGTGATGGCGTGCAGATCGACGATGCAAAAGATGCACTCAAAGTCGTTCTGCAGACGCACCCAGTTGCGGATGGCGCCGAGATAGTTGCCGAGGTGCAGATTGCCCGTCGGCTGAACGCCCGAAAAAATACGGCCCTTGGCCATGGGAACTCCGAATGTGGCGCCGATGATCGCGGCCGGTTATGGCGACTCGGGCGCCCGCTGGTCAACCCGTCGCGGCGGACATTGGCCAGGGCCCGGTCACCCTTTGCGCGCCCGCATGGCGCGCAATTCACCAAGGCGAGTGCCGCCGAACGCGAGGGCCAGAACGGCGTAAAACGTGCCGCCGCCAAAAACCAGGGCCGAGAGCGCGAGCGCCTGTAGCCAAAGCGGCCCCGCAAGCGCCACCGACAGCGCAACAGCCGCGGCATAAAGCGCGCAGCCGGTCAGTGCCGCCGCCGCAGCGATGCGCGCGGTGCGCGCCTTCAGTCGCGAATCGGCGGTGAAATGCCCCCTGCGGCGCAAGATGAAAGCCAGCCCCGCCGCGTTGAACCAGGACGACGCGGCAGTCGCGATGGCTATGCCGACCGTTCCGAACGGCCAGACAAGCACGATCGACAAGATGGCGTTCGCGATCAAGGCGACAACCGCGATGCGCACGGGAGTGGCGATGTCCTGGCGCGCATAGAACGCAGGCAATAAGACCTTGACCAGCACATAAGCCGGCAAGCCGGCGGCAAAAGCGGCCAAGACCGCGGCGGTCGCCCGCGATTCTTCGTGGCCAAACCGGCCATGCTCGAACAATACGGCGACGATGGGCAACGGAATGGCGATCAAAGCCGCCATCGCGGGCAAGGTCAGCAGGGCGGTGAATTCGATCGCGCGGTTCTGGCTTTCCGCGGCGCCGGCGAAATCCCCCGCCTTGATCTGGCGCGACAACAACGGCAGCAGCGCCACCCCCACGGCGACCCCGATGACGGCGAGCGGCAATTGATTGATGCGATCGGCGTAATAGAGCGTCGAAACCGCGCCGTCGCGAAATGAGGCGATGATCGTGCTGACGAACAGGTTCAATTGCTGCACGCCCGCGCCTAGAATACCCGGCACCATCAGCACGAACAGCCTTCGCACACCTGGCGTCAGGCGCGGAACCGGCAAGCGCAGCGAAACGCCTGCCCGCGCCGCGCAATGGTTGAGCCAAACGAGCTGCACCACGCCCGCGGCGGCGACGGCCCAGGATAGCGCGTGGCCCACGGTTTCGAGCGCCTGGCCGAAGAACGCGATAGCCGCGATCATGACGAGATTCATGAGAATCGGCGCGGCGGCGGCGGCGGCGAAGCGATCGAGCGCGTTGAGCACCGAACCCAAGAGCGCAACCACCGCCATGCACAGAAGATAGGGGAAGGTAAGGCGCGAGAATTCCACGCTCAGGCGAAAGCGGTCGGGGTCGTCGGCAAAGCCTGGCGCGATCGCCGAAACCAACCAGGGCATGGCGAGTTCGGCGAGGATCAACGCAGCGAACATGACCGCCAACATGATCGCGAGGACGTCCTCGGCGAAGCGCAGGGCGGCACGCCGACCTTCGGATTCGAGCCGCCGGGAAAATAGCGGCACGAAGGCCGCCGAGAACGCGCCCTCGGCGGCCAGGCTGCGGAACATGTTCGGCAGGCGCAGGGCGACGAAAAAGGCGTCCGCCACGGGGCCCGCAGCGAGGGTTGCCGCGATCAGCGCATCGCGCGCAAAGCCCACGACCCGGCTGACCATGGTCCAGCCGCCCACCGTAGTGGCATGTCGCACGAGGCCCATGCGCGTCCGCTATTCCGCCGCCGCCGAGGCCAGCCCGGGCGGGTCGGCCAAAACCGCCAGCAGCGCCGCGCGAATCGTCGCAATCAACTTGGGGTGGCTGACTTTGAGTCCAAAGCCGTCCTTCACGTAGAACACGTCGACCACCCGCTCGCCATAGGTCGAAATCTTGGCTGAAGACACCTGCAATTTGTGTTCGGCGAGCGTGCGGGCCAAATCGTACAGCAGGCCCGGGCGGTCGCGGCCATTGAGTTCGATGACGGTGTGCGTGGCACTCGCCTTATCGTCTATCAGCACGCGCGAAGGCACATCGAACACCCGCGTGCGGCTCGCAGGCCCGCGGCGGCGGGCGAGCACGGCCGCAAGATCGATATCGCCCGACAGACCGCGTTCGATCATGTCGCGCAATTGACGCTGGCGGCGCGGATCGGCGAACGCGCCACCGGAAGCGCCATCCGGCGCGGGCGGCTCCTGAATCCAGAACGTATCGAGCGCCATGCCATCGGCCGTCGTGGCGATGCGGGCATCGACGATATCGGCGCCCGCGGCTGAAAGCGCGCCAGCCAACCGCGAGAACAGGCCCGGACGATCGGGCGCGCCGACAATGACTTCGGTCACCGCTCGCGCGCTATCGACGCGGACGCCGCAGACGAATGCATCGGCGGAAAAATCGGCCTCGCGCAGCAGGCGCGCATGGCGAGCCAGCGTGTCGAGTTCGAGGGACAGGACGTAAGATGGCGGCAGCCGCGCCAAATGGGCGTCGATGTCCGAAGCGGTCCAGCCCGCCAACGCGCCCTCAAGCGCGCGGCGCGCCGCCGCGAGGCGCGGCGCCTCGGACGCGCCCGTCATGCCGCCCATCATTCGCGGCTCGGCGCGGTGATACAGCTCGCGCAGCAGCGCCGCCTTCCAACCGTTCCACACCGCGGGCCCAACCGCTCGGATATCGCAAACGGTGAGCACCAGCAGCATGCGCAGGCGCTCGGGCGACTGCACCGCCGCAACGAAATCCTCGAGCGCCTTGTCGTCGGACAGATCCCGCTTGAAGGCGGTTTCGCTCATCACGAGATGGTAGCGCACGAGCCAAGCAACGTTCTCGGTCTCCTCGGCCTCGAGACCGAGGCGCGGGCAGAGGCGTTCGGCGATCTGGCCGCCCAGTTCGGGGTGATTGCCACCGCGGCCTTTGGCAATGTCGTGCAGCAGAATCGCGACGTACAACGCGCGGCGCGACTGCACCTTGTGAATCACGGCACTCGCCAAGGGGTGATCCTCGCGCAAGAGGCCGCGTTCGATGCGCGATAGAATGCCGATGGCCCGGATGGTGTGCTCGTCGACGGTGTACACATGGTACATGTCGTGCTGCATTTGGGCGACAACGCGGCCGAAATCTGGCACGAATCGGCCGAGCACGCCCGCCTCGTTGAGCCGGCGCAGCGCGCCCTCGGGGCCCTTGGGCGAAGTCAATATTTCCAGGAACAGCCGATTAGCCTCTTCGTCGGCGCGCAGCGTCGAATCGATCAGACGCAAGCTGCGCGTGACGAGCTGCAGCGCCTTGGGATGGATGTCGAGGTTGCGCTCGTGGGCGAGGTGGAACAGGCGCAGAAGATCGACCGGAGCGCGCTCGAACGCGCCCTCGTCCGAGACCGCGAGGCGCTCGCCCTCGAGCACGAATCCGGCGCTGCCCGCGACCCCGTCGAGTTCGACGAAGGGCCGGCGCTTGTGCTCGGCCTCGATCGCGGCGCAGAAAATACGCGTCAAGTCGCCGACCGTCTTGGCCGTGATGAAATAGTGCTTCATGAAGCGCTCGACGCCGAGCGTGCCGGCATGCGCGGTGTAGCCAAGTTGGCGCCCGATCGTCGTTTGCACGTCGAAAGTCAACAGGTCCCCCGCCCTGCCGGTCAGGAAATGCAGATGACAGCGCAGGGTCCAAAGGAAGTTCTGCGCCTTTTCGAATCGGCGCACTTCCCTTTCCGTCAGCACGCCCAGACGCGCCAAATCGTCCATCGTCTGAATGCGGTAAAGGTGCTTCGCGATCCAGAGCAGGGTGTGAAGATCGCGCAATCCTCCCTTGCCGTCCTTGATGTTCGGCTCAAGCACGTAGCGCGAATCGCCGAGTCGCGCGTGGCGAACGTCGCGCTCGCCGAGCTTGGCCTCGAGAAAGGCGATTTCCGTGCCTGCCACCACTTCCGAAACGAAGCGCCGGCGCAATTCGTTGAACAGGCGACGGTCTCCCGCGACACAACGGACGTCGAGCAAGGAGGTAGCGATGACGTGATCGCCGCGCGCAAGGCGCAGGCATTCGTCGACCGATCGCACCGCGTGGCCGACCTTGAGGCCGAGATCCCAGAGAAAATACAGAATGGATTCAACGATCTGTTCGGTGCGTGGGGCGGGCTTATAGACGTGCAGGAATAGGAGATCCACGTCCGAGTGGGGCGCCAATTCCCCACGCCCGTAGCCGCCGACCGCGACCACCGCGAGACGCTCGCCCTCAGTCGGATTCGCCGCGGGATAGGCCGCCAGCGCGTGAACATGGCAGAGGCGCACGATTTGATCGACGAGGAGTGCGCCAGCCGCGACCGTCGCGGCACCTGAAGCGCGCGCCGTGAAGCGGCGTTGGATTTCGGCGCGGCCTGCGGCGAGCGCGTCCTTCAACAACAGGAGCATTTCCGAACGCCGGTTCGCGCCGCCCATGCGCGCAATCCCCGTTGCGCGCTCGCGCAGGATGCGCGGATCGATGATGGCGCGGGGGCGAACGATCTTCATTGCGGCCGATGGCGTTTCCGATATGCGCCGCACCAAGGCGGCGGGCGGAGTCCTTATTATATATTATATACACGATGGCAGCCCCCGGCGGCGCAAGGCCGGACCTAGCGGCCCTCGCCCCTCGACCGACGCAAGGCCGCAAGGCGATAGATGAATTCGAGCGCCTCGCGCGGGCTCAGCGTATCCGGATCGACCGCGGCCAGAGCCGCCTCCACGGGATCGGGCTCGGCGGGTTTTGTCGGGCGCTCGGGTGCGACGCGGAACAGCGGCAAATCGTCCGCAAGGCGCGCCAGGGCGCCGGCCTGCTCACCTTGCCCAAGAAGCGCCAGAATCTCGTCCGCCCTGCCAATGACCGAATCCGGCAAGCCAGCCAAACGGGCGACATGGATGCCATAGGACCGATCGGCCGTGCCCGGCGCCACTTCGTGTAGAAACACGACCGCGCCCCGCCATTCCTTCACTCGCATCGTGTGGCAGGAAAGGCCGTCCAGTCTTTCCGCCAAGGCGGTCAGCTCGTGGTAATGGGTGGCGAAGAGCGCGCGTGCCCGATTGACGCCGTGAAGATGTTCGATCGTCGCCCAGGCGATCGACAGACCGTCAAAGGTCGCAGTGCCGCGACCGATTTCGTCGAGGATCACGAGCGCGCGCGGGCCCGCCTGGTTGAGAATCGCCGCGGTTTCGACCATCTCGACCATGAAGGTCGAGCGCCCGCGCGCAAGATCGTCCGCCGCGCCCACGCGACTGAACAAGCGATCGATGACACCGATGCGCGCCGAGAGAGCGGGAACGAAACCTCCCATCTGCGCCATGACCGCGATCAACGCGTTTTGGCGCAGAAACGTGCTTTTTCCCGCCATGTT